>JACAEO010000277.1 GCA_013388805.1 Chloroflexota bacterium
CTTCGCTGGCGCACCGCAACGCCAACAACATACCCCCCTCTCCCAGGCTGGGAGAGGGGGGGGAGGGGGATGAGGGCAAGCAGCGCATCAGGACGCCATCCGCCAGAAACGCTACCCCTGAAAGCCGCTGGGGGGAGGCGCCGCGGACGCCCTCCCCCAGCGGGGGAGGGTTGGGAGGGGGGGCGCAGCGCCTATGTGCAACACCTTGGGCCGATGGGAGCCTTGCCCCTTGACAAGCACATGATACCGTGTATGTTACGACTGCTTTGTCGACGTCCTCCTTTGCTCAATGCTCGTCAAAGGACCCGCCCGTGAGCCCTTCAGTGACCCTTGACCGCGACGGTCTGCAACTCGATGGCGAGCCGTTCTACCTGCTGGCCGGCTGCATCCACTACTTCCGCTGGCCCCGTGCCGAGTGGCGGCCCCTGCTCGAACAGGCGCGCTGGGCCGGGCTCAATACCATCGATACGGTCATCCCCTGGAACCGTCACGAGCCCCACCCCGGCGTCTTCGACTTCGCCGCTGAGGCCGACCTCGGCGCCTTCCTCGACCTCTGCCACGACCTGGGCCTCAAGGCGATCGTTCGCCCCGGGCCCTACATCTGCGCCGAGTGGGAGAATGGCGGCATCCCCGCCTGGCTCAGCGCCGACCCGTCGATCCGGCTGCGCGTCGATAGCGCGGGCTACCTCGGCGCCGCCCTGCACTGGTTCGACCAGCTTATGCCCATCCTCGTGCCGCGCCAGTATCCCCGCGGCGGCCCGATCATCCTCTGCCAGATCGAAAATGAGCACTGGGCCTCGGGCGTCTACAGCCACGATGCCCACCAGCGGACCCTCGCGCGCGCCATGGCGGAACGCGGCATCGAGGTGCCCCTCTACACCTGTATGGGCGCCACCCCCGAGTGGCCCGAGTTCCGCAATGGCTGGAGCGGCATCGCCGAGAAGCTCGTGCAAACCCGGAGTCTCTGGCCCGACAATCCCATGATCGTTAGCGAGCTGTGGAGCGGCTGGTTCGATAGCTGGGGCGCCAGCTTGCAAACGCGCAAGACGGCAGCGAAGCTCGATATGACCCTGCACCAGCTTACCGCGGTCGGCTGCGCCGGTTTCTCCCACTGGATGTGGGCCGGCGGAACGAACTTCGCCTTCTGGGGCGGGCGCACCGTGGGCGGCGATCTGGTGCATATGACCGCCAGCTACGACTACGATGCCCCGGTGAGCGAGTACGGCGAACTGCGCGAAAAGGCATTCGTCGCCCGCCGTCATCACCTCTTTCTCGGCTCGCTCGGCGCGCAACTCGCCCCGGTGCTCGCTGACGCCGTGCCGGGCGGCCTGCGGGTGCTCGCCCCCGCCGCCGTGAGTGGCCGGAGCGAGGGCGGCGTGGCCCCCTATCGGTCCGTATGCGCCGGCCCCGGTGCGCCAGCACACTGGCGCCAGTTTCAGGCGAGCTTCCTCGCCAACCCCGGCCTCGAGGCCCAGAGCTACCAGGTCTTCCTCGATGAGCCCGCCCGTCACCTGGTCGTTGAAGTCGAACCGGCCAGCATCAAGCCGGTCTTTGCCCGCCTGCCGCTTGCCGAGGGCATCGAGCTCGTCTGCCATAACGGGCGTATCCTCGGCTGCTGGCCCCACGCTGATCACCATCTGCTGGTTGTCTACGGCCCCCCCGGCGAGCAGGGCGAGCTCGAGCTGGCCATGCCCGGCCTCGGTGCGCCGCTGGCATTGACACGCGCCGATTCCAGTCTCCGCCCCAGGCTGACGGGCCATACCCTGCAGCTGCGCTACTGGGTCACCGGGCAGGGCGCCAGTCTCGATCTGCACGGCCCGGCTGGGCGCCTGCGGCTGCACGTGCTGAGCAGCGAGGCCGCGGCACGCTGCAGCATCCTGCCCGATGGTAGCCTGCAATCCATGCCACCCGCGCCAACCCGCCGCCCACAAGCCATACGCCTGCCGCTCGAGCACCTGGCGGTGGACGAGCTCGGCTCCGGCGAGGGCTGGCATCCGCTCGCCGCCCCGCTGCCGCTCGAACAGCTCGGCTGCGACCTTGGCTATGGCTGGTACCGGGCCGAGCTGGAACTGTCCGCGCCGCTGGTGGATAGGCTGATCGCGCCCTGGCTCAGCGACCGCGCCCGCGTCTTCGTGGACGGCGTTGAGCTCGGCACACTCGGCGTCGATCCCGATGGCCCCCGCTATACCCTGCCCCTGCAGCTCGACGCCGGCCACCACGACCTGCGCATCCTCGCCGATAACCTCGGCCGCTTCAACTACGGCTCCGGCCTCGGCGAAGCCAAAGGGCTGCGCGATACGCTCTACCTCGGCGGGGCCGAGGCAGACCTCTCCGCCGGCTGGGTGGCGCTCTGGCAGGAGGCGGTCTTCGCCGGCGAGGCGATCGCCGGCGCCCAGCCCGCTACGCTGCGCCCCGACGCGGTCGATGTCCACCTGGGGCGCCTGGCCTTCAGCGTGCCATCACTCTGGCTGCTGCGCGCGATCGCGGTGCCCGCTGGCCACCACGCCCTGCTGCACCTCAGCGGCGACCGCAGCAGCGGGGCGCTGTTCGTGAATGGCGTTGCCATCGAACGCTTCAGCCGCCACCGTAGCGGCGGGCTGATCAAGCGCGATATCACGGCACTGCTGCGCCCGGGCCACAACGTGCTGGCGCTCAACCTCCAGGGCTACGGCGGGGCGCCATGGCGCGCCACGCTCGCCACCTTCGATGCCAGCCGCCCCCTGCCGGCCCGCTGGAGCTTCCGCGACGGGGTCAGCCCCGGCCCGGGCACGCCCGTCCCCGACGGGCCCGCCTTCTACCGCGCGCGCTTCGCCGCTGGCGCGCTGCCTCGTGCGCGAACGCTGCGCCTCGTGCCCGCTGGCCTGCACAAGGGCCAGATCTGGCTCAATGGGCACAACCTCGCCCGCTTCTGGCAGATCGGCCCCCAGGAGGCCTACAAGCTGCCGCCCTCGTGGCTCCACGAGCACAACGAGTTGCTGATCTTCGCCGAGGCCGGCCACGCCGAGCACCTGACGCTGCTGTACGACGAGGACGCGCCGTGACCGACCTGGCCATCGTCATCGTCGCCTGGAATGTCCGTGCGCTGCTGCAGCGCTGCCTGCATTCAATCGAGGCCTCGCTCGCCGGCAGCGGCATCGACTACACGATCATCGTCGTGGACAATGCCAGCAGCGATGGCACTGCCGCGCTGCTGCGCGCCACGTTCCCCCAGGTCCGCCTGATCGAGCCGGGGGGAAACCTGGGCTTCGCCGGGGGCAACAATCGTGCCTTGCGCCAGCTGCTGGCCGACGACACCCCCTACGTGCTGCTGCTCAACCCGGATACAGAGGTCGTCGGCGACGCCATCCCCTGCCTGCTGCGCTGGCTGGCGGCACGCCCCGAGCTGGTCGCGGTGGGGCCGCAGCTGCGCTACGCCGACGGCAGCGCGCAGCCTACGCGCCGGCGCTTCCCCAGCCGCGCCAGCCTGTTCTGGGAGAGTACCATCCTCGAGCGGCGCTGGCCCGCCAACCGCTGGGCGCAAACCTATCGCTGCGCCGACACCCCGGACGACGTCGCCCAGCCTGTGGACTGGCTGGTGGGCGCCGCGTTGCTCGTGCGGGCCGCGGCCATCCGCCGCGCCGGTCTGCTCGACGAACGCTTCTTCCTCTACAGCGAGGAGCTGGAGTGGGAGTATCGCCTGCAGCAGGCGCCACGCGTCGCGGCCAGTCGTGAGCGGCCGCCACGTCAATCTGTGATCTGGTACCTGCCTGATGCAGTTGTGATCCATCACGAGGGCAAGAGTAGCGCGCAGGTCCCGGCGCAACGGCAGATCAACTTCAATCGCAGCAAGCTCCTACTGGCGCGCATGTGGTACGGCTGGCGCTTCGCGCGCCTGCTGCGCGCCTTTCTGCGCCTCAGCTTCGCCTACGAACTTGCCGTCGAGGCAACTAAACTGCTGCTGCGCCACCGGCCCTCGCTGCGCCGCCAGCGCATCGCGGTATACTGGCAGGTGCTCCGCGAGCTGTAGCCCGATCAGCACCGCAATCCCGGCACCATTCGATACGCACGACCATGCTCCTCCACACGCTTAGCGACCACTGGCAGATCCGCCCGCTCACCGCCTTCCGTCACGGCATCTATCCGCGCGATGATGCTGGCTGGTACCCCGCCCGCGTCCCCGCCCACTGGCAGCAGTTGCCCGGGCTGGAGCAGCACGCCGGCAAGGTCGTCTATCGCTGCCGCTTCACGCTGCCGCCCGAACAAACGCATGCGCCGCCGCCGAGCCGCTACTGGCTGCGCCTCAACGGCATTTTCTACCACTCGCGCCCCTACCTCAACGGGGTCGACCTCGACGCCCACACGGGCTACTTCATCCCCAACGAGGTCGATGTGAGCGACCTGATCCAGGCCGAGAACACCCTGCTGGTCGAAGTCGACTGCCCGGACGAGCGGAACAAGCTCGGCAAAACCATGATCACCGGCGTCTTCTCCCACTGGGATTGCCTCGACCCCCACGCCAACCCCGGAGGCATCTGGCTGCCCGTCGAGCTCCACGGCAGTGGCCCGCTGCGCCTCCAGCAGGTGCGCCTGCTCACCCACAGCTGCGACGAGCAGACGGCCCAGGTGCGCTTCGACCTGGAGCTGGACGCCGCGCGCGACCTGTATGCCACCATCAGCCTGCGCTTCACCCCGCGCAGTTTCGCCGGCGCGCCGCAGGTCTTTGAGCAGCGCCGCGCGCTCCGCCGCGGTCGCCAGGAGCTCGGCGGGCTGCTGAAGCTGCGCGAACCGCGCCTCTGGTGGACGCACGACCTCGGCCGGCCCGACCTGTACGACGTTACGGTGGAGGTGCACAGCGACGGCGCGCTGAGCGACAGCCACACCGTCAGCTACGGCGCGCGCAGCTTCGAGCTGCGCAACTGGATCCCGCACCTCAACGGCGTGCCCTTTCTGGCCAAAGGCAACAACTACCCGCCAGGCGATATGCGCCTCGCCACCATGACCCGGGCGCGCTACGACCACGATCTGGCCCTCGCCCGCGACTGCCATATGAACCTGCTGCGCGTGCACGCCCATATCGAGCATCCCGCGTTTTACGAGGCCGCAAATGCGGCCGGCATCCTGCTCTGGCAGGATTTCCCCCTCCAGTGGCTCTACGACCGGCGCGTCCTGCCGGAGGCGCGGCGCCAGGCCCGGCTGATGTCGCGCCTGCTGGGTGGCCACCCCTGCATCGGCGTCTGGTGCATGCACAACGAGCCCGTCGTGATCGAAGACACCGCCGATGAGTCGCTGCTCAGCCGACTGCGGACCTACCGGACCGCGTTTGGCTTTAGCTGGAACCGTGACGTGCTCGATGCCCAGCTCAAGCAGGTGGTCGAGGCGGATGACCCGACCCGCCCGGTGGTGCGCTCCTCGGGCGAGATCGATATCCCCTACCTGCGCAAAGGCACCGACGCCCACGCCTACTTTGGCTGGTATCGCAACTACGGCACGCTCGCCGACGCCGAGGTGCTGCACCGGCGCTTTCCCGGTAACCTGGTCTTCGTGACCGAGTTCGGCGCCCAGAGCTTTCCCAATCTCGAAAGCGCACGCAAGTTCATGCCCGAACAGCTCAGCGACGCCGATGTGCGCCGCCTCAGCGAACGCCACAGTTTTCAGGCCGAAATTATGTCAAATTGGATCGCATGGCACGAGGCCGACTCGCTCGCCGAGGCGATCGCCATGTCGCAGGACTACCAGATCTTCATCAACCGGTACTACATCGACCGGCTACGCGCCCATAAGTATCGCCCGACCGGCGGCATCGTCCCGTTCCTCTTCGTCGACCCCTATCCGGCCATTCTCTGGAGCGTGATCGACTACTGGCGCGTGCCCAAGCGCTCCTACTACGCGCTGCGCCTGGCCTTCAGCCCGCAGTACGCCTTCTGCCTCTATGCGCCACGCAGCTATGCCGTGGGTGAAGCCCTGGAACTGCCGCTCTACGTCGTCAATGATGCACGGCGGGCCTACCAGGACGCGCTGCTGGAGGCGCGCCTGAGCGACCCGTCCGGCACGACCATCGCCGAGGTTCGCCGCCGCCTGCCGCTGCCCGCCGATTGCCTGCCGATCCTCGTCGACCGGCTGCGCCTCACCCCGACCCGGACCGGGCGCTATGCGCTGGAGCTGGCACTCAGTGGCGTTGACCACGCCGTGCGCCAGGTCTACGAGATCGCCGTCGGACCGTAAGGGATGGCTCAGAATCGGCCCGGAGCTTATGTAACCGCGCAGTAACTATCTGAGCTACCCTGAAGGAAATTGCCCTGCTCCGGCAGCGCCCATGCTGCGTATTACGTCAAAGGAGACCAGATATGAGCCAGAACCCGACCGAGGGGTTTGATCCGAACGACCCGATCGGTACCTGGCGCACCATTCGCGACGCCAATCTTGACGCCTGGGCCAAAGGTATGACCGCGCTGGTCAACACCGAGGTCTTCGCCAATGCGATCGGCCTGCAGCTCGATACGCTCCTCGCTGCCTCTGCGCCCATCCAGAAAGCGGTGCAGCAGTATATGGAGACGTACCTCGCGCAGATCAACATGCCGTCGCGCGCCGAGGTGGTCACGCTCGCCGCTCGCCTGACGAACATCGAGCTGCGCCTCGACGACATGCAGGCTCAACTCGACGAACTGCTCGACGCCGTCCGTGGCCTCGCCCTCGCTGAGTCCCCCAACGGCGCCGCCGCCCCGGATGAGCCCGCCGCACCAAAGACGCGCCGGGTCCGCAAGCCTGCCGCCGAGAGCTAAGCGCCGCTCCGGGTACCCGGTCCAGCTCATACCCGTGAGCTGGACTCATCGGTTATCCGGTCAGGCACGCAGAAAGGGAGCTGCCAATGACTACTGAAAGCCCCCCGACCCTGGACGTGGAGAAGCTGACCCAGAATCTCTATGCCGAGATGGAGCGCCTCGGCAAGAGCACCGATATGTACGCGCGCATCGCCGCTAATCGGGTGAACATTCAGATCGGACTGACACCCAAAGAAGCGATCTGGACGCTCAATAAGATGACGCTCTACCGCTTCTTCCCGCAAACCCCTCCCGAGCAGCGCAAACCGGTGCCGCTCCTCCTCGTCTTCGCGCTCATCAATCGGCCCGATATCTACGACCTGCGCCCGGGCAATAGCTTCGTCGAGTATATGGTGCGCCAGGGCTACGATGTCTATATGCTCGACTGGGGACGCCCCGGCCTCGAGGATGCCGGCTACGACTTCGAGGATTTCTCGCTCAAGTTCCTGCCCCGCGCGGTGCGCGCGATGCAGCGCCATACCGGCAAGCGGGAGTTCAGCATGTGCGGCTGGTGCATCGGCGCGACCATTACCGCCATCTATGCCGCAATGCGCCCGGACGATGGGCTGCGGAACTTGATCCTGCTCACTGCACCGCTCGACTTCTCGGACAAGAATGCCGGCCCCTTCAACAAGTGGCTCAACACCGACTACTTCAACGTCGACGAACTGGTGCGCCAGTATGGCAATGTCCCCGGTGAGATCATCGACTACGGCAACAAGATGCTCAAGCCGGTGGAGAACTGGGTGCTCAACTATCTCAAACTCTGGGACAACCTCGATAACAAGGCCGTGGTTGATTCCTGGCTGGCGATGAATACGTGGGTCACCGATGGCGTCAGATTCCCCGGCGCCGCCTATCGCCAGTGGATCGTGGAGTTCTTCCGCGAGAACAAGCTCATTGAAGGCAAGCTGCAGATGGAAGGCCGCACGGTGGACCTGAAGAATATCAAGGCCAGCGTGCTCAACGTGATCGCCGATAAGGACCATATCGTCCCGAATTGCCAGT
Organism: Chloroflexota bacterium; assembly: GCA_013388805.1. Lineage (GTDB taxonomy): Bacteria > Chloroflexota > Chloroflexia > Chloroflexales > Chloroflexaceae > JACAEO01. Next base: position 7,806 of record JACAEO010000277.1, read on the forward strand.
CCACTACGGCGATGGACGTGTTCGGCTCGAAAGATAAGCTGCTGCTGGAGATGAAGGGCGGCCATATCGGCCTGATGGTCGGCAGTGGCGCCAGCAAGCGCACCTGGCCACAGATCGATGCGTGGCTCGCCAAGCGGAGCCAGTAACGCCCGCCGTCGCCTCTGACGCGGCGCCGTCGCCGCGCCCTCAGCCCTCAGGGAGGCTCTCCCTGACTCAAGACTGGAGCTGGTATGCGACTGAAAGACAAGGTTGCCATCGTCACCGGCGGCGGCCAGGGTATCGGCAAGGTAACCGCCCTGACCTTCGCACGTGAGGGCGCGAAGGTTGCCGTCGCTGACATCAACATGACGGCTGCCCAGGCCGTGGCTGATGAGATCTGCGCGGCTGATGGTCAGGCCAAGGCGATCTTCCTCGACGTGAGCCGCGCCGAGTCGGTCGAGGCCGCTGTGCGGACCGTGCAGGAGACCTACGGACGCATCGATGTGCTGGTCAACAACGCGGGCATCACCCGCGATGCCCGTATGCAGAAGATGACCGAGGAGCAGTTCGACGCGGTGATCAATGTCAACCTCAAGGGCGTCTGGCTCTGCTCCAAGGCGGTGGCGCCGATTATGATCGCCGGCGGCGGCGGGTCGATCATCAATGCCGCCTCGGTCGTCGGCCTCTACGGCAACTTCGGCCAGACGAACTACGTCGCCGCCAAGTCCGGCGTGATCGGTATGACCAAGACCTGGGCCCGTGAGCTCGGCCCCAACCACATCCGGGTCAACGCCATCGCACCGGGCTTCACCGCCACCGAGATGATCGCAACGGTGCCCGAGAAGGTGCTCGATAGCGTGCGCGAGCGCACACCACTGCGCCGCCTCGGCACCCCGGAGGATATTGCCAACGCCTATCTCTTCCTCGCCTCCGATGAGTCGAGCTTCATCACTGGCGTGACCCTCTCGGTTGACGGCGGTCTGCTCTTCTAAGACTGCCTTTGGCCCTGAAAGGCCGGGGCATTGGCTACGCCGATGCTTCGGCCTTCCAGGGCCGGCCCACCGGCTATGCGCGGGCACACCCCCGCCCGCCACAACCACCACGATCACGGGATCAGGCCACCAGGCGCCAGGCAGTTCGCTCAGGTCCTGCACGACAAGCCACGGAGCCGCCTGTGCGTCTTGCCAGCACGGCCGCCGCCTTCGCCAAACGGCTGCGGCGCACACCTCTGCGGGCCTGGCCGACCCTTGAGCTCGGCGTCAGCGAGGCGTCCGTCCTCTATATGGCGGCCTTCCTCGCCTCGGCCCTGCTCGGCATCGTACGCCAGGTGCTGCTGAACGCCCGTTTCGGCCTTGGCCCCGAGGCCGCCGCCTTCTACGCCGCCTTCCGCCTGCCCGAGACGGTCGCCATGCTGATCGCCGGCGGCGCGCTCACCAATGCGCTCGTCCCGGTGCTGCTCCGCGCCGAGCGCCGCGGCGGCCCGCCGGCCGGCCATCGCCTCGTCAACCTGACCCTGACCGCACTGCTCACGCTCTTCGCCCCGCTCTGCCTGCTGGCCGCCCTCGCCGCACCCACCTTTGTGCGCTCTCTGCTCGCCCCGGGCTTCGCTCCCGCCACCCAGGCCCTGACCACCACCCTGACCCGGATCATGCTGCTCGAGGTGCTCCTGGTGATCACGGAGTCGGCCCTCGTCGCGCTGCTGATCAGCCGCAACCAGGTGCTGCTCCCCGCCCTCGCCATCGCCCTGCGCAACCTCACGCTGATCGGCGGTGTCCTCGCGGCCTTCGCCATCCCCGGCCTCGGCATCCTTGGCCCGACGATCGGCTCGATCATCGACGCCCTGCTCCAACTTGTCATCCTCGTCCCCGGGCTGCGTCAGCGTGGCTACCGCCCGCGCCTGCGCTGGGCGCCCAGCGACCCCGACCTGCGCCTCACGGCCCGCCTGCTCGGCCCCAACGCGCTCTCCGGGCTGAGCAACTACGCCGGCACGATTGTCGACACGGCCTTCGCCAGCCTGACCGGCATCGTCAGCACGGTTGGCGCGCTCTTCAACGCCCTGCTGCTGATCGGGCTGCCTATCCGCCTGCTTGGGATGGCGATCGGCCAGGCGGCCCTGCCGCGCCTGGCTGCCCTTGGCGTCAGCGATGACCTGCAGGCCTTCCGCGCGCTGCTCCGGCGCACCCTGCTGGCCGCCAGCGCCCTGAGCCTGCTGGCTACCATCGCGCTGATCGCCCTCGGGCGCCCGGTTATCCGGCTGCTCTTTGAGCGCGGCGCCTTCGACACCGCCGCCGGCGACCTGACCTACCAGCTGCTCGCGATCTATGCGCTCGGCCTGCCCGCCTACGTCGCCACCGAGATCGCCACCCGCGGCCTGGTCGCCCGCTACGACACCCGCACGCCCCTGCTCGCCAACCTGGTGCAACTCGCCGCCCGCATCGCGCTCAACGCCGCGCTCCTCCAGCCGCTCGGCCCTGTCGCCATCCCAACCGCCCACGCGCTTGCTGCCGCCGCCGAGACGGGCCTGCTGCTCCTCGTGCTCCGCCGGCGCGCCAGCTGACGGCCCATCCCCTGAGTTGTGGAGGTGTGGAGCTGTGGAGGTGTGGAGCTGTGGAGGTGTGGA
>JACAEO010000255.1 GCA_013388805.1 Chloroflexota bacterium
CAGGGCTGATGCGCCGGCACCCTCCGTCTTGGTAAGTGTTCACATGTCTCCTGGGAGCGCGGGCATCTTGCCCGCGGAGACGCGACTGAGGGCGGGACGCCCTCGCTCCCAGGCGCGGGGGTTATACCAAATCCAGTTGGCAGTTCCGCATTGTCGTTGCCGTCATCGCTCATCGTGACGCCATGTGCGGCAATCTGCAATCCAAAATCTGCAATCGGAAATGGTATTACCCCAGGAGTGAACAGGTACCCGTCTTGCCCACGCCGGGCGCGCGGGTCGTGGTGCGACTTGCACCGCTACCCGCGCCTGTGTTACAATCGGCGCGCAATAGGACGCAACCAATCTCCCTGCGCGTCGAGTCTGCTCCCCCGTCCGTAACCCTTCCTGTTGCGATTCTATTCCTCCGAGAGAGAGCAGTTAGGCCCAACGGGTATCTTTTCCAGTGCTGCCGGCGGCAAGCGACCTGCTATAATTGCTGGCGAAGAAACTCGTTCCGGAAATCACAAACAACGGGCCGCCGCCCTTCCTGCCCATGCGAAGCGCCCGCTTCCGCCGGGCATTCGCAGAGGCTCCACCCTGCCTGACTAGTCTGGCTGCCGCCGATGAGTGACATCACCCTCCACTTGACCGAGCGAGAGCTGAACGCTGTTCGCGCCCGCCTGCAGTCCAGCCGGGGCAAGCAACTCTGGCGCTCGCTCGATGAACTGGCCGACACGCCGGCGTTCCAGGAGTTGCTGCGCCGCGAGTTTCCCGCCGGCGCTGCCGAACTGGCCGACCCGGTGTCCCGGCGCACGTTCCTCAAGTTCCTGGGCGCCTCGCTGGCCCTGGCGGGGCTCTCCGGCTGTACCGTTGCGATCAAGCAGCCACCCGAGCAAGTCGCCCCCTTCGCCCGCGCTCCCTACAATCAGCAGCCCGGCATCCCGCTCTTCTATGCCACCGCCACCAGCCTCGATGGCTTCGCCCTCGGCGTCGCGGTCAAGAACTATGACGGGCGCCCGATCAAGATCGAGGGCAACCCGAACCATCCCGCCAGTCTCGGCGCGACCGAGATCTTTGCCCAGGCCGAGATCCTCCAACTCTACGACCCGGATCGCCCGGAGACGGTACTCAACCGGGGCGCGATCAGCACCTGGGACCAGTTCTTCGCCGCCCTCGCCCCGCTGATGCAACTCCAGCGGGGGCTCCAGGGGCAGGGCCTGCGCGTGCTCAGTTCCACCGTTACCTCGCCGACCCTGGTGGCCCAGTTTGAGGAGTTGCTCACCACCTTCCCCGGCGCGAAGTGGGTCCAGTACGACCCGATCGGGCGCTCGAATACCTATGCGGGGGCGCAACTGGCCTTCGGCGAGCCATTGGAGACGCGCTATCGCTTCGAGCGGGCCCGGGTGATCGTTGCCTTCGATAGCGATTTTCTTCAGGATCCGGCTGCCCGGGCGCGCTACGCCCACGACTGGATCAGCGGGCGACGGGTGCTCAAGGAGACAGCCGGGGTCAGCCGGCTCTACGCGATCGAGCCGGTCTACTCCCATACCGGGGTCGCCGCCGATCACCGCCTGCGGCTCAAGGCCGGCCAGGTCGGTGCTGCCGCTGCCTATGTGGCCGCCGCCCTCGACGTGGCCGGCGCACCCCAGGTCACGCTGCCAGAAGACGCGCGCGGCTTCCTCGATGCCATGATCGCGGACCTGCGCGGCGCGGGCGCCGAGGGGGTGGTGGTCGTCGGCGAATGGCAACCACCCGTGGTCCACGCCCTGGCCCACGCGATCAACGCGGCCCTCGGCGCGGTCGGCACCACCGTTGAATATAGCGACCCGGTGGCGGCCCGCCCCGGCGACCAGACCACCGCCCTGCGCGAACTGGTCGCCGAGCTCAACGCCGGTACGGTCGAGGTGCTGGTGATCATCGATGCCAACCCGGTCTTCACCGCCCCCGCCGATCTCGGCTTCGCCGAGGCTATGAGCAAGGCCCGCTTCACGGTGGCGCTCAACGCCTACGATGATGAGACCGCGGTGCTGGCCGACTGGTTCGTCCCGCTGAGCCACAGCCTGGAGAGTTGGAGCGATATTCGCGCCTACGATGGCACCGCAACCATCATCCAGCCGCTCATCCTGCCGCTCTACAGCAGCCGCACCGCACACGATGTGCTCGCCGCGATGCTCGGCCAGGTCGGCCAGACTTCCTATGACCTGGTGCGTGCCTACTGGCAGCAGCAGAGTGGCCTCGAGGGCCAGCAGTTCGACGATTTCTTCCGCGGCAGCCTCAACAATGGCGTGGTGCCCGGCACGAGTCTGCCCGCCCGCCAGGTGACGCTCCGCAGCGGCATCAACTATGCCCTGCCACCGGCCAGCGAGGGCCTGGAACTGGTCTTCCGCCCCGATCCGGCTCTCTGGGACGGACGCTATGCCAACAATGGCTGGCTCCAGGAGTTGCCCCGCCCGCTGACCAAGCTCACCTGGGACAATGCGGCCCTGGTGAGCCCCTCGACCGCCATCCGGCTGCTGAACCTGCCGGTCAGCCAGGACGACCTGGCGGGCGAGGACAACATCGCGAGCCAGCGGGCGCTCGAACAGCTGATCCGCGCCAACGGTCAACTGATCGAACTGCGTGTTGGCGAAGGTACCCTCAAGCTGCCGATCTGGATCGTGCCCGGCCACGCCGAAGATACCATCACCGTCACCCTCGGCTACGGTCGCGGCGAACAGGCCGGGCGCGTGGCGGCAAACACCGGCTTCAACGTCTATGCCCTGCGTACCAGTGAGGCGCCCTGGTTCAGCAACCAGGTGACGGTCAGCGTGCCCGGCGGCAGCTACCCGCTCGTTAGCACACAGGACCACTGGACGCTCGAGGGCCGCGATATTATCCGCGCCGGCGAGTTCGAGCGCTTCAAGCAGGATCCGAAGCACATCTCCCACGAGGTCTACCTGGAGGAGTACGGCAAAACGACCCCCGGCCCCGGCACCGAAGGCTATCAGAGCCTGCTGCGCGGCAATCTGCCCGGCTTCGACTACTCGGTAGGCAACCAGTGGGGCATGACCATCGACCTCACGGCCTGCATCGGCTGCAATGCCTGTGTGGTCGCCTGCCAGGCCGAGAACAACATCCCCTTCATCGGCAAGCAGGAAGTCGCCCGTGGCCGCGAGATGCACTGGATCCGCATCGACCGCTACTTCGCCGGGGCGAACTTCGACAACCCCACGACCTACATGATGCCCATGACCTGCCAGCACTGCGAGCAGGCCCCCTGTGAACTGGTCTGCCCGGTTGCGGCCACTGTGCACGATGCCGAGGGCCTCAACAATATGGTCTACAACCGCTGCGTCGGCACCAAGTATTGCTCGAACAACTGCCCCTACAAGGTGCGGCGCTTCAATTTCTTCCAGTACCAGGACCTCGAGACGCCAAGCCTCAAACTGATGCGCAACCCCGAGGTGACGGTGCGCAACCGGGGTGTGATGGAGAAGTGCAGCTACTGCATCCAGCGCATCGCTGAGGTGCGGATCAAAGCCAAAGTGCAGGGCAACCGCCCGATCAGCGATGGCGAGGTGGTGACGGCCTGCCAGCAGGCCTGCCCGACCCAGGCGATCATCTTTGGCGATATCAACAATCCGCAGAGCAAGGTTGCTAAAGCCAGGGCCGAGCCGCACAATTACACCGTGCTGGGCCTGCTGAATACGCTCCCGCGTACGAGCTACCTGGCCCGCGTGCATAATCCGAACCCGGCGTTGGTCAGCGAAGGCGAGGTCTGAACTAGAAACGAGCGTGCACCTATGGTCCAACCTGCGCGCAAACTGAACGGCTCGCGCCTGGTGCGCTTCGCCTGGCTGCCGCTGTGCCTGGTGCTGGCGGCCTGCCACGTGGATATGTACGACCAGCCTCGCTACCAGCCGAACCAGGTCAGCACGTTCTTCCGCGATGGTCGTGCCATGCGCCCGCCAGTGGAGAATACGGTCGCGATTGGCAGCTTCGACCCGGACTCGGCGCTGCTGACCGGCAAGGTGAATGGCGAACTGGCCAGCGAGTTGCCGGTCGAGCTCACCGCCGAGTTGCTCGAGCACGGGCGCACGCGCTACGATGCCTACTGCGCACCCTGTCACGGGATCGCCGGCGACGGTAATGGCGTGATCGCCTACCGCGGCCCGCTGCAGGTGCCCAGCCTGCACCAGGACCGGCTGCGCACCGTGGCGATCGGCTACTTCTTCGAGGTGATCACCAATGGCGTCAACCGGATGTACAGCTACGCCAATCGCATCCCACCCGAGGATCGCTGGGCCGTGGCCGCCTACGTCCGGGCGCTCCAGCTCAGCCAGTACGCCGACGTGAACGACCTCAGCGCCGAAGAACGGCAGCAACTCGGTGTGAAATAAGGCCAGCACCTGGCTCGCCTGCCACGCTGGCCTGCGAAGCTCGAGAGAGAGCGATGTATGTCTGCACAGATCTTCCCGCGAAACGCCAATGCCATCGTCTGGGTGAGCATCCTCGGCCTGGTGCTGCTCGTCGGCGGGATCGTGGCCGCGCTGGTCGGGCTGTACCTCTCGCCCTGGTTCACCGATGTCGGCGTCCCGAAGGCCCAGCCAGTGCCGTTCAGCCATAAGCATCACGTCGATCAGTTGATGATCGATTGCCGCTACTGCCACGCTACCGTCGAGCGGGCTGCCCACGCCGGCTTCCCCTCCACCGATACCTGTATGTCCTGCCACTCGCAGGTCTGGACCAATAGCCCGCTGCTGCAGCCGGTGCGCGATAGCTATCGCACCGGTGACCCGGTGGTCTGGAGACGGATCTACGACCTGCCCGACTTCGTCTACTTCAACCACAGCGTCCACGTGGCGAAGGGCATTGGTTGCGCATCCTGCCATGGACGGATCGATCAGCAGCAGCTGACCGCCAAGGCCCAGCCGCTGTTTATGGGCTGGTGCCTGGGCTGCCACCGCAACCCGGAGGACAACGTGCGCCCGCGCGACGAGGTCTTCAATATGCGCTTCGACCCGCTCACCTTGCCGCTCGAGGAGCGCGTGAAGCTGGTGGAGAGCTACCAGATCCCGACCGATGGCCGGCTGACCAACTGCTACACCTGTCACCGCTAGAGGGATACCCCGATGAGCCATCATGGCCATGAGCTTGCAGAGGGCGCGGCGGCCGAGAGTGTTGCGGCCGGCTATGAGCTTGCCGATGTGCGCGCCCGACCGCTCTGGATCTCGATCGCTGTTATCTTCGCCCTGCTGGCCTTCGCCTATGTCGTGATCACCGTCCTGGTCTTTGCAGTGGGGGAACCGCTGCGTGATCCAACCTATGCGGTTGACGTCACCTCGCCGCAGGTGCCGGTGGGGCCGCTGGTCGAGGCCAATCCGAATGTGGACGGTCGGCGCATCGTCAACGAGGCGACCGAGCACCTGGAGTCCTATGGCTGGGTCAGTCAGCGTCAGGGCATCGTCCATATCCCTATCGAGCGCTCGATGGAGTTGCTCCTCGAACAGGGCGTGAACCCCTTTGGGCAATAAGCATATGCACATCGTTCGCTGGCTTCCCGTGCTGCTGCTGATCGGCCTGCTGGCCGCCCCGGGCGCCGCCCGCGCCCAGGGTGAGCCCGGCTACACCAGCAGCGACCCGCTGGTCGGGGTTTCGTTTGAGCAGCGCCTCGGCGCCCAGGTGCCGCTCGCCCTGCCCTTCGTCGACGAGCAGGGCCAGACGGTCAGCCTCGGCGACTATTTCGGCAGCGGGCCGGTGGTGCTGGCGCTGGGCTACTACGAGTGCCCCATGCTCTGCTCGCTGGTGCGCACCGGCCTGGTCACAGCACTGAATGAGGTGCCGCTCAACGTCGGGGCCGACTTCCAGGTGGTCTATGTGAGCATCGACCCGCTGGAGACGCCGATGAACGCCGCCAATGCCCGCGCCGCCGTTGTGTCGCGCTACAATCGGTCTGGCAGCGCGGCTGGCTGGCACTTCCTCACCGGCAGCCAGGACAGCATCGCCCAGCTTGCCGACGCGGTGGGTTTCAAATACTACTACGACGAGACGATCGACCAGTACGCCCACGCCGCCGGTATCCTGGTGCTGACCCCGGAGGGCCAGCTTGCGCGCTACTTCTACGGCATCGAGTACAATCCCAGCGACCTGCGGCTTGGCCTCGTTGAGGCTTCGGCCAACACAATCGGCACGCCGGTGGACCAGTTGCTGCTGCTCTGCTACCAGTTCGACCCGGCGACCGGCACCTACAGCGGCCTGGTGCTGACTCTGATCCGGGTGGGTGGGGTGATCACCGTGATCGGCCTGCTGCTCTCGCTCTATCTCCTGAGCCGCGGCTCGGGCCGGCCTGGCGCTCCAGGCGCACCCACCGGCCCCGCGGCGGCAACCGGCTAGCCCTCGCACGCGCGGGTCCTCGGTACTGGCGGGCCTGGCTGGCCCCGGATAGGATGCTGTATGCGCAACTTCCCATTGTTCCCAGAGCAGGCCTCGAGCTTCGCCGGCCAGATCGATGTGCTCTACTGGACGCTGGTTGGCCTCAGCTTGCTCTTCGGCGGTATGCTGCCCTTCATCATCCTCTTCCTGATGGTGCGCTACCACCGCAGCAACAAGGCCGCCGATCGCACCAACCAGGTGCACTCCAACCTGCTCCTCGAGGCGACCTGGTCGGGCATTCCGCTGCTGATCGTGCTGGGGATCTTCTTCTGGGGCGCCTTCCTCTATGTGCACGTCCGCACCCCACCGCCCCGCACCCTGGAGATCTATGTGATCGGCAAGCAGTGGATGTGGCACACCCAGCATCCGAACGGCAAACGGGAGAATAACGAACTCCACGTCCCGATCGGGCGCCCGGTGCGGCTGATCATGACCTCACAGGACGTCATTCACAGCTTCTACATCCCGGCCTTCCGTGTCAAGCAGGATGTGCTGCCGGGCCGCTATACCTCGATGTGGTTCGAGGCGACGAAGGCCGGCGAGTATCACCTCTTCTGCGCCGAGTACTGCGGCACCGAGCACTCGCTGATGGGCGGCCGGGTGGTCGCCCTGAGTCTGGCCGACTATGAGCGCTGGCTGGTGACCCCGGGCGAGGTCATCCTCCCCGATGGCAGCAGCGGCGCCGCCGTGCCGACGCCGCCCGGCAGCGCGATCGGCGACCCGATGGCCCTGGTGGGCGAGCAACTCTTCACCAGCCTCGGCTGTAGCGGCTGCCACCGCATGGACGGCGCGGGCGTCGGGCCCAGTCTCCAGGGGCTCTATGGCTCCCAGGAGCAACTCGCCGACGGGAGCACGATCACCGCCGATGAGAACTACCTGCGCACCTCGATCATCAACCCCGGCGCGCAGATCACCGCCGGCTATCAGCCCGTCATGCCCTCCTACGCCGGCCAGCTGAGCGAGGATCAGATCAACCAGCTCATCGCCTACATCAAGTCGCTCGCCGGCGACGGGGCCAGCAGCGGGACGAGCGGGATGAGCGGCGGTGGCAGCAGCGGAGCGAGCGCGACGGGCAGCGAGGCAGCCGGTGCAGCCGCCCCCGCCTTCGACCAGGCGCTCGCCGCCCAGGGTGAGCGGGTCTTCACCAACCTCGGCTGTGTCGGCTGTCACCGCAGCGATGGCGCCGGGATTGGCCCGCGCCTGAATGGGTTGTACAATACCGAGCAGCGCCTCGCCGATGGTAGCAGCGTGATCGCCGATGTCGCCTACCTCGAGGAGTCGATCCGCAACGCTGCGGCCAGGGTGGCCGAGGGCTACCAGCCGGTCATGCCGGCCTATGGCAATCAGCTCAGCGATGACCAGGTCCGGCAGCTGATCGAGTATATCAAGTCACTAGGGGAATGAACCTATGGCGGCGACAGCCTTTCCCGAGAGCGGCTACCTGCACGACGATACCCCGGGCCTGTGGGCCTGGATCAAGTCGTGGCTGTTCACCGTTGACCATAAGCGGATCGCCATTCTCTACCTGCTGAGCATCAACTTCTTCTTCCTGCTCGGCGGGCTCGCCGCAACCTTCGTGCGCATCGAGCTGGTGACACCCCAGGGCGACCTGATGTCGTCCGACGTGTACAACCGCATGTTCACGCTGCATGGCGTGATCATGGTCTTCTTCTTCCTCATCCCGGCCATCCCCTCGGTGCTTGGCAACTTCCTGGTGCCGCTGATGATCGGCGCCCGCGACCTGGCCTTCCCCCGGCTGAATCTGTTCAGCTGGTACCTCTACATGTTCGGTGGCATCTTCGCGCTCAGCGCGGCAGTGCTCGGCGGCGTGGATACTGGCTGGACCTTCTATACGCCCTTCAGCTCGACCTACTCCAACTCCAATGTGATCTTGACGATCACGGGCGCCTTCATCATGGGCTTCTCGTCGATCGCCACGGCGGTCAACTTCATCGCCACCATCCATAAGATGCGCGCCCCCGGCCTGACCTGGTTCCGCCTGCCGCTCTTCATCTGGGCAGCCTATGCCACCAGCCTGGTGATTGTGCTGGCCACCCCGGTGGTCGGCATCGCGCTGCTACTGGTCGCGATCGAGCGCATCTGGGGCGTGGGTATCTTCGACCCGGCGCTCGGCGGCGACCCGCTGCTCTTCCAGCACCTGTTCTGGTTCTACTCCCACCCGGCGGTCTACATCATGATCCTGCCGGCCTTCGGCGTGATCTCGGAGCTGATCGCCACCTTCTCGCGCAAGCGCATCTTCGGTTATGAGTTCATCGCCTTCTCCAGCATGGCGATCGCCATCCTGGGCTTCCTCGTCTGGGGCCACCACATGTTTGTGAGCAGCCAGTCGATGTATGCCAGCCTGGTCTTCTCCTTCATCACGATGCTGATCGCCATCCCCTCGGCGATCAAGGTCTTCAACTGGACCGCAACGCTCTACAAAGGCTCGATCAGCTACCGCACGCCTATGCTCTACGCCCTGGGCTTTATGGGGCTGTTCGTGATCGGCGGGCTGACCGGGATCTTCCTCGGCGTGGTCGCGATTGACATCCACGTGACCGATACCTACTTCGTGGTGGCCCACTTCCACTACGTGATGGTCGGTGGCACGATCATGGCCTACCTCGGCGGCATCCACTTCTGGTGGCCGAAGATGACCGGGCGGATGTACAACGAGGTCTGGGGCGGTATCTCGGCGCTGGTGGTCTTCGTCGGCTTCAACATGACCTTCTTTCCCCAGTTCGTGCTGGGCTACCTCGGCATGCCACGCCGCTATCACGTCTATCCGCAGGAGTTTCAGGTGCTGCACGTGCTGTCGTCGTCCGGCGCCGCCGTGCTGGCCGTCGGCTTCATCATCCCGCTGATCTACCTGCTGCTCTCGCTGGTGAATGGGCGCGTGGCCGGCGATAACCCCTGGGACGCGACGGGCCTGGAGTGGCACACCAGTTCGCCACCGCCTACCCACAACTTCGAGCGCATCCCCGTGGTGACGACCGAAGCCTACGCCTATCCGCCCGAGGCCGCCGCCCGCGACGCCGCCGAGTGGCGGCCAGGCAGCCCTTTGTAGGGGTCGCTGCTGCAGCCCGGCCAACATCCAGCTGATGACCCTGCACAGGCCCACCGAGAGGAGAGCACCCTTGGCGACAACGACACCAACCGCGAAACCGGCGCAGCCCCACGGGCACGACGGCCACGATCACGGGGTCCACGGTCGCGAGTTGCAGCACCACTTCGAGACGGTGCAGCAACAGAAGGAGACCGCGACCCTCGGGATGTGGGCCTTCCTCGTGACCGAGATCATGCTCTTCGGCGGGATCTTCATGGCCTACATCGTTTACCGCTGGGCCTTCCCTGAGGTGTGGGCCGCAGCCGCCCACCACCTGAATACCCCCCTCGGGGCGGTGAACACCGTGGTGCTGCTGGTGAGCTCGCTGACCGTGGCGCTGGCCGTCAATGCCGCCGAGGAGGGTAAACGCCGGCGTGTGCTGACCATGCTCGGCGTGACCCTCGTGCTCGGCCTGACCTTCTTGCTGATCAAGGGCTACGAGTATAGCGAGAAGTTCGCCCACTGCGCGGGCTACGCAACACCCATCAGCTGGGTCACCGGCACTGGCCAGCACGCCGTCGACGAGTGCCTGGTGCCCGGGCGGGCCTTTCTCTTCCCCGAGGCTCACGGCGCCGAGGGCGCCGCAGCGGCAAGTGAGCACGGTGCGCCACAGCCCGGCCTCGGCTCACCCTACCAGCTGTTCTACTTCCTCTACTTCGTCGCCACCGGCCTCCACGCCGTCCATATGATCGTCGGCCTGACGATCGTCTCGATCCTGACCTTCCTGGTCTGGCGTGGTATGATCACTGCGACCTACTTTACACCGATCGAGATCGGCGGCCTCTACTGGCACCTGATCGATATTATCTGGGTCTTCCTGTTCCCGCTGTTCTACCTGGTGCACTGATGGCAAGATCGCACGCTAATCCTGGCCACGGCGCCCACGGCAGCGACACGGGCGCTGAGCATTCGCACGGCCATATCGGGCAGGCGACCTACTACAAGGTCTTCGCCGCGCTCATGGTGCTGATGGCGCTGACCGTCGGCGCCTGGTGGATCGAGGGCATCATCGCGCTTCCACGGCTGCTGGGCGTAGCGATCGCGATGACCATCGCCATCGCCAAGACGGTCCTGATCGTCCTCTTCTTTATGCACGTCAAGGTGAGCGAGCGGGCTACCCAGCTCTACGCCGCTGCCGCCTTCCTGGGCTTTGCCATCCTGGTGATCATCACCATGGGCGACTACTTCGCCCGCGGCTGGCCACCGCCGCCCGGGCCGTTGCCCTGAGCCTGGCGAGGTTCCCTGCGCGTCACGGCGGCGAGCAGGTCGCTGAGCGGCAGCGCATCGAGCGAGGGGATGACCAGGTCGGCCGGGGGGAGATTCTCTCATTCGTGTCAAGTGGCCAGTGCCGCTTTCGGTGATGCTTTGACCGGATCAAAGGGTTCCTGACGTTGAAACACTGCCCACGCCCAACACAATATCTTGCGGGCTGCCG
>JACAEO010000311.1 GCA_013388805.1 Chloroflexota bacterium
CCTTGTTGGGCAGTAGCGGTGCCCAACAAGGACGGACCTTGATGGCCAACAAGACGCCTGAGTCCTCACCCTCGTCCCTGCTCCGAGGAGCGGGGACGCCGCGCCAGCGGCGGGGGTGAGGGGAGAGTCCTGCCAGGGTGGAGGCCACGATGGGCCTGACCAGCGAGGCGATCGCTTACGTGCGGCAGCGGCACGCGCGCTTCCTGCGCGAGCTGCAGGAGTTCGTCCGCATCCCCTCGGTGAGTGCCCAGCCACGCCACGCAGGTGACGTGCGGCGCTGCGCCGAGTGGCTTGCCGAGCATCTGCGCCGAATCGGCATGGAGCAGGCCACCGTCGAGGAGACGGCGCGCCACCCCGTCGTTTCGGCGCTGTGGCGGCGCGCGCCTGGTCGCCCGACGGTCCTGATCTACGGCCACTACGACGTGCAGCCAGCGGGTCCGCCCGAGGCGTGGGCCGTGCCGCCCTTCGCCGCGACCGTGCCTGACGGCGCCCTTTACGGGCGCGGCGCATCCGACGACAAGGGCCCTCTCTTTGCCCACGTCAAGGCCCTGGAGGCATACCTGCGCACTGGTAGCCTGCCGCTCAACGTCGTCTGCCTGTTCGAGGGCGAGGAAGAGATTGGCAGCCCGAGCCTGCGCGCCTTCCTGGAGCAGCGGCGCTGGTATTTCGCTGCCGACGTCGCTGTCGCCTCTGACACGCGCTTCCTCGCTCCGGGCCGCCCCGCGATCATCTATGCCCTGCGCGGCAGCCTGAGCATGGAGCTCGAACTGCATGGCCAGCGGCGCGACCTCCATTCGGGGATCTTCGGCGGGGCGATCCATAATCCACTCCAGGCTATCTGCGAACTGGTCGCTCGGCTTCACAGTGCCGATGGTCGGGTGGCGATCCCCGGCTTCTACCAGCGGGTTCGCCGCGTGAGCCCGGCCGAGCGGGTGGCTATGGCACGGGTCGGCCCTGGTGATGCCCAGATCCTCCACAACGCCGGAGCCCACCTGGGCTGGGGCGAGGCGACCGATGCACAGGGCCTGCCCTACACGCTGTACGAGCGCACCACGATCCGCCCGGCCCTGACGATCAACGGCTTGACGGGTGGCTATCAGGGTCCGGGCGGCAAAGCCGTCATCCCGGCCCGTGCCCTGGCGAAGCTGAGCTTCCGACTGGTGCCCGACCAGGAGCCGGACGAGATCGCCTGGCTCGCGCGGCGCCAGATCGCCTGGCTCACCCCGCCTACTATGCGCGGGATCGTGCGCGTGCGCCTCGGTGCGCGGCCGACCCGCATCGACCCCCTGTTGCCCGCCTTCGGCGCGGCGGCGCGCGCTTATAGACGTAGCTTCGGGGCGAGCCCTGTGCTGCTGCGCTCGGGCGGTTCGATCCCCGTCGTGACCCTGTTCCAGGAGTTGCTCGGCATCCCGACTGTACTGATGGGCCTCTCCCTGCCCGACGACGGGATGCATGGGCCGAACGAGCGCTTCCGCCTGACGCAGTTCTACACCGGTATCGAGACCTGCGTCCACTTCCTCGCCGAGGCCGCCCGCTGCGAGGATCTCGCCGGTGCCGCCGGCTCGCTCCGCAAGCGGAACCGGTGATCGGAGATCCGGACCGACCAGAACGTGATCCTGACGAAAAGTGCCGTGATGACGCTGCGGCTGGCATCCCCGCGTGTCATCATGAACCCACGCCTGATGGCGGTGGGCTTGTCCCTTGCGCGTCGGCGGTGCCGCCTCCGAGCGGACTCGCAAGAACTCTGGAGAAACCACGCAGCACCCTGACCACGATCAGCCAACCACCTTGAAGGCGTATGGCGCGCCGTGCGCAGCAGGCCTGTGTGCCATAGCTCTTAGCCTTCGGCCTTTCCAGCGTGCCTATCAGCCAGGAAAACAGCCTCCCCACCATTTCGGTAAGGAGGCTGTTTCCTACGTTGTTCCGCGATCGTCGTGGCGGGGAGGGAGGGATTCGAACCCTCGAGGGGGTTGCCCCCCTAGCGGTTTAGCAAACCGCCGCACTAGGCCACTATGCGACCTCCCCGTGCGGTGTCTCGATCAGCTGGAGGGGGCGGTGGGATTCGAACCCACGAGGCTCATCGCCTGGATGTTTTCAAGACATCTGCCTTCAACCGCTCGGCCACGCCCCCCCGGTGTGCCGGCGTTGCGCGCTATGTGGCAGGCGGGACAGGAATCGAACCTGCAACCTGCGGATTTGGAGGCCGCTGCTCTGCCAATTGAGCTACCCGCCTTCACACCCCGAGATGATACCATACCTTTTTCCCCTTTGCAACCGCTTCGCGCGCTCGCGCGCTTGCAGGGCTGATGCCGCGTTCGCCGCCCGCGGTGGGGTGTGGGGCGGCTACGCCCAGGGCTCCGTCACCGTCCGGTTGAGCGTCCGCGCCGTGGGCGTCAACGCCCCGGCTCCTGGTGCGACGGCCACCGGCGTGGCCTGTCGCGCCCGCGCAGGCGGGCGTCACAGCGGCGAGCCCGCGGCTTCCGTCGCCGGGCAGACGACGTAGACGTGGCCCTGCGGCTACGCCGCGCGTGCTTGACCCGGTTACGGCGCTCTGCTACACTACGCTTCCATAAGCGATCGTCAGGTGCTTATGGCAAGCATTACCCTCAAGGCCGGACGCGAACGCCCCCTCCTGCACCGCCACCCCTGGGTTTTTTCCGGGGCGATCGGCGCCGTCAGCGGGTCGCCGCGCGACGGTGAGGTCGTTGAGGTGCTGGGCGCCAATGGTGAGTGGCTGGCGCGCGGCTTCTGGAGCGGCAGCTCGCAGATCCGGGTCCGCGCCGCGAGCTGGGACGTCGATCAGCCGCTCGATGACGCCTGGCTGCACGGTGCGATCGCGCGGGCGCTGCGTGGCCGTGCAGGCCTCGCCCCCGAGGACGCCGCCGCCTGCCGCCTGGTCTTCAGCGAGGCCGATGGCCTCCCAGGCCTGATCGTCGATCGCTACGGCCCCTTCCTGGTCGTCCAGTTGCTGACCCGGGCTATGGCCGCCCGCGCCGAGACGGTCGTGGCTGTCCTGGTGGCGTTGCTGCAGCCCCGCGGGATCTACGAGCGCAGCGATGCTGAGGTGCGCGAGAAGGAGGGCCTGCCCGCTCACGAGGGTGGCCTCTGGGGCGAACTGCCCCCCGCCCGGCTTGCGCTCCGCCCCCTGCTCCTCCCCGGTACCAACGGCGAACGCCCCGCCTTGCTCGCCGATCTGCGCAGCGGCCAGAAGACCGGCTTCTATCTCGACCAGGCAGTCAACCGCGCGCGGGTTGGCGCCTACTGCCAGGGTGCCGCGGTGCTCGATTGCTTCGCCTACTCCGGCGCCTTTAGCGTCTACGCCGCCCGCGCCGGGGCCGCAAGCCTCACGCTGATCGACGCCTCGGCCGCCGCGCTCGATCTGGCGCGCGCCAACCTGGCGCTGAGCGCGGGCGCGCCGCCCGCCGAGCTGGTGAGCGGCGATGTCTTTCGGCTGCTGCGCCAGTATCGCGCGGCGGGCCGCCAGTTCGACCTGATCATCCTCGACCCGCCCCGCTTCGCCCAGAGCCAGGCCCAGGTCGAGCGTGCCGCCCGTGGCTATAAGGATATCAATCTGCTCGCCTTTCAGTTGCTGCGCCCCGGCGGCATCCTGGCCAGTTTCAGCTGCTCTGGCCTGGTCTCCGCCGAGCTGTTCCAGAAGATCGTCTTCGCCGCCGCGCTCGACGCCCGCCGCGATGCCCAGATCATCGAGCGCCTCAGCCAGGCGCCCGACCACCCGGTTCTGCTGACGTTTCCGGAGAGTGACTACCTGAAGGGCCTGATCTGTCGCGTCTGGTGAGCGTGCGCCACCGCGTGATCTGGCCCGGGGGCAGGCTGTACGTCCAATGAGCTACACCATCTTTGAAGACGGCCATATCGCCAGTCCGGCGGGTTTTCGCGCCACCGGCGTGTCCTGCGGCCTGAAAGACGGCAGCAAGGCCCGCGATCTGGCGCTGATCGCCTCGCAACGCCCCTGCCGCGTGGGCGCCCTGTTTACCACCAGCCTGACCCGGGCGGCGCCGGTTTTCTTGAGCCAGGCGATCCTCTCACGCAATCGCGAGACCATCCGCGCGGTGCTGATCAACTCCGGGCAGGCCAACGCTGGCACCGGCCAGGCCGGCCTGGCGGACGCCGTTGAGTGCGCCAAGCTGGTGGCCGATGAGCTTGAGGTGCCGCGCGACGCGGTGCTGCTGATGTCGACCGGGATCGTTGGTATGCCCTTGCTCATGCCGCGCCTCCGTGAGGGGATCAAGCGTGCGGTCAGCGAGCTCGATAGCGGCGGCGGCCGGCGCGCCGCGGTCGCCATCCTTACCACCGATAGCCGGCCCAAAGAGCGCGTCTTCCGCGTCCAGCTCCGGAACGACCAGCGCATCACCCTGGCCGGCATGGCCAAGGGCACGCGCATGATCCATCCGCGCCTGGCGACCATGCTCTGTGTGATCACCAGCGATGTGCTGATCGAGCAGCGCCTGCTGCAACGCGCACTCCAGCATAGCGTGGCCCGCTCCTTCAATCGCCTCAACCTCGATGGCGACAGCAGCCCCAATGACAGCGTGCTGTTCCTGGCCAACGGCGCCGCTGCGATGCCCTCGATCAGCGATCCGACCTCGCGCGAGTACGGCGCCTTCCAGGAGGCCCTCGATGCGCTGTGCACCGATCTCGCCCAGCAGATCGTGCGCGATGCCGCAGGTAATGGTAAGATCATGGTGGTGCGGGTGCGCGGCGCCAGTAGCGAGACGATGGCGCGCCGCGTCGCCGATGCCGTGGCCGGCTCACGCGCCGTGCGCGCCTGGGTGCGCCGCGGCTCCACCGACTGGGGGCCGCTGCTGGCCGCCGTCGGCGGGAGTTGCGCCGAGTTTCGCCCGGAGTTGCTCGCGCTCCGCGTTGGCCAGCTGTCGCTGCTCCACGAGGGCGCAACCGTGCCCTTCGACCCCGCCGCGCTGCTGCCGATCGTCTCGGCGCCCGAGGTCGAACTGCACGTGGACCTGAACGTCGGTCCGGTTGATCTGAGTCTGTGGACATGTACGTGGCAAGACGCATAGACAAGCTATGATACACCAGTTACCCCTCTTTCCACTGGGGACCATTCTGTTCCCCGGAGCAACGCTCAACCTGCACATCTTCGAGGAGCGCTACCGCCTGATGATCGGGCGCTGCCTCGAGACGGGCAGTCCGTTCGGTGTCGTGCTGATCCGCGAGGGCGACGAGGTAGAGGAGGGGCGCATTGGTGCGCGCCCCGCCGAGCCCTATCCGGTCGGTACGCTGGCCCGTATCAGCGCCAATGTGCGCCTCGAGGACGGGCGCTATCTGCTCACCGCGGTCGGTACGGCGCGCTTCCACATCGAGTCGATCGTGCAGCGCACGCCCTACATGGTGGCCTCGGTCAGCGAACTGCCTGAGCCGTCGGCGGTCGGCGCGGGCGCCGCGGTCCGCGAGTTGCGCGCTACCTACACACGCTACTGGCAGGCGGTCGCCGTTGCCACCGGGGTGCCCGTGGAGGCCGAGGAGCTCCCGGCTGACCCCACGGAACTGGCCTACCAGCTCGCCGACCGGCTGCAGGTGAATCTGGCGCGCAAGCAGCGCTGGCTCGAGGCCGACCTGCTCACCCTGCTCCAGGAGCTCAACGCCAATCTGCGCGCCGAGCTCGCGTTGCTGCCCGTGGAGCGCCGCGGTCCCGGCGAGGGTCCCTCGGGCATGGGCAGCCTGAACTGAACCCGCTATGGTGATCGGTGTCTGTACGCTCAACCTGTCCATCCCGGTGGCCTTCTCGCTCAAAGAGAAGCGCCAGGTGGTCAGGTCGCTCATCGCCCGGGTGCGCAATGAGTTCAACGTGGCCATCGGCGAGGTGGACGACCACGACGTGTGGCAGCACGCCGTCCTGGCCGTGGCCTGTGTCTCCACCTCTGCCCAGCATGCCCATAGTCAGCTCGAAGCCGTGATCAGGTTTATCGACCGGCAACGCCCCGACTGTCCGATCGGGGCCTATGAGATCGAGATGCTGTAGGGCATGGACGAACTGCTCCCCTACCCGCTGCTGGCGATTGTTGGGCAGCCTGAGCTGAAGACCGCGCTGATCCTCGGGCTGATCAACCCGGGGGTCGGCGGCGTGCTGCTCAGCGGTCCCTATGGTGTCGGTAAGACAACGGCGGTGCGGGCGCTGCGCGACATCATGCCCATGGTCGAGCGGGAAGGCGAAGCGCCGGGGGCGGAGCCGCGGCGCGAGCGTATGCGCCTGGTCGAACTGCCGCTCAACGCCCGCCTGGAGGACGTGGTCGGCGGGATCAACGAGCGGGTGGCGCTGGAGCAGAACACGCTGCTGCTTGAGCCGGGCATTCTGGCCCTCGCCCACGGCAACATGCTCTACGTCGATGAGGTGAACCTGCTCGACCCGGCGGTGGTCGATGCCATCCTCGACGCGGCCGCCCAGGGCCGCACCTTCGTGCGCCGCGGCGCGATGACCCGGCTCTACCCGTCGCGCTTTGTGCTGATCGGCTCGATGAACCCCGAGGAGGGTGCGCTGCGCCCGCAGATCCTCGACCGCTTCGGGCTGCGGGTCTGGGTCGCGCCACTCGACGATCCGCGCCAGCGCCTGGAGGTCTATCGCCGCGCCCAGGCGTTCCGTAGCGACCCGGGGGCCTTGCGCGCCGCCTATGCCGCGCAGACGGCCGCGCTCGCCGAGGAGGTGGAGACGGCGCGCGCCATCCTCCCCCACGTGAGCGTGCCGCCGGCCCTGGAGGAACTGGCCCTGGCCCTGGTCCAGGCGCTGCAGGTGCCGTCCCACCGGGCCGAGATCGCGCTACTCGAGGGCGCCCGCGCCCGTGCGGCCGCCGACTTTCGCAACCTGGTCAGCGTGGAGGACATCCGCCGGGTGGCGCCGCTGGCCCTGCGCCAGCGCCACAGCGCCCAGCTCGACGAGCACGCGCGGCGCTCGGCTGAGGAGCGCGCCGCCGTCGAGGCCGCCCTGGACGCGCTGGCCATCCCGGCTGCCGCCGAGCCGCCCCGCGCCAGGCGCAGCACGGTCAGGCTGATTGAGCACGACGGATCGTGATGTTGACGCCGCAGGATGGCATGCGGATCAGTGTCGATACCAGCCTGGCCGGCGGCGTGTACTACCTGCCCGGCGGTCTGGTGATCGATGCCGATGGTGTAACCCTCGATGGGGGCGGCGCATGGTTGCTGGGCTCCGGCAGTGGGCGCGGTCTCACGGTGCGCGGGCGCGGCGCAGTCACGATCAGGAACCTGCGTCTGGCCGGCTACTACCACAACATCTACGCCGAAGCCTGTGCCGGGCTGACCATCGCCGGCTGCACGGCCCGCGCCAGCGCCGAGGAGCCGGCCAATACGCTCTTTCTCGATATCTGGCGCCCCGCAGCGCAGGCTTACGGCGCCGGGGTGATGCTCGTCGCAGTACGCGACGGGCTGCTGATCGACTGCGACCTGCAGCATCAGCAGAATGGCCTGCTCTGTTACGCTGGCAGCGGGCTGATCGTGCGCCGTAACGTGGCCAACCACTGCAGCGGCGCTGGCTTTCACTTTTTTGCCACGAACGACTGCCTGATCGAGGACAATTACGCCGACTTCTGCTGCCGCTACCAGCCGCGCAGCCCCGACCACGGCCATCTGGGCGCCGACGCCGCCGGTTTCCTGATCGTCCACGGTTCGTGCCGCAACCTCTTCCGGCGCAACCGCGCACGCCTGGGCGGCGATGGCTTCTTCCTCGCTGGCCTGCGGCCCGACTGGACGCCGGTGCCCTGTGACGAGAACGTTTTCGAGCAAAATGACGGCTCGTATAGCCCGAATATCGCCTTCGAGGCCACGTTCAGTCGCGGCAACATCTTCCGCGGCAATCGGGCCGATGGCTGCAACTACGGCTTCTGGCTCGGCTTCTCACGCGAGAATCTGCTCGAAGGTAACCACATGTCCGGCAACCGCGCTGCAGGCGTCGCCGTGGAGAATGGCATCGCCTGCACGGTGCGCGACAATGACTTCGCGGCCAGCGCCTATGGCCTGCTGCTCTGGTCGAAGTATGTTGAGCCGTTCGCCCGCACCCATCCCGCCAACGACACCAGCCGTGACTGGCTGATCAGCGGCAACCGCTTCAGCGGCAACCGCGTGGCGGTGCGCATCGCTGCTGATCAGGATCACGGCGTACGCCCGCTGCCGCCCCACACGCCGCGCTGCCCCCGCCCTCAGCGGCATACGCTCCGTGCCAATCAGTTTCACAACAACCAGCGCGACATCGAGCTGATCGACGCCGAGGAGCCGCTCCTGGAGGCCAATCGCTTCTGAGCCAGCGCCGATCACGGGCGCCCCACGATAGGCAGCTGATGCCTGTTGGTATGGCAGTACTTTCCACATGGCTTTACACTCCTCAGTGCGAATCGCCCATTCTGGAGGCAGAGACTATTGCAATAGTGCAGACCTGCTTGTATAATGATCTATGGTCGCCAGGGCGACTGGCCTGGGAGTATCCGGGCAAGAACGGCAAACGAGCCGCCTGATGAGACGTACCCCACGCGCTCCCGACGATAGTGATCTGCTCCGCGAGTTGCTCGCGAGCGAGCTGCCGAGTCGCCATGGCCAGATTCGCCCGGCGCGGCTCCGCTCGGCCAGCCAGCAACAGCAGATCGCGCTGCGCGGTTTTAAGCTGCGCAACTGGATCGATCGCACGCTGTTTGTGCTCGAGCGAGCGCTGGTGCTGGCCGCCGTGCTTGCCTTCGGCTACTGGCTCTTCGATGGCCCCGTGCGCGACTATCTGCACGCCCAGCGCTCACCCACCACCCTGCGCGCCCAGGCCATGGCCCCCGCGCCCCCACCAGCCCTGCCCCCCGCGACCCAGACTGGCGAGCAGACGGCGGTGGCCCTGCCCTTCACCCGCCCCGCAGACGACGTAGCCAGCCCCGCCGACCAGCGCAGCGTGCGCGACGCCTTCATGGTCCCCCAGGCCGTGCCGGCTGCCCCCCAGGCCCCCGCCGACCCACGCCCGCAGCGGCTGCTGATGCCGAGTATCGGCGCTGAGCTTGCCGTCTACGAGATCTTCGTGGTCAATGGCGAGTGGGAAGTGGCCGAGTACGCGGCGGGCTACCATCACGGCACCGCGCTCCCCGGCACCAGCGGCAATGTGGTCTTTTCCGGGCACGCCGGGCTGCGCGGCGCGGTCTTTAAGGATATTGGCCGCCTTGCACCTGGTGATCAGGTGATCGTGGAGACGGGCAGCTGGCGCTATGTCTATCGGGTGCGCGAGTCAATGAATGTCTGGCCGACCCAGGTTGAGGTCATGGACCCGACCCCGACCCCGGTGCTTACCCTGATCACCTGTACGAACTGGGACACGCAGCGTCTGGTGGTCGTTGCCGATCTCACCGACGCGCGCCCGCTCTCCTGAAGCGAGGAGCCTGGTATGCAGCCACCTTCACGAGATCGTCCACCACCGGCGGGTCGTGGCCGTACCCCCACCCGCTGGACGCGGCTGGAGATCGCGCTGATCCTGCTCAGCGTGGTCATGATCGCTTTCCCGCTCTACGCAGAGGCCACGCGCTTCATCTTCCCGCCGCTCGCGCCCGCCCAGGAGAGCACCCCCGAGCCGCCAACCGTCGACCCGGCGCTCCCCCTGCCCACCACGGCAACCGAGGCCCCGGCCCCCACTGAAGGCCAGACGACGCTGCCCGTGCCTACTGATACGCCGGCTGCCGTACCCACCGATACGCCGGCACCCGTCCCGACCGATACCCAGGCCCCGGCCCCCACCGATACGGGTGGCCCGCAGCAGATCGTGACCGCAACCAGCATCCCGGTGCCGCCCACCAATACGCCTGCGCCGCCAACCCCGACCGATACCAGCGTGCCCGAGACACCGACCAATACTCCGGCGCCCGGCACGCCGACCAATACCCCGGCGCCCGGCACGCCGACCGCCGCGCCCGGCACGCCGACCAATACCCCGGCGCCCGGCACGCCGACCAGTACGATCGCGCCGGTAACCGGGGTGCGCGTCTTCAAGGTGGCCTCGGTCTCCGAGGCGGCCCCTGGCCAGCAGTTCAGCTATAGCATCTCCGTGATCACCGATAGCACCACTGACCAGCAGGTGACCATGGAGGACGCGGTGAGCGGTGACCTCGAGGTGCTGAGCGCGAGCTCCGGCTCGGGGAACTGCAGCTCTGGCCAGACGGTGCGCTGTACGCTGACCATCCGCGACATCAACCCCGCCTCGGTGACGATCCAGGTGCGCGTGCGCGCCGCGGTCGCGCTCGGCAGCAGCATCGCCAACAGCGCCAGCGCCGGCGGGCAGAGCTCGGGCACCGTGACGGTGCGGGTCGGCGGCAGCGCGGTTGCCTCGCCCACGCCGACGCCCACCGGGCCAACGGCCACGCCAACGCTGACCCCGACCGGGCCGACTGCGACAGCCACCGCCGTTGTTGGCCCGACCCTGACGCCCACCAGTGGCCCGCCACCGACGAATACTGCCGCCCCACGCCCGCCCCCCGCCGAGGTCGAGGAGCGGCCACGCGCCACCGAGGTACCGCCCGCGCCACCCGCGCCACCGCCGCCTCCACCGTCGATCCCGGAGGTGCCGACCGAGCCGCCAACCCCGGAGATCTTCCAGCCGGGCCAGCCGGTGGTGCGTCCGACCGCAGCCGTCCGCCCGACACGGGTGGCCCTCGGCCCGACCAGAACTGCGTCGCCGCTCATCCCCATCCCGAGTGGCACGGTCGTGCCAACCGGCACCGCCGGTCCCGCCGCGATCAGCGACGTCTTCTTCCGCCTGGCAAGCGACTGGGGCAGCGCCTACCCGGGCCAGCAGGTGAACTTCACGCTCGCAGTGCGCAATACGCGCCCGCCCGCTGCCGACGGCGCCAACACGCTGCGTAACGTCACCGTGCGCAGCGCGCTGCCCGCCAACCTGGAGGTGCTGGGGGCGCGGGCCGATCGCGGCGCCGACCCCACGGTGAGCGGCAACGATGTGAGCTACAGCATCGGCCAGTTGCAGCCCGGCGAGGGCGCCGAGATCACGATCGCTACCCGCATCAAGCCCGATGTCACCGTGGGCACGCTGATCGTCACCCAGGGCCAGCTGGTCTACGATGGCCTGGCGCCCCAGCCGGCCTTCTCGAACATCGTCACGGTGCAGGTGGTGGGCAACGTCCAGGCCCCGACCAGCGTCCCGACGGTGGTCGCGCAGGTGGCCACGGCGACCAGCGGGGCCTACCCGCCGCCGGGCAGCCCGACTGCGGGACGCACTGCGACAACCGGCCCGACGGCGAGTGTCGCGCCGAGCGCAACCACGGTGGCCACGGCAAGCCCGGTGCCCACGCGCACCCCGGTGCCGCCGCCACCACCCACGCCACTGCCCGAAACCAGTACCGGCGTGCCGCTGCTCGGGATCATGCTGCTCGGCGGCACGCTGCTGACCCGTACCGTGCGCCTGCACCGCGCGAAGAACCGGATCTAAGCGCAGTACTTTTCAAATAGGGTGACTGCCCCCTCCCCGGCCCTCCCCCGCTGGGGGAGGGAGTCCTCTCAGGTGCAGGGTTTTTGGCGGATAGTGTCCTGATGCGCTGCTTGCCCTCAGCCCCCTCCCCCCCCTCCCAACCTGGGAGAGGGAGGAGGGGGGTGGGGTATGCGGGGCCTGGGGGCGCAACTCCCAAAAACCCTACCCCTGAGAGGGGAGTCCGGCTCCTCCCCCCAGCGGGGGGAGGTTGGGAGGGGGGCTGCGGCGCCGTATGCGCTTATGTGAAAGGTATTGGATCCAGGGTACGCGGGTCTCCGGCCCGCCTACGGACGGGACGCCCGCGCGCCCAGTGTGCGGCAACCGGTAGCGGCGCCCGGTCGCGAGCCGCCTCACTCATCATGCACCCTCACTGAGCCTGGTGCGAGGCCACAGGGCGCTGCTGCGCGCCATCGAGGGCCAGCCAGAGCACAATTGCCAGCAGCAGCCAGTGGAGCTGGTCCTGCACAGCGGCCAGCACGGCCACCACCTGCCGCGACGCGGGCAGGGCCTCATAGATCCGTTGCAGGCCGATCGCCGGGGCGACGCGCAGCTGCTCGATCACGGCGACCAGGCCCAGTT
Source organism: Chloroflexota bacterium (assembly GCA_013388805.1). GTDB lineage: Bacteria > Chloroflexota > Chloroflexia > Chloroflexales > Chloroflexaceae > JACAEO01. Next base: position 12,065 of record JACAEO010000311.1, read on the forward strand.
CGGCACCGAGCGAGCCGGCCACCTGCCAGGCGACGGCCAGCGAGAGGCCAACGGTCATGGCCGTGAGGATCAGCACCAGGGTGCTATACCACGGCTGCGGGCGCGGCCGCATGGTGGCCAGGGCGAGCGCCGGCGCGCCCGGGATCAGATCGAGCAGGCGGGCCGTCAACTCGGGAGGAGCGTCCCAGTGCAACTCCTGGCGCAGCAGCACATCGAGACGGTCGTCGGGCCCGCGTTCAGGCTGCGTCGTATGATCGCTCATCAGCTCACCTCCCGGTCCCACCGAACAGCAGGCGGAGTGGTGCGGCGCCGGGGAAGGGGCCGCGTGGTTCCTCGCGGGGCGGGTGGGCCACGGCGTGGCTCGCCGGCGGCTGCTCCTGAGCCTCGAGGATGGCGGCGAGCCGCTCCTTGCCCCGCCGGATGTGGCTCTTCACCGTGTTCAGCGGAATATCGAGGATCGCGGCGATGTCGGTGTACTTCAGATCCTCGAAGTAGTACAGCGTCAGGACGAGCCGGTAGTGCTCCTCGAGCTGGCCAAGGGCGCGCCGCACCTGCTCACGGACCTCCTGCGAATCGAGGGCCTCGCCAGGGTTCGTCCAGCGATCGTCATCGGCGATGCCGGCGATCATGTCCGCCTCCTCCTGCTCGGAGACCGGCGGCGCAACTGGCACCTGACGTCCGCGGCGGCGCAGTTCGTCACGGCACATATTGACCACCAGCCGGTACAACCAGGTGGTGAAGCGACTCTCGCCGTTATACTGGGGCAATGCGCGAAACAGCTTGATAAACGCCTCCTGGGTCAGGTCAGCGGCGTCTTCAGGATTCTTGAGTACGCTCATCGCGATACTGTAGACGTAATGCTGCTGACCCAGGACGAGCTGGGTCAGCGCCTGGGCATCACCCTGCTGGGCGCGGGTAAGCAGCTCACGCGTTGGTTCAGCCACCGTGCACCCTTCCTGGCGCGCAGGCGCCATCATCACTTCTCAGCTGCTGTCAGTATGACACAGCTGGCGGCGGCGAGCATCACTCTACAGGCGGAAAGGCACCCTGGACTTTTGTCACAGGTAGCCCGCACCAGGTATGACGATAGGCTGCCGCTGCTTGTTGCGACGTCTCAGGGGACGGGATCATAGCCGCCACGGCCCCAGGGACCGCAGCGCAGGAGCCGCTTGATGGTCAGCCAGCCACCCTTGAGCACACCGTACTTGCTAATGGCTTCGAGACCGTACTGGGAGCAGGTGGGGGTGTAGATACAACTCGGGGGCAACCAGGGCGAGATCGCCAGCTGGTAGAAGCGGATCACCTTGATGGCAAGCCAGCGGAGCATAGGGTTCGGGGATTGGAGATCGGAGAAGGATGGCCGGTGATGGGCCAGCTCCAATCTCCGAATCGTTCAGCTGCAATCATTCCAGCGGTTCTTTGCCGATGGTGAAGCTGCACGAGGGAGAGCCCTGGGCCATACAGGTACACTGCTCGACCGGGAAGCGACGCCCGCCGGAGACCCAGGCAGTAGCCTCCTCGATGATACCGCGCGCGATGTAGAAGACGGGGCCTGGCTCGGGCCGTGCGATGCAGTTCGAGCACCTGGTGATATGGTAGACGAACTGGCCGCGCTCCTCCTCGACGTGGCTGGCCTGGTCGCTGAAGCGGTCGAAGGTCTGCGCGGTGGCGTTCAGCACGATCTTGAGCTTCATCGTGATCGGCATCAGCTTGAGCGCCAGGTCGGCCATGCCGAGCAACGGGCCAAACTCCTTGAGCCCCAGGGTGAAGGCCACGCGCCCGGCGCGCAACTCCAGGCCGCGGGCGCCACGGGGGCCGTACATCGTGCCCAGCGCCACCGAGGTGGCGGCAATCGCCTCAAAGGGAAACTCACGCTTCAGATCGTTGGGCGGATAGGCGTCCAGGTACTGTGGCAGGTCAGCCAGGCGGAGCAGCGCCTTCACCCCATTCTGCCCCATCACCTCTTCGAGCGAGAGGAAGGTGAGACGTCCGATCTTGTTTGGGTAATGCAGGCCACGGAAAGCTTCAACTGACGTCATGGGCTCTCTGGCTCCTTAGACAGCTATGCAGAGCAGGGCAGGATCGACGCTGCACTGCTGCATACTATACCAGACGACCGCTACCACCACAGCACTAGCGCACAGTTTCCCAGACGAGGTGGGGCAGCTGCGGCACGATCAGCCGTTCCATGGCCAGGCGAACGGCATTGGTGGAGCCGGGCAGGCAGAAGATGAGGGCGTCGCCATAGACGCCAGCGGTAGCGCGCGAGAGCATCGCAGCCGGGCCGATCGCTTCGTACGAGAGCATGCGGAAGAGTTCGCCAAAACCCGGTAGCCGCTTCTCGAGGAGGCCGTCGATCACCTCGAAGGTGCTATCGCGCCGTGCGATGCCTGTCCCGCCATTGGTGATCACGAGCTTACACCCCTCGGCGGTGCAGGCGAGAATCTGGGCTTCGATCTCGTCTGGCTCGTCGCGAACTACCGCATATCTTACCACATCATGCCCTGCCTGTGTGAGCAGGGTGCGGATCAAGGCCCCGCTGGTGTCAGTCTCAGGGGTGCGCGTATCGCTAATCGTGAGCACGCCGCAGCGGGTAACCGGCGTCTCCTGCTGGGCGCGCTGCTCGTGGTCCTGGTGTCCCATGGCATTCTCTCTCATTCTTTCATGCGGCACATCCTATTCCTCCCAGAAGGGGCGCACCCAGCCACGCTCGGCGAGCACGGCGCGCAGGTCGAGCATGGCGGTGTAGGTGGGTAGGACGAAGAGCATAGCGCCCGGCGCCAGTCCGGCGAGGGCGGCGTCGAGCGCCGCTCCCAGCGCAGGCTGGATGTGGATCAGCGCCTCGGGCACGCCGGCGTACTTCAGCCGCACGGCCATGTCGTCGGCACGGGTCCCGCTGACCGTGACCGCGGCCAGCCGTCCGGCCAGCGGTTCAAAGTCGGCGTCCCAGAGCCACGAAACGTCGGTGCCATCGGCGAAGCGGTCATTGATCGCGATCAGCAGGTGCAGCGGTGGGGCCTGCTCGCTCGAAACGCTCTCGACGAGCATGCGCACGGTCTCGCTGGCGCCGACGGGGTTCTTGATCAGTGCGATCAGCATGGGCGGGCCGCCCGGGCCGGCGTTGACGCGCTCGATGCGCCCGAAGGCGGCGCTGAAGCGTTCGAGGGCCGCGCGGGCGGTGGCCGGGGCCACGTCCAGCGCCAGGGCCGCAGCGAGCGCGGCGGTGGCATTGGCGGCGTTGTACAGGCCGGGCAGCGGCAGGTTCAGCTCCATAGCGCCACCAGGGTAGCACAGGTACAGCCGGCTGCCGCTGGCGCCCTGCAGTTCCAGGCGAACGAGGCGGACCTGCGGCGCGGGGCGGCTATGCCCGCAGCGTGGGCAGTGGTAGTGGCCGATGTGAGCGTAGAAGGCCAGGCGGTAGTCGTAGCGCTGGCCGCAGCGGCGGCAGAACTGCGAGTCGGCGATATGGGGCGCTGCGCCCGTGGCGTGGCGCGGATCCTCAAGGCCGTAGTAGCAGACCCGCGCCGCCAGCCCCTGTCCCAGGTCGGCGACGGCCGGATCGTCGGCGTTGAGCACCACGGTCGCCGCGCCGGGCAGCCCGGCGAGCGCGGCACGCCAGGCGGCCGCCAGGGTATCGACCTCGCCATAGCGGTCGAGCTGATCGCGGAAGAGGTTATGGATGAGCACCAGGCGCGGCCGGGTCTCGGCGAGGGCCTGGGGTAACGCGGCCTCGTCGGTTTCGAAGAGGCCGATGCTGGCCCGCGGCCGGCCACGCCAGTCGGCGTCGGCGATGGCCGTGGCGGTGAGGCCGGCGATCAGGTTGGCGCCAGCGCGGTTGTGCAGCACCCGTTCGCCGCTGGCGCGCAGGATCTCGGCCAGCATCCGGCTGGTGGTCGTCTTGCCATTGGTGCCAGAGAGCAGCACGACGCCGTGGGGCAGTGCGGCAGCCAGTTCGCCCAGCACGCCGGGGGCGAGGCGCCGCGCCAGCGTGCCGGGCAAGGTCGTGCCACCACCGAGCCGCAGGCGCCGCGCGAGCCCGCCGGCCGCCTTGCCGGTCACGACAGCGAGGGGAGTGAGCGGCGTCACGCGCTACCTCAGCCCGGCCTTGCGCAGCGCCGCGGCGAGCGGTGTATCGTCGTCATCGTCGCCCGGGGCCGGCTCGTCGTCGCCGCTGCTGGCATAGAGCGACGAGCCGGTGCGCGGCCCCGCCGGCTCCTCGGGCTCCTCGTCATCGGCTTCCCAGGCGAGCGAGAGCTGCTCGGCACCAGCGATGGCGATGACATCGTCGACGCTCAAGCGCAGCACATCGATCCGCTCGGGGTCGGGCGGCTCGTCGAGGCTCGTGATCAGCCGCAGGTCGGGCAGCGCCGCGGTGACCTCGCTGAGCAATTCGGGGCGGCGGGATGGTGGCCGCTCGGCGGCCATGAGCGCCTCCACCTCGTCGACGCTGGCGGGGATGCCCGTGTCGACGAGGATGATCGTCACGCGCACGCTGGGAAAGAGCAGCTTGAGGATGGCCTGCGTCTCGCGCAACTGGCCGACGGCCCGGCGCAGCGCGCTGGCGGTGCGGCTGGCCTTGATCTCGAAGACCCAGGCGGCGCGCTCGGCGATGTGCAGCGCATCGAGCTCGCGGTACTTGAGCACACCGCGCCGGTTGCGGCGCTCCTCGTAGGCGAGGATGCGCCGCTCGTCCAGCGCCAGGCGCTCGCCGAGCCAGCTACGGATGGCCGCCTCGGCCTCGCCGCCGAACAGCTCGCGCTGGCGCGGCGGGCGCATCGCCTTCTGGTTCTTGCGCTGCAGCGTAAAGCTCGCGACGTAGGCCTGGTAGAACTTGTCGTCCTCAGTGATGAGGCGCGGGCGGCCGTAGGTTACCATAGTCACCTGCCGAGTTCGACCGAGCGGCGGTAGGCGGCCCAGATCGCGTCGGCCAGCACGGTGCGCATGCCGCCGCGCTCAAGCTCGGAGATCGCCGCGGCGCTGGTGCCGCCCGGCGAGGTGACGGCATTGCGCAACTGAGCCGGGTGCGCCCCGCTCTGCAGGGCGTAACGCACCGAGCCCAGCATGGTCTGCAGCACCAGTTCCTCGGCGATACGCCGCGACAGGCCGAGGTGGACCCCCGCGTCGATCATCGCCTCCATCATCAGGAAGAAGTAGGCCGGGCCGGTGCCATTGATCGCGGTGGCCATATCCAGGTAGGCCTCGCTATCCACGAAGAGCTCGTGGCCAAGGGCGCCCAGCACAGTGCGCGCCCAGCCCCGCTGCGTCTCGTTGACCTCCGGGCCCGCGGTCCAGACGGTCATGCCTTCGCCGATGACTGCGGGTGTATTGGGCATACTGCGTACCACCGCCGGATGGGCGAGCGCCTCGGCGATGCTGGCGATGGTGGCGCCGGCGACGATCGAGAGTGCCAGGTCCTCATCGCGCAGCCTGCCGCGCAGCGGCGGGAGCACCCGTTTGAGTTGCTGGGGCTTGACCGCAACGATCACCAGGCGGCCCCACTCGGCGGCGGCGACATTGTCGGGGCTGGTCTGCACACCGTAGCGGGCCGCCAGCTCGCGGCGCCGGTCCTCGCGAGGATGGCTGACCAGCACCTGCTCGGGCGCCACCAGTTCCTGGCGCAGCAAGCCGCCGATAATCGCCTCGCCCATCGCCCCGGGCCCAATCACACTGATAGGAAGATCTCTCAGCATAGCTCTGGCTCAATGGTACGAATGACGCTCAGGGGACGATAGCACGGCCCTGGACGGATGTCAATGCTGGCGGAAGAGGTACGTGTTCACATGTCTCCCGGGAGCGCGGGCATCTTGCCCGCGGAGACGCGCCGAGGGCGGGACGCCCTCGCTCCCAGGCGCGTGTATGACCCCGGGTGTGAACAGTTACCGGAAGAGGTGTCAGGGTCTGGGCAACGTCTGCGGGGTGGCTGCGTTGCCAGCACCATTTTTGCTTGATGGCAGCACATTTGCTCAGCGCCACACAGAGACACCTGAGAGGGGGTTGGGGGCTCGCCCCAGGGACGTTGCGCAAGGCCTGGAGCAGGAGTTGCATCTGGGTAAAAAGCGTGTACTATACACATGCGCAAGTATTTTCAAACCTGGGTCGTTGGTCCTGCCGCTGATCGCCGCGCTGACTGCTGGCATCGTTGGCTCGCATCGTCGAGCCTTCACGAGAAGGGACTGGTACGTCTATGAAACCACGCACGATGGGGGGGCGTCTGGTGGTGTTCGGACTGGTGATTGGCGCGATCATCGCTGCGGCTAGCGGCCCCGCCCTGGCGCAAAGCACGCCGCGGCCCCTCCCGCCTGCGCGGGCAGCGAGTCTGCTGACAACGCCCCGGCAGGCACGGATAACGAATGCGATCCTGCCCCCCGATCTGGCCCGGGCAACAGGCCGGCGCCAGGTGGTGATCAATCTATCGGTCGGCCCGGTCGCGACGCTCGACGAGCGCATTGCGCCACGCAGCCATGGCGCTACCGTCACGAACCAGCAGGATCGGGTTGTCGCCGAGATCCAGGCGATCGATCCAACCGCCAGCGTGCTGGCTCGCCTCAAGATTGCGCTCAATGCGATCATCATGGATGTCGATGCCACCGCGTTGCCAACAATCGCGCAGAACGCTGAGATCACGCGGATCAGTCCGGTGGTCAATTACGAGCGCGACCTGCGCGAGACGGTGCCGTACATCGGCGTGAGCACGACGGTGCAGCAACTCGGGGTTGCGGGCGAGGGGGTGCGGATTGCCGTGCTCGACTCGGGGGTTGACTATACACACGCCAAGCTCGGCGGGCCCGGCAGCGAGGCGCTGTATGCGCTGGCCTACTGCGGCGAGGCCGGGGCAACGCCTGACCCTGCGACGTGCACGGCCGCCGATCGGCCCGCCAAACCGGCCTTCTTCCCCAACAGCACCGTCGTTGGCGGGTATGATTTCGTGGGCGAGGCCTGGTCCGGCGCCGAGGACAGCCCGCCGCTGGCGCCCGATGCGAACCCGCTAGACTTTGAGGGCCACGGCACCCACGTCGCCGATATCATCGCCGGGCGACCATTCCCCGATCCGGAACGGGCCCGCGTGCGCGCAGTGCATGCCTCACCCGATGCGCCGGCGGTTGATATTCTGGTCGACGGCGCCCCGGCATTTGTGAACGTGCCGTTCCAGGCCGTCAGTGCCTATGCGACGCTGCTGCCCGGCAGCTACAATCTCAAGGTGGTGCCGACCGGCGCGACGACTCCAGTGGTGATCGACGCCGATGTGACGCTCGAGGCGGGCCAGGATTACACCGTTGCCGCGACCGACCGGCTGGCGAACATCACCCCACTGGTGCTGCTTGATGACAACCGCGCACCAGCGACAGGCAGTGCCCACGTGCGCTTTGTGCATGCCTCGCCCGACGCGCCGGCGGTCGATATCGCCGTCGCGGGCGGGCCAGTGATCTTCGGCAACGTTGCATTCGGCGAGGTCAGCGCCTACGCGGCCATCCCCGCCGGCAGCTATGATCTGGAGGTGCGCCTGGCCGGCACCTCGACGGTCGTGCTGCCGCTGCCCGGCGTCACGCTTGCGGCTGGACAGGTCTATAGCGCGTTTGCCATGGGCCTGGTGGGTGATGGAACGCTGACCGCGGTGCTCAGCGCCGACAATGCGAGCGCTGGCGGCGGCGTGGCGCCAAAGGCGCAGATCTATGCCGTCAAGGTTTGCTCTGCCGTCTCATCAGCGTGCAGCGGCGTGGCCTTGCTGCAGGGTATGGAGTTTGCCGCTGATCCAAACGGCGACGGCGATCCGAGCGACCACGTGGACATCATCAATATGTCGCTCGGCTCCGACTATGGCCAGAACTACTTCGACGATCTCTCGGCGGCAGTCGACAACCTTACCCCGCTCGGGATCCTGACGGTGGCTTCGGCGGGCAATGCAGCCGACAAGCCGTACATCGTCGGCACGCCCTCGGCGGCACGCACGGCGCTCTCGGTGGCGCAGACGGAGGTGCCCTCGGCGCTGCTGCCGCTGCTGCGGGTCAGCGCACCGGCGAGTATTGCCGGCGACTATCCGGCGGTCTTCCAGCCATGGTCGGCTCTGCCGACCACGGTCATCGAAGGGCCAGTGCAGTACGGCGACGGCGCGGGCAACAACCTGCGCGGCTGTGATGCCTTTGCCGCTGGCTCGCTGAACGGCAGAATCGTGCTGGTCGATCGCGGTACGTGTCCGTTCAGCATCAAGATCAGCAACATCGCCGCTGGCGGCGGCCTCGCCGGCATCATCGGTCTGATTGCGCCGGGTGAGCCGTTCGCCGGCGGTTTTGGCGGCGGCGAGCCGTCCATTCCGGGCTTTATGATCAGCCTGGCCAACGCCGATACCTTGCGCAGCGGGCTGGCGTCCGGTGTGACCATGCGCATCGATCCGGCAACCTGGGCGCCGCTTATCGGCACGATGGTCGGCTCGTCGTCGCGCGGGCCGGCGGCCGGCCAGATGTTCTACGGCAACCGGGTGATGTTCGGGCAGATCATCAAGCCGGAGATCGGTGCTCCAGGCGCATCGGTCTCGGCGCTAGCCGGCAGTGGGGTCGGGACCGGCCCGTTCGGTGGAACCTCGGGTGCGGCGCCGATGGTTGCTGGCGCGGCGGCACTGCTGCTGAATGCCACGCACGGGCAGCTCTCGCCCTGGGAACTGAAGGCGCGCCTGATGAATACGGGCGAGACGACGATCTTCAACACGGCTGCGGTGCTGGGTGGCGGCCTGGCGCCGATCACACGCATCGGCGGTGGTGAGGTCCGGGTCGACCGGGCGATCGCGGCGCAGGCCGCGGCGTGGGAGCAAGTCAGCCGCAGCGGCAGCCTCTCCTTTGGCTTCGTCGACGCCTTCCGCCCGGAGATCACCCTGAAGCGTACGGTCGTGGTGCGCAACTACGGCGACAGCACGATTACCTACCGGATCGAGCCGACCTTCCGCTTCGCCGACGATGTCGCCAATGGCGCGGTGCAGCCGCAGGTGCAGGCGTTGCTGAGCGTGCCGCCGCACAGCGAGTGTTCCTTCCCCATCAGCCTGCACATCGATAGCGCGCGACTGCGAGCCTGGGCCTTGAACTCGGGCGCGAACGGCGCCAATGGCGACCTGCTCACCAGCTTCGAGTACGATGGCTATCTCAGGCTGATCGATACCAGCGGCAATGCTGCCAACAACCTGCATCTGCCCTGGCATGTCCTGCCGCGCCTCGCGGGGAACGTCCGGGTACCGGGCAGCGCAGGCCTCGATCGCCCGCTCACGCTCACGAACCGGGGGATTGGTGACGCAGAGTTGCTCGCCTATTCGCTGGTCGGCGTCAGCCCGATCCAGGCGCAGCCCGGCGCCGGCACGAACGGCGAGCTTATCGACCTGAAGTATGTCGGCTACGCGACCTATGCGGTACCGGCGGGTTTCTGCTCGGATCAACCCGGCTACGTTCTCGAGTTTGCGCTCAACAACGCGCGCCGGCAGAGCCATGCCAATGTCCCGGGCGTGATGATCGTCAACCTCGACACTGACCGTGACGGCCGCTTCGACTTCCAGGTATTCACCTACGACGCCAGTTTCCCAGGGCTGTCGGACGGTCGCAACCTGACGTGGGTTGCGAACCTGCGCACCGGTGAGGCCGAGGCCTTCTTCTTCACCGGGCATGCGCTGGAGAGTGCCACCTACACTATGGCGCTGTGCGACATCCAGCTCAGTGATGGCGCGCGACCAGCGGCACAGGGCGGTCCATTGGCGCCGCCGGCGCCTGGCCAGCCGGTCGATGTCCTGGTCGAGGCCTTTGATCTGGTCACTGGCAATGTCACCGACACGATCGCGGGGATCACGCTTGCCCCCGGCGGCGAGCGCTACCTGGCCAGCATCGCGGGTGGCGGGATCGGCTTCGGGCTGCTCCCCGGTGGGGCCACGGCTGAGCTGACGATCAGCGACAGCGGCTCACGAACGAACCCCAGTGAGACCGGCATCTTGCTGCTGACCGGCAACGCGCCGGATGGCAAGGAAGCACGGACGATCATCGTACGCCGTTAATTATCGTTAGCCCGCCACGGGCATGGAGGCGCACGTTCGCTGTCGTGGGGGCGGCTACGCTGGGCCGCCCCCCCGCGCCGGGGGGCCAGGGGCAGACAGAACGTCCAGGCGCCGACGGGTGATACCATTTCCGATTGCAGATTTTGGATTGCAGATTGCCGCACACGGCGTCACGATGAGCGACAACGGCAACGACAATGCGGAACTGCCAACTGGATTTGGTATGAGATGGCGTTGTGAGGTGCTGGTTGGCCCTCACCCCCGGGTCGCCTCCGCGAGCGTCCCACCGTCAGGCACGGTTCAGGATCGGGCGTTCTCGTGTGACCGTTGCTCCACAGCTCCACAGCTCTACAGCTCCACACAACCAGCCTGTAGAGCGGTAGAGCTGTGGAGCTGTGGAGCTGACGGCTGGCTTGTCACGTGAGTGTGAAGGATGCCTCAGGGTGCGGTGCACAGCCGGAAGCGCCCTTCGGCGTCGACGCGGTAGTCGTAGCGCATATCCCCGACCTGGGCGACCACCCAGTAGCCGTCAATCTGCACCTGCAGGTAGGCCACGCCTGGCTCCGGACAGCCAAGCGAACCATCGGGCCAGACAACGGCCTCGTCGCGCACGATGACGACCTCCTGGCGGGTCGCGCCGCTGCGCTGCACGACATCGGCACGGATCCGTTCGAGCAATGCGGCCGGCGCCTCGCCAGTGACTGCCGGCGCGGGCGTGGTAACAATGCGTGTCGGCAGCGGGCGCGCCGGGGGCGTTGGCGGCGGCGTCTGCGCTGCCGGGTCAGGGCGATCGGTTGGCGCCACAGAGACCTCCGTTGGCACTGCGGTGGGCGACGGCGTCGTTGCTGGTGTCGTGGGTGGCGGCGCCGTTGGCGTGGGCTGTACGGTTGCGCTGGCAGCGGACGGTGCGGAGGGCGGCACCGCCACACCGGTTGTGCCGCAGGCCGTCAGCAGCAAGGCGAGCAAGACAATTGGGGTGAGCGTACGCATGCCTGTCCCCTTTCGACGTGTCCTGCACATGTGACGCGCGCGCAGTCCGATTCGTTCCCGGCCAGGTGCGGCGTACGTACACCTGCGCAGCAAGCTGGTTCAGGATGCACACGATCACCCCGGCTTTGCTATCAGCCCCCATAGAGCGCCCTGATGATCAGCGGCGTGATCAGGCCCTCGACGGCGGCGGCCAGCGTCACCAGGGGCAGCAGCACAAGCAGCCAGACCTTGACGAAGCTGGCCAGGCTCCAGAGCAGGTTCTGGCCCACCGAGAAGCCCGGCGGCGCTGCCAGCAGCGCCGCCCCGATGCGGAGCCCGAGCGCCGCGCTCAGTACGAAGGCCGGCAGTTCGATGAGGCCGTGGGGCAGCACGTAGGCCAGCAGGAACTGCAGCGGGCTAGCGGGGCCCAGGGCGAGCCAGCTACCGCCCCGCGCGGTCAGCGCCCCGGCCACAAAGCCCACCTGGGCGAAGGCCACGAAGGGCACCAGAAAGGCGAAGAGCCCGAAGCTCAGCGCCGAGAGCAGGTTGGAGAGCAGGGCGACGCGCAGGTTGTTGGCCGCGATCATCAGCGCCAGCCAGGGCGACGGCGCGGGCGTCGCGCCGAGGCCGTCCAGCAGCGGCTCGAGCGGCTGGAAGCGGGCGCCGGCGCCGGTTGCCCAGCCCAGGGCCAGCCCCGCCACCACGGCGAGCAGCGCGCAGACCAGGGGCAGGCGCAAGTCGCCCAGCAGCGCGGGAAACTCCACGCGGTAGAAACGGCGCAGCGAGAAGGGCAGGCCGTCATAGGCAGCAGGCGCCACGCCGGCGGGCCGATACTCGCGTACAAAGAGCCGGAAACGGGCCCAGAGCAGCGCCAGGCTCAGGTCCTCGTGCTCGCGCGAGAGGATCTGCTCACGGTTGAACCCGGCCATGCCGCTGCGAATGAGCGCCAGCGCGATCACCGCCAGGGCCGCCAGCGCGTACCAGAGCACATCGTAGCGTCGGGCGATGAAGAGCAGGGCCTGCAGCTGGATGGCCACCGCCGTCGGCACGAGCACGGCCGAGGCCAGCAGCGTCGCGGCGCGAACACTGCCGGTGTGCGCCGAGATCACCACCGCGCCGGCGACCATCAGCAGGTTGATCACCGTCACCATCAGCACAACCTGGAGCAGCACCGCCGGCTGCACGCCCAGCGCGTAGAGCGCCGGGTGGACCAGGCGCACCAGGCCCAGAAAGACGCCCAGCGCCAGCAGGCTGCCGGTCAGTGGAACCAGCAAGGCCGCCAGGAGCTTGCCCGCATAGAGCTGCTGGTCGTCCAGTGGCATGGCCAGCAGCGCCTCAAGGCTATTGCGCTCCCGTTCGCCGACGAACGACTCGATCGCGGTGATCAGGGCAAAGCTGGCGGGCACAAAGCCGACCAGCAGGGCCGCAAAGGGCGTCAGCCGCCCGAGCACGGGAGCATCGCCGACCACATCAAGGGCCCAGCCCGCGCCGGCCACCAGGGCTGCCGGCAGACCAACCGCGAGTGTGCCCAGTGGCAGCAGCACGCGCCAGTCGCCAAGCACCTCGGCCAGCTCGCGGCGGGCAATCACCAGCGCGGGCGTCCGCAGGTCCAGCTGCGGGAAGCGGCCCACGAGCCGGCGGCGCGCGGCCGCCAGCCCATGCTGCCAGGGCACCTGCCCCTGCCGCTGTTCGCGCGAGAGCAGCTCCTCGCGGCTGAAGCTGCGCATCCCGCTGCGCACCAGGACAACGGCCAGCACGCCGAGCCAGGCGGCCACCAGCCAGAGCTGCGGCCAGTGGCGATTGATGATCAACAGGGCCACAAGCTGCATCACAGCAGCCATGGGCACCATAATGAAGCTAGACATCAGATTGGCGGCCCGGACGGTCGTGATGTGCGTCGAGATCACCACGGCGCCGCTCACCATCACCAGGGCCATACAGCCCACCAGCAGGATCAGCAGCAGCAGCCGGGGCAGGGTCATCTCTGCGAAGTAGAGCTCGGGCAGGAAGCCCAGCAGCAGCCCGGTGTAGACCAGCATCGCCAGCAGGCTGGAGGTGAGCGGGGCGAGCAGCGCGGCGCTGAGTTTACCCAGGTAGAGCTCGCTATCGGCGAGTGGCATCGCCAGGAGCGACTCGAGACTGTTGCGTTCACGCTCGCCCACAAACGACTCCAGCGCGGCGATCAGCGAGAAACTGGCCGGCAGAAAGCCGACCAGCAGCGCGCCGAAGGGCACCAGGCGCTCCGCCAGGCTGGCATCGTCCAGAAAGCCCACCATCCGCCCGGCAGCGGCCACCAGCAACTGCGGCAGCACGAGGCTGAGCAGCACGATCGGCGTAACGATACGCCAGTCGCTCAGCAACTCGCGCAGTTCACGGCGCATAATCGCCAGGACGTGGCCGGTATTGAGCGGCAGCGTCGAGGGCGCCTGCATCACGAGCGAACCATATCGGGGAGGGCCGGCCCGAGCCGCGCATCGGGCGCCCCCGCGGCGCCTGGCGCCTCCGGGGACTGCCCGGCGACGATACGCAGATAGACCTCCTCGAGGCTCCGGGGCACCTCGGCCAGAGCAACCACGGGGACGGACCGGGCAGCGAGGCGGGCCAGCAACTGCGGGTTGACCAGCTGGGGCGCAGTGCAGCGGAAGCGGAGCGTCGTGCCGGCGAGCGCCTCGATCGTCACCAGGTCATCGAGCAGCGGCGCGACAGCGGCGGCGGGTTGCCCGGCGCCAAGCTGCAACTCGTAGGCCGGATCGCCGAGCAACTGGCGGCTCAGCTCAGCAAAGCTCCCCTGCGCAATGATGCGGCCCCCGTGGATAATCGCGATCCGGTCGGCCAGCAGCTCGGCCTCGGCCAGATTGTGGGTGGTGAGCAGGATCGCGCGGTCGGCATTGCGCAGCGCGCCAATTGCATCGCGCACCGTGCGGGCGCTCTGCGGATCCATGGCGGTCGTCGGCTCATCGAGGAAGAGCACCGGCGGATCGTGGATCAGCGCGCGAACCAGGGCCACCTTCTGGCGCATACCCTTCGAGTAGCTATCGAGCTTGCGCTCGCGGGCCTCCCAGAGGCCGAACTGGCGCAGCAGCGCCTCGGCGCGGCGCCGGCGGGTCGGGGCATCGAGCCCGAGCAGCGCACCGAAAAAATCGAGGTACTCGAGCGCGGCCATACGCCCGTAGAGCCCGGGATATTCGGTGAGCAGGCCAACCTTGCCGCGCACTGCCTGCGCCTGGGCCACCACATCGAGGCCAGCGACACGGGCGGAGCCAGAGGTTGGGCGGAGGATCGCGCCGAGCATACGCACCGTCGTCGTCTTGCCAGCGCCATTGGGGCCAAGCAGGGCCAGCAGTTCGCCCGGGTGCACCTGCAGATCGATGCCGCGCACGGCGTGGAAACTGCCAAACTGCTTACCGAGTTGCTGGGCCTCGATCATAGCGGGTCCAATGACGAATGGGCGACAGGCGGGCGCCGAAGCCCGGGCGGTGGACAGGCCCGGCCAGTATAGCAGCCGGGCGTTACCGCCACTGCGCTTGCATTGTACCCAATCGCGGGGATGAGGGCCAGGGCGACCAGGCCATCAGGCAGGGCGCAAAGACATGGTTCAAACCTGCTTGACAATCTGGGGTTCAGCTCCACAGCTCTCCAGTTCTACAGGCCGGTTGTGTGGAGGTGTAGAGCTGTGGAGCAACGGTCACGCGAGAACGCCCGATCCTGAACCATGCCGTAGGGTCGGACGTTACCCCTGCGCGGCGGTCACAAACCAGGTATACTGACTACATTCGGCAGAAAGCGTGCCACTGGGCACGGCGTGAGGTGTGTGATGGACGAGCAACCGAAGAGCGGCAAGCCGCCAGAGAACAATGCGCTGGCCTACTGGGCGATCATCGGCACCACCGCGCTGCTGTGCTTTGCCTGGCTGCTCACCGGCAGCCTGATGCTCACCCTGGCGATCATCGTCCTGGGCCTGCTGCACCTGGCGCGCCACTTCCCCGACGCCGAGGCCTTCGTTACCTCCGACCCGCTGCTGGTCTGGCTACGACGGCTCTCGCCGCTGATCATCCTCTGCATCGCCACACTGATCCTGGCTGCGCGCCACCTGCGTTGACATGGGGTGGGGCAGCACGCGTCACGCGTATCAGTCTGCGCCGCTCTTGACCTCTTCGACCTCGACGGCAGGCCGGGTCTGGGGCGGAGCCACATAGCGGCCCTGCTGCACGGGGCGGCGCAGGCCGCTCTTGACGCTGGCGATCTGGTCCTGAAGATTCTTGCGGAAGAGCACACTGGTGACGAGATTGACCAGGCGATTACGGTTGCGCAGCACACGGCGGGCGATCGTCGGCCAGGAGAACATAGCGAGGAAATGGCCGAGGTAGCGCAGCTGGTATTCAAGGGGGTCGTAGTGGTCACAGCGGACCACGAGATTATGGGCGGTATACTTATCCCAGTCCTCATCGACAATCAGGCCCTGCTGTTTGTACTCCTTGTAGAGTTGCGTACCGGGGTAGGGCGTAATGATCGAATAGATCGGCATCATCAGATCATTCTCACGCACGAACCGCTCAGTCGCGGCCATATCCTCAAAGGTATCGATGGCGGGGTTCGTGAGAAAATTGCCCTGGATATTGAGCCCGGCCTTACGGCAGCGCGCGATAATCTCGGCATACTTCTGCGCCGAATTGGTGCGCCCCTTATTATAGGTCTTGAGCGTCTCCTGGTTCACCGACTCAAAGCCAACGAGGGCCATCAGGCAGCCCGCCTTAACCAGCAATTCCACAGTGCGTTCATCTTCGAGGAAATTAATGCTGATGAAGCTCGAGAACTTGATCTCACACTCAGCAAGCACCTCGAGGATCTCCCACATACGCTGCTTATTAACGCCCAGGTTCTCGTCGGTAAACATAAACCAGGGCCGATCGCCATACTTTGAAGGGCGGAAGAAGACCCGTTTTGCCTCGAGCACCTGCCGGCGGATAGCCTCGGGCGACTGCATACGATAGAGGCGGCCGGTGAAGTTCGGGGTCACACAGAAGGCGCAGGTATAGGGACAGCCGCGGGTCATATAGATGGGGATCGACTTACGGGCATCAACGGGATGGCGGCGGCCGGAGCGAAAGATGCGCGCGTAGTCGATAACGGGCACCTCAGTAACGGGCGGGAAGTCACGGGCATCATAGCGCGGGCGGAGGGTGCCATCGGCGACATCCTGGAGCACCGTAGCCCAGAGATTCTCGGCCTCGCCGCAGACAACAGCATCGGCGTGGGCGCGGGCCTCGTCATAATTAAAGGAGACGTGGACGCCACCGAGAACGACGGGGGTACCGCGGGCGCGGAAGGCATCGGCGAGCTCATAGGCGCGGGTGGCATTCATCGTCCGGGCGGTAATACCAACGAGGTCATAGGGCGCAGCGAAATTGATCGGGTCGCCAAAGAGCTCATCAGCGAGCTCGATCGTATGCTGAGGCGGGGTAATGCTGACGAGCACACCGATCGCCATCGAGAAGAGGGCCTTCTGGCTGCTATCCTCCTCCTTCTTCCCCTTCGGAGTCACGAGCAGGATCCGCAGCGGGC
Source organism: Chloroflexota bacterium (assembly GCA_013388805.1). Taxonomy (GTDB): domain Bacteria; phylum Chloroflexota; class Chloroflexia; order Chloroflexales; family Chloroflexaceae; genus JACAEO01. The sequence continues at coordinate 28,617 of JACAEO010000311.1, forward strand.
GGACGGCCTCTGGCGGGCGGTCGAGTGCTTCCAGCGCAACGGCACGGGGGTCAGCGGCGAGGCTCACGTCGGTCCTCCTCCCGAGGCGATAGGGGCAACGCAGCATCCGGGGCGAGCGGGTCGCGCGCAGGCGGCCCTGCGGAACCATGGGGCAAACCCGTCTCCCGGGCTCACAGCTCAGCGCCGGACGGACGTATTGTACAACCGATGTGTTTATATGTACAGGGAATAAACGTTCACTTGCGGAGCGGTTTGACAGCGGGAGCGCACAGAGGCTAGAATCGCACTGAGAGCGGATGTGGCCCGGTGGCTGCCCTGGTCTTCAAAACCTGTGGGCGTGGTGACGAGCCGCGCCGGTGGGTTCGACTCCCACGCGCTCTCGTTCGTACCGATCTCACGACCCAGCCCGTTTTCCGCTTTGTAGAGCCAGAGCCGGATGAAGTACTCCTGCGGTGAGTGCTGCATCAGTACCGCCTTGTGCACCAGCAGGTGCA
>JACAEO010000256.1 GCA_013388805.1 Chloroflexota bacterium
AGTTCCGCATTGTCGTTGCCGTCATCGCTCATCGTGACGCCATGTGCGGCAATCTGCAATCCAAAATCTGCAATCGGAAATGGTATCACTCCGCCTGCGGCTCTGTTCGGAATGACATGAACCATCTGGTTCTGAGGAGAGGTACGCGCACGATGCTCAACCTTGATGACCATCCGCACCGGCGTTACAATCCGCTGCTGGACGAGTGGGTGGTTGTTTCGCCCCACCGCACGAAGCGGCCCTGGCAGGGTCAGGTTGAAGCCCCCGCGCCCACGACACTCCCGACCTACGATCCCCAGTGCTACCTCTGCCCTGGCAACGCGCGCGCCGGCGGTGTTACCAACCCCGCCTATACCGGTACCTTTGTCTTCGACAATGATTTTGCCGCCCTGATGCCCGATGCGCCAGCCGGCGAACTGGTCGTCAGCCATGGTGACGGTCCCCCGCTGCTACGCGCCGTGGCCGAGCGCGGCATTTGCCGCGTGGTCTGCTACTCGCCACGCCACGACCTGGCGCTGCCGCAGCTGACTCCAGCTGAACTGCGCGCCGTGGTCGACACCTGGGCTGCCCAGTATGCCGAGCTCAGCGCGCTCCCCTGGGTGCGCCATGTGCTGATCTTCGAGAATCGCGGCGCAATGATGGGCGCCTCGAACCCCCATCCCCACGGCCAGCTCTGGGGCACGAGTTTTATGCCGGTGCAGTTCGCCCGTGAGGACGCGTCCCAGCGCAGCTACTACGCCGCCCACGGGCGCACCTTGCTGAGCGACTACCTGGCGATCGAGCTGGAGCGCGCCGAGCGCCTCGTCTGCCAGAATGAGCACTTCGTGGCCCTGGTGCCCTTCTGGGCAGCCTGGCCGTTCGAAACACTGGTCGTCGCCCGCCGCCCCGCGCCGTCGCTCGTGGCCCTGGACGGGGCGGAACGCGATGGGCTGGCCGCCATGCTCAAGGAGCTCACCACGCGCTACGACGCGCTTTTTGCGGCCCCCTTCCCCTACTCAATGGGCTTTCACCAGGCCCCCACCGATGGTGCGCCCCACCCCGCCTGGCACCTCCACGCCCATTTCCTCCCACCACTGCTGCGCTCGGCCACGGTGCGCAAGTTTATGGTCGGCTTCGAGTTGCTCGGCGAAGCCCAGCGTGATCTGACCCCGGAGCAGGCCGCCGCGCGCCTGCGCGCGCTGCGCTGAGCTGACGAAGCCCCCGGCACCACAGAGGGCGCCGAGGGCTTACGTGAGTCGTGCCGACCTGGTTTAGCCGCGCTGCTCGATATGGGCGCGCAGCAACCAGGCCATCTTCTCGTGCTTCTCCATCAGGGCGGTGAGGAAATCACTGGTGCCGAGGTCGTCGTACTGCTCATCAGTGGCGCGCACATCGCGCCGCAGATGGCGGATGATCGCCTCGTGGTCGGCCACCAGGTGGGCCACCATCGTCCGGTCATCAGGATAGTCGCCGGGGCGCTCGGCCAGCGTGGCGAGCTGCAGGAACTCGGTCATCGTGCCGGGGGCCGTCGCACCGAGCGAGCGAATGCGCTCGGCGATCTCGTCGATGTCACCGGCCAGCGCCTCGTACTGCTCCTGAAAGAGCGCGTGGAGCGGGCCAAAGGCCATCCCCACCACGTTCCAGTGGTAGTTGCGCAGCCGGGTGTAGAGCACGTGCTCGTCGGCGAGGAGCCGGCTCAGAATGGCCACCGTACCCTGCACATTCGCCGCGCTCAGCCCAATGTCGGCGGTGAGCGTGCCCGCCGTGCCGGTTGCGGTCGTCTTACCTGTGCTCATTGGAGAAGTCCCTTTCACTTCTGCCGCTGTCGAACTGCAACGTCCGTCCAGACCAGCGTGTCCGGGTGTAACGTTCGTAGCCTGGGTACTGGCACTATACCAGAAAGCCCGGGGGTGGTCAATGCACTGGCTTCGCACAGCCAGGGCTGTGTGCATCAGCCCTACCCTGCCAGGTAGGACAATTGCCTGCTGGGCAAGCACCGTGTAGACTGAGAGCGGTGCAGAGATGCGATGACGCGAGGAGCGACAGCATGAACTGGGAGATGCCGATCGGGGCGCAGCCCGATGCAACCGGGACGCGCTTTCGCGTCTGGGCGCCGATGGCCCGCACGGTGGAGGTGCTGGTTGCCCAGGGCGACCGGCGGGGCAGCTATGCGCTCGCCCGCGAACCCGACGGCTACTTCGCAGCCCACGTGGCCGGGATTGGCGCCGGGGCGTGCTACAGCTATCGGGTTGACGGTGGCGACCCGCGGCCCGACCCTGCCGCGCGCGCCCAGCCCGAGGGGCCCCACGGCCCCTCGGAGGTCGTTGACCCCGCAGCCTTCAGCTGGCACGATGCGGGCTGGCACGGCGTGCCGCTCGAAGACCTGGTGATCTATGAACTGCACGTCGGCTGCGCCACGCCCAGTGGCACCTTCGACGGGCTGATCGCCCGCCTGGACAATCTGGTCCGCCTCGGCGTGACCGCGATCGAACTGATGCCGGTCGCGCAGTTTCCGGGGCGGCGCGGCTGGGGCTACGATGGGGTCGATCTTTTCGCACCCCACTGGGCCTATGGCGGCCCCACGGGCCTGCGCCGGCTCGTCGATGCCGCCCACGCCTGCGGGCTGGCCGTGCTGCTCGACGTGGTCTACAACCACCTTGGCCCCGATGGCAACTACCTCAGGGTCTTCAGTCCCACCTATTTTACCGACCGCTACCAGACGCCATGGGGCGAGGCTGTGAATATGGACGGCCCCGGCTGCCGGCCCGTGCGCGAGTTCTTCATCACCAATGCGCTCTACTGGGCCCACGAGTACCACCTCGACGGCCTGCGCCTCGATGCGGTCCACGCGATCTTCGACGAGAGCACGCCACCCATCCTGGCCGAACTGGCCACCCGGCTGCGCGCAGCGCTCCCACCCGACCGCCACTTCCTGCTGATCGCGGAAAGTGAGGCCAATGATCCGCAGCTCGTGCGCCCGGCCCAACGTGACGGCTGGGGACTCGATGGCGTCTGGGCCGACGATTTCCATCACCAGGTGCGCGTCGCCCTCACCGGCGAACAGGATAGCTATTACGCCGATTACAGCGGGAACGCCGCCGACCTGGCGACCACCATCCGCCGGGGCTGGTTCTACACCGGCCAGCCGACGCTACGCAGCGGGCAGCCGCGCGGCGCGCCCGCCGACGATATCGCAGCCGCCCACTTCGTCTACTGCATCCAGAACCACGACCAGGTCGGCAACCGCGCCTTTGGCGAGCGCCTGCATCACCAGGTGCCGCTGGCCGCCTACCGCGCCGCCTCGGCGCTGCTGCTGCTCGTGCCGCAGACCCCGCTGCTCTGGATGGGCCAGGAGTGGGCGGCCTCGACCCCGTTTCTCTTCTTCACCGACCACAATCAGACGCTGGGTCGCCTGGTGACGGAGGGACGGCGCAAGGAGTTCGCCGCCTTCAGCGCCTTCGCGGGCGAAGCCATACCCGACCCCCAGGCCGAGGCAACCTTCCACCGCTCGATGCTACGCTGGGAGGAGCGCGAGCGCGAGCCGCACGCGGCTGTGCTCCGCCTCTACCAGGATCTGCTGGCCCTCCGGCGCAGCCATCCGGCCTTGCGCGGCGGCAGCTTCAGCGTGCAGCCCGTGGGCGAGCGCGCCATCGCGCTGCGACGCGAGGCGCCCGGGCACCACCTGCTCGCCCTGGTCAACCTGGGCGGCCCAACCCGGGTGGACCTGGCCGCATCGCCCGAGCTCACCCCTCCCGATGGTACAGCCTGGCTGCCGCTGCTCGACACGGAGGACACGCGCTACGGCGGGCAGGCGCCGGCCAGGCGCGACGGAACGCTGCTCAGCTTCGCCGGCCCCGCTGCCGTGATGCTGCAGGCCCGCAGGACCTGAGTGGTTTGTCCAGTACGGCGTTTCCCCCGAGCGAAGCGAAGGGCTCAGGGCTTCGGCTCCTTCGCTCAGGCATGGTTCAGGATCGGGCGTTCTCGCGTGGCCGTTGCTCCACAGCTCCACACAACCGGCCTGTAGAGCTGTGGAGCTGTAGAGCTGACGGCTGGCTTGTCACGTGCGTGTGAAGTATGCCTCAGGGTGACATGGTACGTGCCTGCCAGATGCACCACTGATACCGATTCTGCTTGATGGCATCGCATTGGCTCAGCTCCACACCTCCACAGCGCGACAGCTCGACAAAGCCCTGTGTGGAGCTGTCGAGCTGTCGAGCTGAGCGGGACACTGCGGGATTGCCAATACCACCTGGTATGAGCCACCCCGCTCGCGCTACTCGACCCCCAGGCGCCCGAGCAGGACCTTGTACGGGTCGGGGTTGTCCGGGTGCCACTCGAACCGGGCCCGCTCAAACCACTGGACAGTGAGTTGGCGCCCCTCGATCGTTTCGGTCTGCGGCTCGCTGAGTGGCAGGCCAAAGAGGGCCACGCTCTCCGCCAGGCTGTAGCCGCGCTGCCCGTCGAACTCCAGGCCGCTGCGGCGGAACGCGCTCAGGAAGGGCTCACAGAGGCTGTGGCCCGTCTCCGGGAAGAACAGGCAGCCCGCGGGCGCGCCGTCCACCCTGGTGAACTGCTGCCAGTCGCGGCCCTGGCGCCCCAGGACCTCCACACCGAGGCGCCCGAGCAGCACGTCGTACGGTCGCCCATTCTGCGGGTGCAGCTCCAGCCGGTTGCGTTCGAAGGCCTGGGCCTGGTACGCACGCCCCTCGATGGTCACCGCTTGCTGGGGCCCGATCGGCAAGCCAAAGACCGGCAGCCCGCCGTTCTCGCGCCAGTACTGCAGCAGGCGCCCGCAGACCTGGTGGCCCGTCTCGGCGAAGACCTGACACTCGGGCGCTGGCGGTGGCGCGGGTGTGGCCTGGCCCACCTGGCTGCGGAAGCGCTCGCTCAGCTCGCGGGTCAGGCGCAGATAGAGGTCGCCGTGCCGCTCGCTCGGCTCGATGTGGCTGCCCTCGTAGAACTCGTTGAAGCTGGTGAGTACCACGGCCCGCGCGTTGCGGTCGATCGCCGTCTGCCAGGTGCCGCGATAGTACTCGCCGTTCTGCCGGTCACGCGCGTGGCCGCCACGGATGCGCAGGTCGTCATAGCCCGGCATCACCGTGGCGACGAAGGGCCGGTCCTGCCCGTTGGCCTGGTTCCACTGCTCAAGGCGCCGCCCATACGAGGCCATCGCCGCACCGGGGCGGCTCTCCCAGCTGATGTCGAAGTAGTAGAGCGCATCATACACATCCAGGTAGCTGAAGTTGTCAGTGCCGCCGAACCAGTACTGCTCGCGGCCCGGATCCACCCGGTTGCGCAGCTCGCGCCAGGCATCGATGCCGCCCAGCGAGGAGGGATTGAACCAGAAGACCACCGGGCGGCCCTGGTAGCGCAGGTAGTTGGGCTGGCCGAAAAAGTCGCGCTGCAACACCGTCAGCGCCCGGGCCAGGCCATCCACACTGCGCAGCGGCCCCCAGGCCGACTGGTCGGGAATGAGCGCCACCTGCAGGTCGCGGCCCCCCTCACGGGCCAGCTCGATCAGCCGGCGGCAGCGCTTGTTCAGCCGCTCCTCATCCGGGCCATACCAGGTGCAGACCAGGGCATCGATGCCCGCGTCATCGGCCTGCTGCACGTGGCGGCGCAACACCGCCTCGTCGCCGCCAGAGTAGCGCGGCGCCGGCAGGTCGCTCATACGATCGTACGACCAGTCGGACTGCTCCCACCATGGGTAGTAGAAGGCCATGATCGGCCGCTCAGCGGCGGCACGGGCCGGAGTGGGCGCGCCAACCAGGGTGGCAACCACCAGAAGCGCCAGCAGCGGCGCGCACCAGCGTAGCTGTCGATAGATCATCAATCGGCTCCTTGAGTAAAGCGTGGCAGCAGAACCGTGTCATTGTACCCACTCGCCCACCGGCGGGCAGTAGGCGATCGGTCCCGCCCGGGCTAGTACCCCTCTCAGGTATAGGGTTTTTGAGCGTTGCGCCCGTTGGGATTAGCCCCAACGCCCGGCTTGTCTAGCGGTGCTGGCAGCTGTGCCGCCCCACAACACCCCACTGGGGGCGAACGTTGCATCAGCCCGTGAGCACCCACGACGTCAAATATTGGACACGTCAAATATATGGTATACTGACAGGGTCAATCACGTTCAAGACACGAATCTCCTATGGCCCCGATCGCCACCAGCGCCAGCTTCGGTCGTCTCAGTCCACCGGTGTGGCGGATTTTGCTGCACAGCGTGCTCTTCGGCCTGGCCCTGAGCATCGCCGACCTGCTCTTCAACTTCTACCTGGCGAGTCTGGGGTACGCTGCCGACACCGCCGGCTTGCTCTCGACGGTGGGTCGCGCGGCGGGTATGCTCCTGGGCCTTCCCTTCGGCATGTTGATCGACCGGCTTGGCCCGCAGCCCACCACCCTCATCGGCGTGATCGGCTTCTGCGGCGGCTGGCTGATCCTGTTACTGGCCAGCCAGCTCGGGACGTTGATCATCGGCCAGTTCATCGTTGGCGCAAGCTTTCTGCTGGCGAGCACGGCCCTCACCCCGCTGCTCGCCGCCGTGACGCACGAGCACGAGCGCGCGGGCATCTTCGGGCTCAACGCCTCGGTGACGATGATGGTGGGGCTGCTTGGCAGCGCACTGGGTGGCGTGCTGCCAAGCCTGGCCGGCACCACGCTGGGGGTCGATGCTCAGGAGACGGCGGCGTACCGGCTGGCCCTGGGCATGGTTGTGGGCCTGGGGGTGGTGGCGATGCTCCCGCTCGTCCGCCGCTTTCCCGTGGTAGAGGACGCGCAGCGCCGCGGGCCAGGCGTCGCGGCTTCGACACGCCTGCCCTTCAGCCGCTTGCTGCGCTTTGCGCTCGCCGGCTTTCTACTTGGCATCGGCGGCGGCATGATCCTGCCCTTCCAGAACCTCTTCTTCCGCTACCAGTTCGGTTTGAACGATAGCGCCGTGGGCATGACCCTGGCGATCGCCTCGCTCGGCATGGGGCTGGGCGCACTGCTGGGCGCCCCGCTGACGGCGCGCATCGGGCTGCGGCGGAGCGCGGCGACGCTGCGCTTTTGCGCCGCGGGCGGCGTACTGCTGATGCTCAGCCCGCTGCTCATTCCGGCCATTATGGGCTTCTTTCTGCGCGGGCTGTTCATCGCAGCCAGCTTCCCCCAGAACGACGCCCTGGTCGTGCGCCACACGCCACCGCCCCAGCGCGGCCTCGCCGTGAGTCTGATGAGCGTGCTCTGGTCGGGCGGCTGGGCGCTCGCGGCGGTGATCAGCGGCGTGGTGCAGATCCGCTGGGGCTTCGTGCCGATCATCATCAGCGTTGCGATCGCCTACGCGCTCTCGGCCCTCGCCATCTTCACGCTGCGGCTCAACGAGTAGCGGCCAGGTACGTGCTCACATTTCGCCTGCGAGGGCATCTTGCCCCCGTAGACGCGACACGGGCGAGACGCCGCGCTCCCAGGCTCGTGGATGCCCCCAGGTGTGAACGGTTATACCAAGTGGAATTGGCAATCCTTTCACGTATAGAGTTTTTGGGGCGTTGCACCCCCAGGCCCCGCATACCCCACCCCCCTACCCCCTCCCCTGCCAGGGGAG
>JACAEO010000257.1 GCA_013388805.1 Chloroflexota bacterium
CCCCCCCCCCCCCCCCAGGCCCACCCGGCCGTCCGCAGGGCAGCTGGTTACCGGATGTTAGACCAAATCCAGTTGGCAGTTCCGCATTGTCGTTGCCGTCATCGCTCATCGTGACGCCATGTGCGGCAATCTGCAATCCAAAATCTGCAATCGGAAATGGTATTAGCCCCCACCCTCAGCGCGCAGCTTCGCGAAGGCATCGACATCGTAGCGCAGGATGGGCTGGCGCGCAGCGCGCACCTCATCGAGCCGGCGCGTCGGCGCCTTCGTCGGCGCCTCGTGCAGCAACTCCGGGGTCTCGACCGCTTCACGGGCAATCGCGCGCATGGCCGCGATGAACGCATCGAGCGTGCGTTTCCCCTCGGTCTCCGTCGGCTCGATCATCAACGCCTCGGGGACGATCAGCGGGAAGTAGACCGTCGGTGGGTGGAAGCCGTAATCGATCAGCCGCTTGGCGATATCCAGTGTGCGGATGCCCTGCGCCCCGGCGATCTGGCCCTTCAGCACCGTCTCGTGCATACAGATACGGTCGACGGCCTGAGGGTAGAGGTCGTTCAGCTTGACGCGCACATAGTTGGCGTTCAGCACAGCGTGCTCGCTCACCGCGCGCAGGCCTGCCGCTCCCAGCGTGCGAATGTAGGTCCAGGCGCGCACCAGCATGCCGAAGTTGCCGTGGAAGACCTTCATGCGCCCGATGCTCTTCTCGGGGGTGAAGAGCTCGTAGCCGCCGGTCGCGCGCTGGCGGACCCGCGGGCCGGGCAGGAAGGGCGCCAGCGCCGCCGTGCAGCCCACCGCGCCCGAGCCGGGGCCGCCGCCGCCGTGCGGCGTGGTGAAGGTCTTGTGCAGGTTGTAGTGCATAAAGTCGAAGCCCAGCTCGCCGGGCCTGGCGATGCCGAGGATGGCGTTGAAATTAGCGCCGTCGCCGTACATCAGCCCGCCGGCTTCGTGGACCAGGCGGCAGATCTCGACGATCTGCTCTTCAAACAGGCCCAGCGTGTTGGGGTTGGTGAGCATCATGCCGGCGGTGCGCGGCGAGAGCCTGGCACGCAGGTCGGCCATATCGACGTTGCCACGGGCGTCGCTCTTCACCTCGACCACCTTGAGCCCGGCCATGGAGGCGGTGGCCGGGTTGGTGCCGTGGGCCGCATCGGGCACGAGGACCTCGCTACGCTCGGTGTCACCGCGATCCAGGTGGTAGGCGCGGAAGGCGAGGATGCCGGTGAACTCGCCCTGGGCGCCGGCGGCGGGCTGCAGCGAGACGGCGTCGAAGCCCGAGATCTCACCAAGGTACTGCTGCAACTCGTACATCAACTGCAGCGCGCCCTGGCTCACCTCGTCGCCCTGGAGCGGGTGGGCCGCCGCGAAGCCAGCGTAGCGCGCCGCCTCCTCGTGGAGCTTCCCGTTGTATTTCATAGTACAGGAGCCCAGGGCGATCATGCCGGTATCAATTGACGCATTGTTTCGACTTATCCTCGTATAATGCCGAATAACCTCCGGCTCTGTAAGCTCTGGAAAGCCGTTCAAGTCATCCTGTCGTAAAAGATTTTCGGGCAGATCCGTCGCTGGCACATCGAGGCGCGGCAGGTTGGCGCCATACTTGCCCGGCGACGAGAGCTCGTAGAGATGCGGTTCGTAGTTATCCATAGAGAATTAACCTTCCAGGGTAGCGCAAAGAACTCCTCGGCGGTGAGCAGGCGGGTGGTCGCGCTCACCGCTCCTCGCCTCTGCTCAGCAGCGCCAGCGCCAGGTCGGCGCGCCCGGCCTCGAGGAAGAGCACGAGGCGATAGGGGGCCAGGGCAAACTCGCGCAACTGGTCGTAGCGGCGCTCGGTGCTCTCGTCGTAGGCATTGCCATAGCCGACGCGCACGCTGAAGTACTCCGGGCCGGCGAAGTGCTCCATGAGCGCCACGTGGTCCCAGGCTGGTCGCCAGCCCTGGGCGTAGCCCCACCCGGTGAGCCCGGCGAGGCTCCAGCGGCGTTCGCGGCGGCGCACCAGCACGCGCCCCGGGCGCAGGTCGCCGTGGGTCAGCGCAGCGGGTTGCCCGGTGCTGGCCACACGCGCCATGGCCCAGGCGACCAGCCGCGCGGCGCCGGCGGCATCGAGCTCACCGGCCCCGTGCGCCGCGTCGAGCGCGGCCTGGAGCCGGGCGTGGTAGTAGCGCACGTCGCTATCGTCCACCCGGGCGGGGAGGGTGTTCGGTGCAGCGCGGGCGACGGCCCCGGCCGGGTGGTAGGCTGGCGGCCGGGCAGGATCGAGGGCGCCGTAGGCCGGGGCGCTGTACTGGTGGGCCCGCGCGACAAGGGCGCCAAGGGCGCGACCGACCGCATAGCGCTGCTCCTCATCGAGCGCGCCGGCCAGTTCGAGCAGCGGTGTGCCCTCCAGGTAGGAGAGCAGCAGGTAGGGTAGACCGGCCTCGCCCTGCAGATCCTGGGCCAGCACCGCGGGCAGGGGCAGCTCGACCTCGGCGCCCAGGGCGCGCAGGGCTGCCGCCTCGGCGGCCAGCGGGTCGCCCGCGCCCGGG
>JACAEO010000378.1 GCA_013388805.1 Chloroflexota bacterium
ACATCCCCCCCTCTCCCAACCTGGGAGAGGGCGGGAGGGGGGTGAGGGCACGCAGCGCATCAGGACGCTATCCGCCAAAAACCCTCCACCTGAGAGGATGCCCCCGCCCCGCCGTGCACGTCCCGCCCCCAACGTGGGCGCCCCGGTGGCTGTGGGCCGGTACCGTGGCCGAACCCTACTTGCGGCGGTTGGGCAGCCGGAAGGTAAGCAAGTTGGGCCGCTCGATCTCAGGTCGCTGTTCAAAGGCCGCCTCGCCGGGTCGTACATTGGGCCGTGTCTCAAGCCAGGCGTCGCGCTGTGCTTTGGCGCGGCGCAGCAACGCCTCCAGCGCAGCTTCGTCGCCAGCGGCGATCTGGGCGCGCACCGTGAGCAGGAACTCGACCATGGCATCGATCCAGCGGGTCAGGCCCTGGCGGTTGGTGAGGCAGATATCGCGGTGCATCTCAGGGTCGCCCGAGGCGAGGCGCGAGACGTCGCGGAAGCCGCTGGCGGCGAGCGGTGCGAGCTCTTTCCAGGCCGGGCTCTGCCCGGTGATCTCGACCAGGCCCACCGAGAGCAGCATCGGCAGGTGCGAGATCGCGGCCACGTAGGCGTCGTGCTCCTCGGGGTCGATGTAGTAGGGCTTGGCGCCAAGCGCGCGCACCATGGCCTCGACGGCCTCCACCGCCGGCTGGGGGGTATGGTGCCCGACCGTCAGGCAGTAGATTGCGCCCCGGAACAACTCGGGATCGGCGGCGGCGGCGCCGGCCTGCTCTTTGCCGGCCATCGGGTGGCCGCCCACATAGGCCACGCCCGCCGGCAGCAGGGTGGCGGCCCAGCGCCCGACCTCGGCCTTGGTGCTGGCCACATCGGTAACGACGGCGCCGGCGGGCAGCAGGGTTGCCAGCTGGCTGAAGACCTCGCGCACGGCCTGCACCGGTGTGGCCACCACCACGAGCTGGGCGTCGCGTACCGCCTCGGCCAGCGAGCGAGCCTCCCGGTCGATCGCCAGCCGGCCACGGGCCTCGTTGACGGCCTGCTGGTCGCGGTCGAAGCCCACCACCTCCACCGCGCCCAGCGCCGACTCGGCGGGATCGGCGTTGCGCAGGGCCATGCCCAGTGAGGCGCCGATCAGGCCCAGACCGATGATGCTGATCCGGATCATGCTCCCTCCAGGAGACAAGGCTTCAGACCGCCTCGCGGATGTCACACCAATTGGAATTGAACAAGCCGCAGACGCACTCCGGCCAGAGCTCATTGCAACGCCATTGCGGCAATCTGCAATCTGAAATCTACAATCTGAAATGGTATCACACGTCACCGATCTCGGCGCGCACCTGCGCGAGGAACAGCAGTTCGGCGATCACCAGGGCCAGGGCCAGCAGCAGCAGGCTCACCCAGGTGAGCACCCGCAGCCCGGCCAGCGCAGCCACGGTAGCGATGAGCAGGCCCAGTTCATAGGACTGGCGGCGCACCCGCCGGCCATCGAGGGCGCGGGCACGGGCCTGGAACAGGCGCACACTCACAGCGTGGATGAGCGGGCGCGTCACCGCGGCGCCGCAGAGGAAGAGCGCTATGAGCAGCAGACTGTAGACCGGGAGCTCCGGCAGGGCCAGCAGCCAGTCCCGTGGGGCGGGCACAAAGGCCAGGCAGTAGAGCAGCAGAAAGGCCCCGAGCGTGCCCTCCACCGTCAGGCCAGTGAGGCCGAGGCTGCGCTCCACGGGGATAAAGGTGAGCAGTGGCGCGGCGAGGGCAAGTGCATAGAAGAGCAGGCGCTGGAGCGCGAGCGGCGCAGCGTCGCCCGCCAGCCCGCCGAAGAGCAGCAGGGCCAGCGCTGCCGCCCAGCAGAGCCCGGCAATCGCCGCGAGGATCAGCGAGCTCTGGCGTTGTGGGCTGAGCATCGGCGCTCACACCCGTGCCAGACGCTGGCGCAGCAGGTGATCGGCGAGCACCAGGGCGAGCATCGCCTCGGCGATCGGTACGAGCCGGGGCAGCACGGTCGGGTCGTGGCGGCCGTGGATCTCGATCGTGGCCGGGTTGCCCGCGCGATCGACTGTCTCCTGGGGCCGGGCGATACTGGCGGGCGGCTTGGCGGCCAGGCGCAGCACGATCTCCTCGCCAGTGGAGATCCCGCCGAGAATGCCGCCGTGCCGGTTGCTCGTCGTGCCGATCCGCCCGTCTGCGTGGCGCACGAAGGGGTCGTTATGCTCCGAACCGCGCAGGCTGGCCACCCCGAAGCCCTCGCCGAACTCCAGGCCCTTGATCGCGGGGATGGAGAACATGGCCTTGCCGATGTCGGCCTGGAGCTTGTCAAAGACCGGCTCGCCAAGCCCGGGCGGGACGCCGCGGGCGCGCACCTCGACGATGCCGCCCAGCGAGTCCAGCGCGCGGCGGGCCTGCTCCACCCGCTCGACCATCAGCGCGGCCACCGCTGCATCGGGGCAGCGCATGATATTGCGTTCGATCTCGGCCTCGTCGATCACCCGCGCCCGCAACTCCTCCAGCTGCAGGGTGTAGGCTACGATCTGCACACCGGCGCGGGCCAGCAGCAGCCGGGCCACCGCACCGCCGGCCACCCGCCCGATCGTCTCGCGGGCACTTGCCCGCCCGCCGCCCCGCCAGTCGCGGAAGCCATACTTGGCGTCCCAGGTGTAGTCGGCGTGGCCGGGCCGGTAGAGGTCCTTGATCGTTTCGTAGTGACCGGGCTTGGCGTCGGTGTTAAACACGACCATGCTGATCGGCGTGCCGGTCGTGCGGCCCTCGAAGACACCGGAGAGGATCTGCACCCGGTCGGCCTCCTGGCGCTGCGAGCTCACCTTGCTCTGCCCGACGCGGCGGCGGTCGAGCTCACGCTGCACATCCGCCTCGCTGAGCGGCAGCCCTGCCGGACACCCATCGACGGTGCAGCCCACCGCCGGCCCGTGCGACTCGCCCCAGGTGGTGAGGCGAAATACCTGTCCGAAGCTGTTCCCTGGCATAGGTTTCGTTACGATCGAAACGGCTAACGATGTTATCAGTGTACCATCGGCGGCCCTACGGCTGCCCCCAGTCGCTCTGTTGCCACGCTTCGAGCACGCGCGCATAGACCTCGGCGGTCGCGGCGGCGATCCGTGTCCAGGTGTAGTACTCGCGCACCTCGCGGAGCGCGGCGGCCGCCCGGGCACGGGCGATGTCGGGCCGGCTGAGCGCCGCCGTGATCGCGTCGGCCAGCTCGCCAGCGTCATCGGTGCGCACCACCAGCCCGGTCACGCCATGCTGCACCACTTCGGCCAGGCCACCCGCATCGCTCACCACCAGCGGGCAGGCGTTGGCCAGGGCCTCCAGGGCGACGATGCCGAACGGCTCGTAGAGCGAGGGGAAGATCGCCAGGTCGGCGGCGTGGTAGAGCTGGTCCCGCTCCTCATTCGAGACGAAGCCGATGAAGCTGACCTGCTCGCTGATACCGAGCGCGCGGGCCTGGGCCTTCAGTTGCTCCAGGTAGCCGCCGGTACCGGCGATCACCAGGCGCGCCCGCACCTTGGCGCTCACGGCGGGCCAGGCGTCGAGCAGCACGTGCAGCCCCTTCTCGTAGACGATGCGCCCGACATGGAAGACCATGCGCTCGTCGTCGGCCACGTAGCGCCGCCGGAAGCTGAGCCAGTGATCGGCGTCGCGGAAGGGCGAGCCGCCAATGTAGACGCCGTTGGGCACCACGTCGATCTTATCGAGCGGCGTCTGGAAGTAGTCGTGGATCTGGCCGGCCATGAAGCGTGAGCAAACGATCACCCGCCAGGCCTCGTAGGTGAGGCGCCACTCGAGATCGTTGATCCGGTGAGCGGCCTCATTGTGGAGGCCGCCGCGCCCACGGCCGCGCTCGGTGGCGTGGATGGTGGCGATCAGCGGTACACGCCACTGGTATTTGAGCGTCACGCCGACCTCAGTCGCCAGCCAGTCGTGGGCGTGGATGAGATCGAAGCGACCGTAGGCGTCCTGCAGTTCATGTGCGGCCCCGACCAGGTTGCGGCTGGCATGGGCGACAAAGGTCGGATAGTCGGCGCCGGGCATCAGCGGGGCGTCGACGCGCCGCACTGCCACCCCGTCGCAGAGCTCGGCGGGCGGCCCTTCACGCAGCCGCGGGGTGACCACCGCCGGCCGGACCCCGTGGCTGGCCAGGGCGGGGAGCAGTTCGGCGACATGGCGGCCGAGGCCGCCAACGATATGCGGAGGATATTCCCAGGCGATATGGAGCACATGCATAGAGGTTGATTATAGCAGGGACGGGGGCCGGGCGCTACGGGATCGGCAAGTGGCGCGCGACGACCAGTTTGAGATAGCGCCCCTCGGGGAAACCAGCGGGCACGGGGTGGTCGGCCGGCTGTCCGGCCTCGTGGATGATCTGCAGCCGGATCTGGGCCTGCGTCGCCGCCTCGGCAAGCATCGCCCGGAACTGCTCCGGCCCCACCTGGCTGGTGCAGCTGGCGGAGATGAGCAGGCCGCCGGGCTCAAGGCAGCGCAGGGCCAGGCTATTGATGCGCACATAGGCGCGCACGGCTGCGTGGAGGCTACGCTTCTGGCGGGCAAAGCTCGGCGGATCGAGGATCAGCGCCTGGAAGCGCCGTCCGGCCTTGGCGTAGGCATCGAGCAGGGCGAAGCAGTCGTCGGTGACGAAGTGATGACGGGCGGCAGCGACCGGGTTGAGCGCCAGGTTGGCGGCGGTGGCCTCAGCCAGGCCCTTACCGCTATCCACGCTGGTCACGGCGGCGGCGCCGCCACGCAGCGCATAGAGCGAAAAGCCGCCGGTGTAGGCGAAGCAGTTGAGCACCGTGCGCCCGCCGACCAGTCTCTCGACCAGCAGCCGGTTCTCACGGTGATCGAGGAAGAGCCCGGTCTTCTGGCCGCGGTAGAGATCGGCGTGAAAGAAGAGGCCGTGCTCCTGCACCACCAGGTCGGCAGGCGGCGCCTCGCCCCAGAGCAGGCGCAGGCGCGCCGGACTGGCCTCGGCGCGGCCGGTGGGCTCGTCATCGAAGTCGGCCTCGTCGCTCGCGGGGCGTTCACGCAGCAGCGCACCGCGCAACTCCGGGTCACAGCTACGCAGGGCCGCTGCCGCCAGGGGCGCCAGGGTCTGCACACTCTCGGCGTAGGTCTGGAGGATGGCATAGTCGCCATAGCGATCGACCACCAGGCCGGGCAGGCCATCGCCCTCACCGTAGATCCAGCGATAGGCGCTGGTGGCCGTGGCGCGGATGGCCGCCCGGCCCTCCCAGGCTTCCCAGACCCGTTCGGCGACCCAGGCGGCATCGGGCGGGGCCACGCGGCTGAAGAGCCGCACCGCGATCGCGCTCCGGGCGTCCCAGAGGCCATAGGCCGTGAAGCCGCCGCAGCGCACGCGCACCCACTGGCCTGAGTTGAGGCGCCGTCCCTCCCGCACGTGGTTGCGGTAGACCCAGGGGTGGCCGCTGGCCAGGCGGCTCTTGAGCTCAAGATCGACCGTTACGTCAGGGACTGCCATAGGGCTTGCGCCGGCCTGGGGCTGCTGCGCAGCCATGCTACACACTCGCCCCGCTGGGCACATTGCGGCTCTTGGGGAAGGCGCTCTCGGGGGTGCGTGGCCGGATCGCGACATTGCGCCCGACGCTCAGGCCCTCGGGCAGCTGCGCATGGGTGCCCACCAGCGTCAGGCCCGTATTGAGACGCTCGGGGGTTGCCTGATTGGGGACCGAGATGTCGCCTTCCCCGACCACGGCCCCGGCGCCCACCCGCACGCCCTCATCGATGATGCAGTGATCCACCACCGCGTCTGGGCCGATCCACGCATCGCCGAGGATGATCGAGTCGCGGACACTCGCCCCGGGCGAGACATAGACCCCGGGCGAGAGCACCGAGTGCGTCACATTGCCATAGACGCGGCAGCCGTCGCTGAGCAGGCAGTTCTCGACACGGGCATGCTCGCCAATCTCGACCCCGGGGAGGTCGGCGCTGGTGGTATGGATGACCCACTCGGGGTCGTACAGGTCGAGAGCGGGTGTTTCGACCAGCAGGGCAAGATTGGCCTCGTAGTAGGCCTGGACGGTGCCGACGTCGGCCCAGTAGCCCTGGAAGTTAAAGGCGTAGGTGCGGGCGTTGGCGACGATCCGCGGCAGCAGGTGGCGGCCAAAGTCCTGCTCCGTACCGGCCAGGATGTCGATCAGGAACTGCTTGCGAAAGACATAGATGCCCATCGAGGCCAGGTTCGAGGTGGCGCGCCGCGGTTTCTCCTCGAACCGGTCGACCCGCCCATCGCCAGCGACAGAGACAATGCCGAAGCGGTGCGTATCGTGCGGGCTGACACTGCGCACCGCCACGGTCATATCGGCGGCGCGCTCGGCGTGGTGCTGGAGCAGCGGCGTATAGTCCATCTTGTAGATATGGTCGCCCGCCAGCAGCAGCACCGCATCGGTCGGCTGCTCCTCGATCAGGTCGAGATTATAGCGCACCGCGTCGGCAGTCCCCCGCTGCCAGCCACCGCCATCGGGAGTAGGGGAAGGATGCAGCACGCGCAGACCGCCCTGGGCCCGGTCGAGATCCCACGGGCGGCCAACGCCGAGGTGGGCATGGAGCGAACGGGGCTTGTACTGCGTGAGCACGCCAACGTTGTAGATCCCCGAGTTCACGCAGTTCGAGAGCGGGAAGTCGATGATCCGGAACTTCCCGGCGAAAGGCACGGCGGCCTCGGTCCGCTCGGCGGTGAGCACCGAGAGGGCGGGCGAGTCACCGCCGGCGAGGATGAGGGCCAGTGTACGGAGCATAGTGGTGCGGGCGGCGGCGCGCGGCGGGAGACCGTACGACGCCGCGTAGTATCAGATCGTCTCCCCCGACGGGACGTCGCGGCCCGGGAAGTCTTCAGCGTCCCGGTCGGCGTTGATCACCACATTGCGTCCGATGCTCGTGCCGGGCGGGATGTGGGCCGACTTGCCGATCACCGAGATGCCGGTGTTGAGCTTATCAGGCTGGCTCTTATTCGGCACCGTCAGATCCTCACCCACGCCGAGGTGGGCGCCGGCGCCGATCACCACCTGCTTATCGACAATCACGCGGTCGAGCACCGCCCCCGGGCCGATCCAGGTGTCGTTCATTACCACGCTGTCGCGCACGATCGCGCCAGGCGAGACATAGACCCCGGGCGAGAGCACCGAATGTTCGACCGTCCCACGGATGGTGCAGCCATTGCAGAGGATCGAGCGCAGCACCCGGGCCTGCGGACCGATCTTCGCCGGGGGGCGTTCCTCGCTGCGGGTACGGATGCGCCAGGTCGGATCGAAGAGATCGAACTCGTGGGTGGGATCGAGCAACTGCATGCTCGTCTCCCAGTACGACTGGATCGTCCCCACATCGACCCAGTAGCCTGTGAAGCGGTGGGCATAGACCCGGTCTTCGGCGACCATGGCCGGGATGACATTCTTGCCGAAGTCGATCCGTGGCTTATCGGCGCTGCCTTCGGCGAGCCGCCGGACCAGGACATCCGTGTTGAAGACATAGATGCCCATCGAGGCCAGGTTGCCCTTATCGCGGTTCCTGGGCTTCTCGGTGAACTCGATGATCCGGTCCTGCTCGTCGGTTGTCATAATCCCGAAGCGGTCGGTCTCCTCGAGCGGCACCTCCATCACCCCCACAGTGAGGTCGGCGTGGTTGCGCCGGTGGGTCTCGATGATCGTGGTGTAGTCCATCTTGTAGATATGGTCGCCCGAGAGGATGAGCACCAGGTCGGCGCGCCGTTCCTGGATGTAGGTGAGATTCTGGTAGATCGCATCGGAGGTGCCACGGTACCACGACTGGTCGTTGCGGCCCTGATAGGGCTGCAGCAGGCGCACCCCACCGCGGGCGCGGTCGAGGTCCCAGGGCTTGCCAATGCCGATATGGTCGTTCAGTGAGTGGGGGCGGTACTGGGTCAGCACGCCGACGTCGAAGATGCCCGAGTTGACACAGTTGGAGAGGGTGAAGTCAATGATGCGGTACTTTCCGGCGAAGGGCACGGAGGGCTTGGCACGCTTCTCGGAGAGCACGCTAAGCCTCGTCCCCTCGCCGCCGGCCATGATCATCGCGACGATACGCATCGCTCCTCCCCTTTCGGCCGGCGTCGCCCTGCAGCAGGCGCACGTCTCGCTCGCTGTCCCGATTGTACCGCCAATCGGGGCGATCTGCAAAGGGGGAGGCGACGACCTTTAGTACGACAACGAGCCGTCACCGTGGAAGCGCATCCTGATGCCAGCCACCGCCTGTCACCCCGGGCCCTCCGGCGACGCGCACGGTCCACCCGTCGGCTCCGCGGCTCCCGAGCTTGTCGAGGGGCAGGGTCCACGCCGCGCGGGGTCTTTGAGCCACGAGGACGGAAGAGTCCTCGCGGAGTGTATCCTGCCCCTCGACAAGCTCGGGAGCCGCGAAGCCGACGGGCCCGGAATGACAAGTCTCGCTGTCGTACGAAGCCAGTCCTGGCCAGACGGCTAGTGTGATTGCAGATTGCGGCGGTCACGCAGTGCAAGCCGGGCTCAGCAGCCAAACGGAGACGTACCGTATCGCAGCCAGTAGTACGCCATCTTGACCAGTTCGCTGATCACATACTCCTGGCCGAGTGGATGTTGCCACCAGTTTTCGGCCTGAACCGGAAATTGGTGCGGTGGATCGTACAGGATGGTCACGTTGCTGCCGGCCAGCTGTTGCCTGATAACACACAGCGCGCGCCGGCTATGGGCCCAATCGGTGACGATCAGCAGGCGCTGCACCTCCCGTTCCCGGGCCAGGGCAGCAATTTGCTGCCCATCATCCCAGGTACTGTAGGACTCCAGCATGAAGTAGGCTTCTTCCGGCACGCCCTGGTCAAGGGCCAGTTGCTGGGCGGCCTGGATCAACCTGCCACCCGGTGAATGAATGGGCCCGGTACGCCAGATCTCGCGCGCGAGCCCCTGCTGGTAGAGGTCAATGCCGTGCTGGTCACGGTAGGGGTAACGTCCACCGAGCACGACGATCGCGTCGACGGGGGCAACATCGGCTGGCCGGGCCAGCCAGAGACCGATGGCTGGCAGCCACCAGCTGGCGGTGAGGATCATGGTTGCGCTGGCAAGTATGAGGGTTGCAAGGCTACGAAACATCCACCCCTGCCAGCCGGGTTGCAGGCTACGTCGTTGCGCGGCCTGGAGCGGGCCGCGCTGGAGTGAGTGGCGCACGAATATGTTCCTCGATGTTCACCTGAAGCTTCTTGCATCGATGCGCCGTTGCTGCGACCGGTGTGGGTGTAGCAACCCACGACAGGCGCTCAGCGGCCCCCGACGCTGCGGGCGGGCATCGGCACGGTTCCGCGTGCAGGCAGTCTACCTGATCTGCCGGCAGTGCGCCAGATGATCATCCCAGCGGCCCGTAGACGAAAACGCCCCCCACGGCTATGCCATGGGGGACGCGCTGCCCATCTGGGCACATAGCTGCGACTCCGAGTGGGCTCGAACCACCAACCTACAGCTCCGGAGGCTGTCGCTCTATCCAATTGAGCTACGGAGTCTTGTTGCGGCTAGAGTATACCCCAGCCGCGGGGGCCTGTCAATCAGCCATGCCGGGTGGAACAGGGCTTACGTCAGGATACTGCTGGCAAACGCCATTTTGCCCGCGCCGGGTGCGGGGGCGTCCCGCCCGCATGCGGGCCGGAGGCCCGCGTACCCGGATTTGCCAGCAATCTCGTGTAAGGTCCGCCTACCGCGCTGGGGTATAGGGCGGCTACGCCACCTCAAGGGTGGTGTGTCCGGTGGTGGTGGCGGCGCAGCCGCCATCACCACCGGACACACCTGGGGTTTGCCCTGAGGACGTTGAAGGCTGCGCTCGCCGCACGATACGCCGGGCACGCAACGAGGCCATCAGCGGGACAAGCGCTACCCATCCCGCCATCAGCGCGAGCGCCATCTGCAGAAAGATCAGCCAGGTGCCCATAGCTCCCTCGCCAGTTGTGCAAACCTGCGTGTTCCTACCCCTAGCATACCCCTGGCAGGGCTGTGCGTCTAGTTGTGAATTGGGGAACTACTACCTGCCGGCGCGTACGTGCGGGGAGGCAGTTATACCAAATCCAGTTGGCAGTTCCGCATTGTCGTTGCCGTCATCGCTCATCGTGACGCCATGTGCGGCAATCTGCAATCCAAAATCCGCCATCGGAAATGGTATTAGAAGCGGCTCCAGAGGTACTGGTTGGTCACCTCGTGGTGGAACTGCACCTCGGCACGTTTGATCAGCGTGCCCAGGCCGCGTGGGCAGCGGTCGGCGACGGTCTGCTTCAGGTCGGCGTACTTGTCGCGCACCTCTGTGCCAAGCAACTCGGCCATGAGGGCGCTCTCACGGAAGTGGGTGATCGCATCGTAGATGTTGTCGGGCAGGATCGTGCCGCCGCTGCGCAGGTGGGTGCCCGGGTTGGGGCCCGCCAGCCCGGTGCGCAGCAGGGCGTAGATCGCCAGGTAGGGGTTGGCATCGGGGGCGATGGCGCGCACCTCGATGCGCGCCGAGCGCGCGTTGCCGATCGGCACACGCACCATGGAGCCACGATCGACTGCCGAGGCTTTGATCTCGTTGGGCGCCTCGAAGTGCGGGTCGAGCCGCCGGTAGGCGTTGACACTGGCATTCAGTACCAGGCAGAGATCCTGGGCGCTGTGCAGGATGCGGTCCACGAAGGCCCAGGCGTAGTCCGAGAGACCCTCCTCGCCGTTCGGGTCGTGGAAGAGGTTGGTCTCGCCCCGCGCAACCGACATGTTGGTGTGCATGCCGTTGCCGTTCACGCCGGTCACCGGCTTGGGCAGGAAGCTGGCGGTCATGTCGAGGCGGCTGGCCACCTGGCGGCAGATCAGCTTGTACAGCAGGATCTGGTCGGCGGCGATCGTCGCCTCGGTAAAGCTGTAGTTCATCTCGAACTGCGAGGGTGCCACCTCGGGGTGATCCTTCTCGTTGGCGAAGCCCATGGCGCGCTGGACCTCGGCGCAGCTGTCGATGAAGGTGCGCAGCGGGCCGCCGGGCAGCGAGTGGTAGTAGCCGCTGGTGCTGACGAATTTGAACTCGCCGGTCTCGCGGTAGTGCTGCTCGGCGTTGCGGCCCTGGAAGAGAAAGCCCTCGATCTCGTTGGCCACGTTGCAGGTCAGGCCCTCGCGCTCATAGAGTTCGGTGGTGTAGCGTTGCAGCTGCGAGCGAATGTCTGCCTCGTAGGGCGAGCCGTCCTGGGCCCGTACCTCGGCGAAGACCAGCACCTTGCCCGGGCCGAAGACATCGGCGGGCAGCCAGTAGAAGGCCGGCCAGTCGATCGCCAGACGCAGATCCGACTCGGACTGGACCGAGAAGCCCCGGATCGACGAACCGTCGAAGGTCAGGTTGTCGGCTGACTTCAGGAGGAACTTCTTGTCGTAGTCGAGCATGTGCAGGCGGCCCTCGAGGTCGGTGAAGCAGACGGTCACCGCCTTGATGCGCTTCTCGTCGGTGAGGTAGCGCATGCGCTCCTCGCGGACGGTGTCGATCGGGGCCCGGCTCAAGCGCCAGGCTTTGGCCTCCAGGTTAAGCTCCTCCAGCTGGTCGTAGGGGATCTCCAGAAACTCGCGCAACGGGGTGGACATACGAGGCTCCTTTCTGCGAACTGGTGCGGTTGTAACACGCGCTGGCGATTGTAGCAGCAACCGGCCCCCGGCATCAGTGCCGTGGCCAGTCGCGGGGACGTAGGGCCAGGGGCCAGCCGGGCGGCGGTGCCGTATGGGCGCCGAGGGCCACCAGGCGCGGGCCGGCCCAGCCGGCTGCGCCGGAGCGCAGCATCTCTTCGATCAGGGGGCGCACGAAGTCGGCGGGGGCGACGCCGAAGATGCCGCGGCTGTAATCCTGGAACCAGGGACAGGCGAGCAGGTACGGGGGCAGCTGCTCGCGTGGCAGGCCGCCGCGGATCATGAGCGCGTAGGCGAAGAGACGCTTGCAGGCGTGCCAGCCCAGCCGCTCGGGCTCGCTGGCCCAGCGTTCGTAGCGCCGGCGGGCGGCGTCGATGGCCGCCAGGGGGTCGTTCATCGGCGGGCCGTGGCCCGAGTAGGCCCGGGCCAGCCGCAGCCCGGCCAGCCGCTCCAGGCTCGCCAGCGCCCGCTCGAGTGCGCCGGGGCCTTCGCGGTAGGGGTTGATCCAGGCGACGTCATCGCCGTGGAAGGCGTCGCCGCAGATCAGCGCGGCTTCCTCCTCGACATAGAGCGCGATCAGGCCGAGCGTGTGCCCGGGCACGTGGATGATGCGCACGCTTGCCGCCCCCGTCTCGAGCAGGTCGCCGTCGTGCAGGATCTTCTGCACGCGGTAGGGCTCAACCGGCTGGTCGAGCCAGGCGGCGGCGCAGGCCTCAGCGTCGCGGCGGTTGACCGCGCCGGCCTCCCAGGCGTGCGCGGCGATGGGCGTGCCGTAACGGGCCTGCAGCCCGCCATTGCCGCCGCAGTGGTCGCCGTGGTAGTGGGTGTTGACGATCAGCGCCAGCGACTCCGGCGCGACGCCTGCCTCGTGCAGCAGGGCAATGGTCGTGGCCAGATCGGCGCCGTAGCCCGGGTCGACCAGGATGGGCCGTGGCCCGCGAATGAGCGCCATATTGGCGCTCGGAAAGATCCGCTGGAAAAATTGGATCCGCATCAGGCAAGGTCGATCTGTTCGATCTTGGCGATCGCGAAGACGCGCAGGTTCTGGCGCAGTTCGCAGAAGGCGCGCAGGTAGACGCCGCTGGCCTCCAGCGTGAGGTCGATCGGGCGCACGATGCGCGTGGTAGGCGTCGGACTGCGGCGCGAGCGATAGACGATGCGCAGGGCCCGGCCCTCGGCCAGCGCGCGGGCGATCAGCGGCGGCGGCGCTGGTTCGGCGACGCCGGGGCGCAGCCCGCGCTCGAAGCGCATTGCATCGCCGAGGGTCACGATCCCCAGGTCGGCCATGAGCCCGCGCAGGTGGTGAAAGAGGGCCCGTGTGGCCAGCACATCGGCCATGGCCCGGTGGCTGGGCGCTGGCAGGCCCAGCTCTGCCGCGAGGGCGCTGAGGCTGTAGCTGCGGCAGCGGAGCAGCCGGCGGGCAAGGCTGAACGTGTCGATGCCGGGGCTGGCAAGGGCGGGCTGGCCAAGCAGGGCCAGTTCGGCGCTGAGGAAGGCCAGGTCGAAGCACAGGTTGTGGCCGACCAGCAGCGCGTCGTCGACCAGGGCCGTGATGGCGGGCGCCACCCGGGCAAAGGGCAGGGCGCCGGCGAGCTGGGCCTCATCGAGGCCATTCACCGCGGCGGCCCCCGGGTCAAGCGGGCACCCGGGCGCGACCAGGCTGATGAAGCGGCCGGCCTCGGCGCCGGCCTGCTCGCGCAGCATGGCCACCTCGCAGACCCGATGCCCGGCTCCCGGGTCAAGCCCGGTGGCCTCCAGGTCGAGGAAAACCAGGGGCAGTTCGTCGAGCCGGCTGGTGAGCGGCAGGGTGGTGGCCACAGTCACTCTGCCACAGGCACGCTGGCCGCTATCTCGGCGGGGATGCCGAGCAGGTTGGCGGGCACCCAGCCGGCGATGTCACGCACATTGACCACCGCGTACCAGTCGCCGGCGGCGGTGCGGCCCGTCAATTCGACCACCTCGCCCTGGTTCACCCGGTCGAGCTCGGTGCTGGTGGCAGCGGCGCGCTCGTACAGCGGGCCATTGCCAAAGACCGTGACCACTGGCGCGACCGGTACCTGGGCGTCGGCGGGGATGCGGAGCAGGCTCACGGCGACCCAGCCGATCTCGTCGCGGACCGTGCGCACACGATACCACTCGCCGTTGGGGGTGCGGCTGAGCAGTTGCACCGTCTCACCGGCGTTCACCCCGGCCACGACGTTGTCGGCGAGGCGGATGGGCTGCTTGCGCACATTGCCGCCATTGCTGACACTGGCGGCAGGACCGGTGGGCAGCTCGGGTGTACTGGTGGGCGCGGCGGTCGGGGTGCTGGCAGGCGCGGTTGGTGCGGTGGTTGGCGCGCTGGTGGCGATGGCCGCGGGTGTGCCAGTCGGCGCGGCGGCACTGCGCTCAAAGAAGGCATCGGCGATCAGGTTGATCGAGGGAATGATCAGCTCGGTCGGGGCGCTGGCGGTGCCATCGGGGGCGCGAGCAACCACCGTGTAGCGTCGGTCCGCGCTGGGGGTGGGGGCATCGGGGGCGCGCTGGGCCTGCAATTCGGCGCGATTGTTGCGCACCGTGGCGCTGGTCTGCTCGGGGTTCATCCAGGGGAACGGCTCGCCATCTTCGAGCAGTTCGGCAGTGACTACACTGCCATTGGCCAGCCCGCTGGTCTCGATCGTCACATTGATCGTGAGCGGCTCGGCGCGGATCACCGCCGCATCGCGCACGCGCACCGTCACCGGTTCGGGGGTGGGCACGGCAGCACCCTGCTCGCCCGGGGGCAGGAGGGTGAGGATGAGGGCGAGGATGCCGAGCAGCGCAAGGACCGGCACCAGAATCGACAGGATCTTGCCCGCGGTCGAGAGACGGGCAAAACGTTCGCGCCAGCCGGCGGGCTCGTCATCGAGCGGCAGCGAGGTGTAGTCAATCGGCTCGCTCAGGGGGGCTTGCTCGGCGGGTGGAGCCTGGCGGGCGCGGGCACGCCGTACGAACAGGATGACAACTACCAGAATCAGGCTGATCGCGACGATCAGCCCGATGATAATCGGCATGTCCAGTTGGCTGAGCAGATCTTGCATGGAGATGACGTCCTTCAGCGGCAGAAAGTGCGGATTGTGCGACGCATCTCCACTATGATATGCCAATGGGGGCGGTTCTGCAAACGACCCGCTTCTGGCCCTCCCCCTGCCCCATCTCCCTGAGCGTGAGGTTCCGGCGCACATGGCGACGTTGCAACAGCAACAGCCGTGCTGAGCGGGCCAGGGCTACGTCAACGTCGTCCGCCCGGCGACTGAAGCCGCGGGCTTAACAGGCCACGCAGGTGGCTTTCGCAGCGGTAGCCGGGGCGTTGACGCCCACGGCGCGGACGATCAACTAGACGTTGACATCGCCCGATGAGCGCGCCGGCTGGGAGGCCGTCCGGCCCACTGGTATGGTATAATCGCGTGACTGGCGGGCCCCTGATTGATGGCGTTCTGCACGGGTCCGGTGCTTGACCGGAGGAAGGCGCTTCTATGCCCAAGCACATTCTGGTGGCGGTTGCCTGGCCCTACGCCAACGGCCCGCGCCACATTGGCCATGTCGCTGGCTTCGGTGTGCCCGCCGACATCTTCGCACGCTACCACCGGCTCAAGGGCAACCACGTGCTGATGGTTTCGGGCACCGACGAGCACGGTACGCCGATCACGATCGTCGCCGACAAAGAAGGCCTGACCCCGCGCCAGGTCGCTGACCGCTACAATACGATCATCGCCAACGATCTCTACAATCTGGGGCTGAGCTACGACCTGTTCACCCGCACGACGACGCTCAACCACTACCGGGTGACCCAGGATATCTTCAAGACGCTGTTCGACAAGGGCTACATCCTGCGCCAGGAGACGCTCGGGGCCTTCTCGGCGACAACGGGGCGCACCTTGCCGGATCGCTACATCGAGGGCACCTGCCCGATCTGTGGCTACAGCGAGGCGCGGGGCGACCAGTGTGACAACTGCGGCAACCAGCTTGACCCGGTCGATCTGATCAACCCGCGCTCTAAGATCGACGGCAGTCCGCCCGTCTTCAAACAGACCGAGCACTTCTTCCTCAACCTGCCAGAGTTCGGCGAGCGCCTGCGCGAGTGGATCGAGCAGCAGGATCACTGGCGTCCGAATGTGCGCAGCTTCTCGTTGAACTTCATCAAGAACCTCAAGCCGCGCCCGATCACCCGCGACCTGGACTGGGGCGTGCCGATCCCGCTGCCCGAGTACGAGGGGCGTGACGACAAGCGGATCTACGTCTGGTTCGATGCCGTGATCGGCTATCTCTCGGCCAGCATCGAGTGGGCCCACAACCAGGGCACGCCCGACGCCTGGCGCGACTGGTGGCAGAACCGTTTTGCCCGCCACTACTACTTTATGGGCAAGGATAACATCGTCTTCCACACGGTGATCTGGCCCGCGCAGCTGATGGGCGTGTTCAGCGACGGTCACTATGCCGGCAGCGCGGTCGGAGCATTCGCTGAAGTGCCGCTGCAACTGCCCTACAACGTGGTGAGCAGCGAATTCCTGACCATGGAGGGCAAGAAGTTCTCCAGTAGCCGCGGGATCGTCATCTATGTCAAGGATTTTCTGAGTCGCTACGACCCCGATCCGCTGCGCTACTTCCTCACCATCGCCGGCCCGGAGAACCAGGACACCGATTTTACCTGGGCCGAGTTCGTGCGCCGCAACAACGATGAACTGGTGGCCACCTGGGGCAATCTGGTGCACCGCACGCTCACCAATGTGCACCGGAACTTTGGCGTCGTGCCGCGGCCCGGCCCGCTGCATGCCGGCGACCAGGCGCTGCTGAGCGAGGTGGAGGGTGGCTTCGACAGCATCGGCGCGTTGCTCGAAGCGGCCCGCTTCAAGGCGGCGCTGAGCGAGGTGATGCGGCTGGCGGCGCTGGTCAATAGCTACCTGAGCGAGCAGGAGCCCTGGAAGGTGATCAAGACCGATCGCGAGCGAGCCACGACGATCTGGTACGTGGCCCTGCGCTGTGTGGACAGCCTGAAGCTACTCTTTACGCCCTTCCTGCCCTTCAGCAGCCAGCGGCTGCACAGCTATCTCGGCTACGACGGCTACATCGCCGGGCCACTGCAGTTCCGCGAGTACACCGAGGAGGACGGGCACAGCCACCGGGTGCTGACTGGCGACTATGCGAGCTGGATCGGGCGCTGGGAGGCGCCGCACCTGCCGATCGGCCAGGCGCTGCGCGAGCCGGAGCCGCTGTTCAAGAAGCTCGACGAGAAGATCGTCGATGAGGAACTGGCGCGGATGGGCGCTGCAGCCCATTAATGGATTCGTAATCTGTACAAAGTGCACAAGGACTGCTATACTCCGGGCTGCCGAAGGAGCAGATTGAGATCGCCCCCCAGGAGGTCGTATGAAAGTGCTTCGTGCAGCGTTTGCGCTCCTGTTCGCCGTCGTGCTTATCGCCTTGCCGGGGTTGGCCAGCGCCCAGACGACGCCGAGCGCCGTCTCCGGGACGCTGACCTACCTTGATCGGACGCTGCTCCCGGCAAACGCGGTGGTGACGGTCCAGATTGCTGAGGTGCCGAGCGCGGGCGGCGCCGGCCAGGTGATTGCCGAGCAGCGCTTCACCACCAATGGCGCCCAGCCGCCCTTCCGCTACAGTGTGCCGTTCGACCCGGCGCGCATCAACCAGAGCCGGGCCTACACGGTGCAGGCCAATATTACTGTCGGTGGCCAGACGCGCTACACGACCAACCGGGTGTACCGAGTGATCACGGGGGGAGCGCCCGTCAATGATGTGAACATCACGCTGGTGGCGAGCGGGCGTCTGCCGAACACCAGTGGTGGCGCCCTGCCCCTGCTGATCGGCGGGATGGCGCTGCTCGCCGCGCTCGCTGTCTTTGTGGTGCGTCGCTTCGTCGTCGCGCGTGACCGCGAGCGCGCCGTCTAAGCCGGCTGCCTCGGGTACACCCTGGCGCTCCTGGCCCGCACCCCACGATCGGACACCCGGCCCGGGCCGGGGTCCTGGGGTGCGGGATTATTGCGCCCATGTGCCACCGGTGCAGGGCGACGAGGGACGGCCACGGTGGGCCGCCCGTACGGGCCGTGGTGTCGCCAGGTGAGTGCAGTGCGATGATCCGTGTTCCTCCACATGTGTACCGTGCCGGCCTGCTTGTGCTGCTCGGGGCGCTGCTGGCCGGCTGGCTAGCGGCGCGTCCCACGGTGGCTGCGCCAGCGCTGCAGGATGCCGCGTCTGCCTGTTTCGTCGAGACAGGCTACTGTATCGGCGGGCGCATTCGCGAGGTCTGGGAGCGGGGCGGCGGCCTGCTGGTCTTTGGCTTTCCAATCACGGGGCTGCAGGAAGAATTGGTTGAGGGTCAGCCGCACCTGGTTCAGTGGTTTGAGCGGGCGCGGATCGAACTGCACCCCGCCAATCCGCCACCCTACGACGTGCTGATCGGCCGGGTCGGCGCCGAGGTGCTGGGCCACGAGGGCGGCCTCAGCCGGGCGATCGCCGCCACGGCGATGCCCGGCGAATGCTGGCAGGCCGCCGAGACGGGGATCAGCGTCTGTGGCGCGTTTCTTGCGGCCTGGCGCGCCGGTGGGACGGACCTGGACGGCGATGGCCTGATCAGCGAGGCCGAGAGCCTGGCGCTCTACGGCTTGCCGCTGACACCGCCGCGTACCGAGCGGCTCGCCGATGGGCAGGCCCACGTGGTGCAATGGTTCGAGCGGGCGCGTTTCGAGCTGCATCCGCAGATCGCCGAGGATCTGGTGTTGCGCGGGCTGCTGGGCCACGAACTGGCCCCGGTGGCCGTTGACCCGCCTGGGAGCGCCCGGGTTGCCCCGGAGCCGCCACCGCCTCCCGCCGCACCGGCCGCCGCGCCGACCCGGCTGCGCATCCCTGCGATCGGGCTCGACCAGGCCACAGTGCCGGTTGGCACCGACGCCAGCGGCGCTTTTGTTGTGCCGGACCACGAGGTCGGCTGGTACAACGGCAGCGCCGCGCCGGGCCAGGGGGAGAACATCGTGCTCTGGGGCCACGTGCTGCCCTTCCTCGCTGCGCCGCACCTGCCGGCGCCCTTTGCGCGGCTGGATCAGCTGGGCATCGGTGCGCAGGTGGTGCTCTATGACAGCCTGGGCCAGCCCCACGAGTATGTGGTCACCCAGCAACTCCGGGTTGCGCCCGAGCAGATCGAGTATGTGTTTCACCAGGGCCGCGAGCTGGTGACCATGGTATCCTGTATTGGCGAGGGGATCGTCGCCGGTGGCGGGATTGTCGATTACAGTGAACGCCTGATCACGATCGCCGAGCCACGTTGATGTCCATTACGCGGGCGGCCAGGTTGCCGCCCGCACATCGTCTCATGGAGTTGTTTGATGAACCAGACACACTGTTGTACCCGATGGCCAGGTCGTGCCATCACGCTGGTTGTGCTGTTCGCCCTGCTGGCGGGGGTGATTCCGGTCGCTGCCGAGGTGGCGCCGCAACCACCGGCAGCAGGCCAGCAGGCGCCTGCCCAGAGCCGCGCTGCTGGCCGCTTGATCTTCCTGCCGCTCACCGCGCGCGATGTCCGCACCGAGCCGCCGCCGCCACCGGTGGTCAATGCCGATCTCTTCCTGCGCCCGGTGCCGCTCGAGCAGGTGCAACGGGCGAGCGCACTCTCGGTTGAGTTTCGCTTCACCAACCAGGACCAGATTGTCGCCCCCAGCACCCAGTTCAGCCTCTTCTATCCCTCGCGCCTGCTGATTTTCACCGATACGGCGCTCGATGAGGGTGACGGGCGGGTCTCCTTTGACGACGAACAGGTGACGGTGCGGGTCGTGAATGTCGCACCCGGCGAGACGCGCAGGGGCCGGATCAACTTCTTCGTGCGCGGTGATGCCCGGGAGGGTGATCTGATCGGTCTGTTCGCCACCTTCCCCTGCCCGGCCGGCACCTGCCGGAGCAACTTCGCCGAGGTGCAGGTGGTGCGTAACGAGAGCGAAGGCGGGGTCTCCGGTGGCCTGTTCAACCTGACCGTCTCGCCGGATCAGGGGCCGCCCGGGACGGCGCACACCTTCACGGGGAACTTCTACGCTCCGGGCGAAGAGGTGGTGACCTGGTTGAATACGACCAGTGGCACCGAGTCGCTGCCGATCACCACCACCGCCGACGGTGAGGGGCGCATCCGGATTGTCTTCGGGAGCGGCGCGCTGGCGCCGGGGTACTACAGCCTGGTCGCCCACGGGCGACAGAGCAGCGTCGAGGGAGTCGGCGCGTTTATTGTCAGCGGGACGCGCAGCAACCTGGCGAGCGGTCTCGGCCTGAGCGGGGGGCTGGATCTGGCGGTGGCGGGCGCCGCCGCCGCCCCGCTCGTCGCGCCTGCCGCCGCGCCGGCCCAGAGCTTCGGCGCGGGCGGGCTGGCCGGCGTGGTACGGAATGCAGCCGGCGCCGGGGTGGCCGGGGTGACGCTCGCGGTGCTCGATGCCGATGGTCGGATCGTGGCGACGGCGACGAGCCGGGCCGATGGCGGCTATTTTGTCCCGACGGGCCTTGCGAGCGGGCAGTACCGCGTGCGCGCCCAGCCGAGCCTGAACAGCGATCCGGCGCTCCGGCTCGCTGCCGCGACGACGGTCGGCCCGGTGACCGTCAGCGCGCCTGAGATGACCCGCGACGTGGATGTGAGCCTGCCCGCCGCTGGTGGCTTTGCCGGCACCGTACAGGCTGCTGGCCCGCTGGCCGGCGTGCGCGTTGTGGCCTTTGACAGCGCAGGCGAGGCCGCCGCTGCCGCGCTGACCGATGCCAGCGGCGCCTACACCCTGGCCCATCTGCCGGCGGGCAGCTACAGCCTGGTGTTTGACCCGCGCTCGGCGCCGGGAGGTGGCAGCTACGGGGTGACCCGGCTGAGCGACCGGACGGTCACGATCGGCCAGATCAGCACCGGGGTGGACGTGACGCTGAGCGCCGCGGCGCGGAGCGGGACGATCAGTGGCCGGGTGACGGACGCAGTCACCGGCCTGGGCATCCCTGACGTGATCGTCGTCTTTGACGATGCCGACTCGGACGGCTTCGGTGTCGCCCATACCGAGGCCGACGGGCGTTATGCCAGCGGCCCGCTCGATCCTGGCAACTACACCGTGCAGTTCCTGACCCTCACTTCGGAGCGCGCGACGACGGCGCGCTATCTCAGCGAGTACTACCCCGGGCGGGCGGTGTATGGCCTGGCAGAGCGAGTGCCCGTCGCGGCCGGAGCGGCCGTCAGCGGGATCAATGCCAGCCTCAGGCTGGGGGCCTCGATCAGTGGCACGGTGAGCGGCGATGGGGCGGGCGCGCTGCAGGGTGTTTTCGTTGTGGCCTACGACGCGAGCGACCCGGCGCGGCCAGCGCGGGCCACAGCGGTGACGGACGCCGCCGGCCGCTACACGCTGCGTGGTCTGCCGGCAGGCCAGTACACGGTCGAGTTCATCACGGCCGTCTCGCGCAACAGCACCAGCCGGCAATTCCAGCGCGCCCTCTACGATCCCAACGGCAATGCGCCGCCGAACCCCACGCCGGTGCAGGTCCGGGCAGGTGAGGGCCGAGCGGGGATCGACATCACTCTGGGGCGTGGCGCACAGGTGGGCGGCCGGGTCACCGATTCCGTCACGGGCGCCGGGGTCGCAGGGGTGTCCGCCGTACTGATCGACCAGTTCACGGGCCAGCCGGTCAGTGTGGGGCTCACTGATGCGGACGGCAACTTCCTGACCAGCGGGGTGAATCGCGGCGTCTACCGGCTCAAGTTCACCACGGTGTTTGCCCTCGACCCGACGGCGCGGACCTATGTGGATGCGTGGTGGAACGAGAGCGGCGGTACGCCGAATCCCGACGAGGCAGCGAGCTTCGTGGTGGTGGACGTGAACGTCTCGGGGCTCGACGTGCGGCTGCAGCAGGGTGGCACGATCAGCGGGCGGGTGACGGCGACGGATACGGGCGCCGGGCTGGCGGGCGTCTATGCCGTGGCGCGCGCAAACGGGGTCGCGGTGGCTACCGCCTCGACCGATGGCGCCGGGCGTTACACCCTGGCAGGGCTGCCGGTGGGCTCATACACGGTGGAGTTTGTCACGCTGACAGCGCCGCTGCTGCGGGTGCGCACCTACGCTGGCACGAGCATCCCCACGGTTGCGGTGAGTGCCGGCGCAGACACGCCGGAGGTCAACGCCGTGCTCAGCGCGCCATAAGCACAGAGCGAACACCCGGACCCATCGCCGGAGCGACGCGCGGTCGCGCGT
>JACAEO010000365.1 GCA_013388805.1 Chloroflexota bacterium
CCCCCCCCAACCAGTGAAAAAAGAAGATTCTCGGGGGCCTGCGGCCCCCGAAACACTCGCCTGCGGGACGTTGCTCATACCCTGGCCACGCCCGGGGCGCGGTTGACAGCCGCTATGCGCCGTGTTATGCTTTATTCCGCGAATATACAAATATCAAGGTATTTGCATATTACACGAGGTTCGCTCACTATGGCATCACTGTTCGCCCGTCTGCCCCTATTCGCCCTGCTGCGCCGTGAGTTTGCTGGCTACTCCGGGGCCAGTTTCCAGCGTGATCTGCTGGCCGGCATCACCGTCGGCGCGGTCAGCCTGCCGCTGGCCCTGGCCTTCGGGGTCGCCTCGGGCGCCGATGCGCCGGCCGGGCTGGTTACCGCCATTCTGGCCGGTATCCTGATTGGTGGGCTGGGTGGTGCGGCCTACCAGATCAGCGGCCCCACCGGGGCCATGTCGGCGGTGCTGATCAGCCTTGCCGGGCGCTATGGGCTCGAAGGGGTCTGGATCGCCACGCTGCTTGCCGGGGTGCTGCTGATCATGCTCGGGCTCTTTCGTCTGGGGCGCTACATTGCCTTCATCCCCTCACCCGTGATCGCCGGGTTCACCAGTGGTATCGCGCTGATCATCGCTATCGGCCAGCTCGACAATGTGCTCGGCGTGACCACGCCGAAGGCCGAGAACGCGCTCGAGAAGCTCATCCACTACGTCACGCACCCGGTGGTGCCCGACTGGCACACGCTCACGCTGGCGGTGGTGGTGATGGCAACCATGATCGTGCTACCGCGCTTCAGCAAAGCCATTCCCGGCTCGCTGGTGGGCATTATCCTGGCCACGCTGCTGAGCCTGTTCCTGGGCTGGCAGGTGCCGATCATCGGCGATATCCCGCGGACGATCCTGCTTGAGCACCGGCTCAGCTGGGCGAGCATTCCCTGGGAGCACCTGAACGAGCTGCTGGCCCCGGCGGTCTCGATTGCCGCCCTGGGCGCGATCGAGAGCCTGCTCTGCGGCTCGGTGGGCGCGACGATGAGCGGCAAGCCCTTCGACAGCAACCAGGAGCTGATCGGCCAGGGCATCGGCAATTTGATCATCCCCTTCTTTGGCGGCGTGCCGGCCACTGCCGCCATCGCCCGCACCAGCGTGGCAATCAAGAGCGGCGCCGCCACCCGGGTGACCAGCCTGGTCCACTCGGCGCTGCTCTTGCTCAGCGCCCTGGTGCTGGCCCCGGCCATCCGTTATGTGCCGCTGGCCGCGCTGGGCGGTGTGCTGCTGGTCACCGCCTGGCGCATGAACGAGTGGGAGAGCATCCACTTCTTCGTCAATGCGCGGCTCAAGCACGCCATGGCCGGCTTCGCGATCACCATGCTCGCCACTGCGGCCCTCGATCTGACCCAGGCCATTTTGATCGGAATAGCGATCTCTGCAGTGATCTATCTGCGCCAGTCGGCGACCAGCACAACGGTGACCACGGCGCCGATCAACCTGCAGCAACTCCAGGCCCAGGGCATGCCGATCACGGCCACCTGCCCGAGCATCCATGTCTACTACCTGACCGGTCCGGTTTTCTTCGGCAGCGTCACGACGGTGCTGGAGGCCTTCGAGACAGCGGGCGACTACCACAGCCTGGTGATCAGCATGCGTGGGGTGCCGCTGATCGATGCGATGGGCGCCCAGGCCCTGCGCCAGATCGTCGAGGAGCATCACGCCCGTGGCGGCGAGGTGCTGTTCACGGCGCTCCAGCCAGCGGTGATGGAGATGTTCCAGCGCACCGGGCTCCTCGACCTGGTGGGCGCGAAGCACATCTACTGGAGCTCGGCCAATGCGATTGTCGATCTGCACGAGCAGCGTATGGTCGCCGGCTGCCCCCGCTGCGACCTGCATGGGGGCAGTTGCGCGGTGCTCCAGATGGCACGCGAGCGCCTGGCACGCGAAGGGCAGAGCAGCGGCGCGCAGCCTGCGGCAACGACGGTGTCATAGCAAACCGGATGTGCGCTCAGGCCACCTGAACCGGCCAGCGGGCGCCGGTGAGTCGTTCGCTGACCCGCCATAGCGCGCGCTGCAAGGCCTGGTCGCGCGCCGGTTTCGCGATGGCCCGTGGGCGCCGCTTGACGAAGTAGGCGCCCGTCACCCCGGCCAGCTCGGGGGCGGTGGCTACGTACAGCGTGGTTTCGGCGCCGGCGGCGGGGCTGATCATGGGCGCCGTGAGCAGGCGGATCAGCAGCGCCTGGTACCAGCGCGGCTGCGGCCAGAGCTGCCAGATGTTGGTGGCGACGTGCCCGGGGTGCAGTGAGTTCGCCGTTACGCCGCTTGCCTGCAGGCGCTCGGCCAGCTCCTGGGTCCAGAGCTGGATGGCGAGCTTGGAGCTGGCGTAGGCCGGAAAGCCGCTGTAGCGCCGTGTGAGCTGGAGGTCGTTCAGGTCGAGCCGGCCGTAGCGGTAGGCGGCGGAGCTGACGTTGACGATCCGCGCGCCGGGGCTCTGGACGAGCACCGGGATCAGGCCCGCGGTGAGTAGGAAGGGCCCGAAGTAGTTCGTCGCCATCGTGCGCTCGAGGCCGTCTTCGGTCTCCTGGCGCTGCAGGCAGAAGGTGCCCGCGTTGTTGATCAGCACGTGCAGCTGTGAGTGGCTGGCCAGGAATGCGTCGACGAACTGGCGGACCGCGCGCAGCGAGGCCAGGTCGAGGGCCATGACGCTGATCCGCGGGTTGCGGCTCGCCTGCTGCAGCTCCGCGCAGAGGGCCTGCGCCTTTGTGAGGTTGCGACAGGCGAGCACCAGGGTGGCCCCCGCGCGGGCCAGGCCGCGCGCGGTCTCGCGCCCAATGCCGCTGGTGGCGCCGGTCAGCAGAACAACGCGCTCGTGCATGTGAGGAACACCTCCTGACGCTTGCGACTTCGCTGGCACAACCGGACAGGACGCATGGTAGCACCGCTTCACGAGGCTAAGTTAACAGAACGTTGCCTTAAGTTATCAATGCTACCCCTGCGCAATGCCAGCAACCGTGTTATAGTCCTTGCAATTTACACCCCCGATTGACATATACGACAATCCACCGGCGGTTCACCGCCAGTGGATCGGGACACCCACATCGTCGCGCTGCACTGTCGCAGCTGGCCTCGTGACACCAGGTTGCCTTGAACGCATCGGCGACCCCGCGCGTACTCACGGAGGAGGCATTGATGGCGACGTCTGCAACCCTGTCCCGTACGAGCGCGTTCTTCCGCGAAGTGATTGCGGATACCCCGACCGACCCCCACCTCGAGGCGTGTCTGCAGTGTGGCACCTGTGGCGGCTCCTGTCCCTCCGGCCCCGATATGGATCATACGCCGCGGACGCTCTTTGCCATGATCGCCGCCGGGATGCGCGAGCCGGTGCTGCGCAGCAACACGCCCTGGTACTGCGTCTCGTGCTACGCGTGCGTGGAGCGCTGCCCGCAGGATATTCACATCACCGATGTGATGTACACCCTCAAGCGCCTGGCGATCAAGGCCGGCTATGCCAGCCAGTCCAGTGCGGCGCGGGCGCCGGGCTTTTCTCAGACCTTCATCGACCATGTCGAGAACTATGGCCGCAGCTTCGAGCTCGGGTTGATCACCCGCTACTACCTGCGCCACCGCCCCCTCGATGCGCTCAAGGTCGCGCCGATCGGTATGGGCTTGCTGAAACGGCGCCGGCTTGACCTGAGCCCTCGCCCGATTCGCCAGCTTGACCAGCTCAAGGCGATCCTTGAGCGGGCCCGCGAGATCGATAACGCCAAATCCGCCTGAGCCGTCCGCTGGTGCGGACGGTGTTTCATATCTGGTCCTGTAGTGATACCGCCAGCCGATGGGATGGACGGGCTGGATACCTGTTGCCGGCGACCCGTAGAAGGGGAGGGCCTATGCGCTACGGCTATTATCCGGGATGCTCGCTGGAGCGCAATGCCAGCGCGTATCACACATCGCTCATGGCAGTGGCTGAGCGGCTGGGGGTTGAGTTTGCCGAAGTGGATGACTGGAACTGCTGCGGGGCGACCGAGTTTATCGCGGTCAATCGGCTGCGCGCCTATGCGCTTGCCAGCCGCAATCTGGCGCTCGCCGCCGATCAGGCGCGCAGCACCAACGGGGCCGACCCGGCCCAGCTGGTCGCGCCCTGCAGCGCCTGCTTCCTGAACCTGAGCAAAGTCGACCGCTACCTGGAGGACTCGCCGGCCCTCGCCGCCGATGTCAATGCGGCCCTGGCCGCCGGCGGGCTGCACTACGAGGCGGGCAGCCTGCGCATCCGCCATCTGCTCGATGTGATCGTCAATGACGTCGGCTATGAGCAGATTGCGGCCCGGGTCAACAGCCCGCTGCGTGGTATGCGCATCGCCCCCTACTACGGCTGCCTGATCGTGCGCCCCGGCTTCCGCGAGCGCTTCGATGACCCGGAGTATCCCACCTCGCTGGACAAGCTGATGCGCGTGCTGGGCGCCCAGGTGGTCGATTTTCCGCTCAAGACCCACTGCTGCGGCGGCCATATGACCCAGATCAGCCGCGATGTCGCCCTGGAGTTGATCCGGCGCCTGCTGAAGAACGCCGCCGACTACCAGGCCGATATGATCGTCACGCTCTGCCCGATGTGCCAGCTCAACCTCGATGCCTTCCAGGAGAGCGTCAACGAGCAGTTCGGCACGAACTACCGCATCCCGATCCTCTTCTTCACCCAGTTGATGGGCCTGGCCTTTGGCCTGTCGCCTGCTGCGGTCGGGATCGGCAAGGAGTTCATCGACGCACGGCCCGCCCTGGCGAAGATCGGGGCCGCCGCTGAGCCGGCCGCTCCAGCTCCGAAACGCAAGCCACGCCGCAGCGACCAGGGTCTGCCGCTACCCCAGATGCCGGAGGAGGAACAGCCATGAGCCCCGAGCATGCCGATCGCACCCGGGGCAGCCCCCACGGGGCGCCGGGCGCCGAACAGGAGCCGCGTGTTGGTGTGTATGTGTGCCACTGTGGCCACAATATCGCCAATACGGTTGCAGTTGACGAAGTGGCCGAGTGGGCCGGCGGGCAGGCCCACGTCACTGTCGCCCGCGACTATAAGTTCATGTGCTCCAGCCTCGGCCAGGAGTTGATCGAGCAGGATATCAAGGAGCGCGGCCTCAACCGGGTCGTGGTCGCGGCCTGCTCACCCCATATGCACGAGAAGACCTTCCGCAATACCTGCCAGCGGGCCGGCCTGAACCCCTTCCTCTTCGAGATGGCCAACATCCGCGAGCTTGGCTCGTGGGCCACCGATGACCGTGAGGCGGCCACCCAGAAGGCCAAGGCCCAGGTCAAGGGTGCGGTCGAGCGGGCGGTGCTCCAGCGCCCGCTTGACCCGCTCTATGTCGATATCAACCCCAATACGCTGGTGGTTGGCGGCGGGATCGCCGGGCTCACCGCGGCGCTCGAGCTGGCCAACGCCGGCTACCACGTCTACCTGGTTGAGCGCGACTCGTCGATCGGCGGCCATATGGCCAAGCTCGATAAGACCTTCCCGACGCTCGACTGCGCCGCCTGCATCCTGACGCCCAAGATGGTGGATGCCGAGAACCATCCCAACATTACCCTGATGACCTGGAGCGAGGTCCTTTCGGTCCATGGCTATGTGGGCAATTTCAGCGTGCGTGTGCGCAAGCGGGCCCGCTTCATCAATGAGGAGCTCTGCACCGGCTGCGGGACCTGTGTTGAGAAGTGCCCGGTGCGCATCATCGACCAGAACTTCGAGGTGGGCCTCGGCTACCGCAAGGCGGTCTACCGCAACTTTCCGCAGGCCATCCCCAAGTATCCGGTGATCGACCCCGACAACTGTACCTTCTTCCAGCGCGGCAAGTGCCGGGCCTGTGAGATCGTCTGCCCGACCGATGCGATCGATTTCAAGCAGAAGGACGAGATCGTCGATCTCGAAATCGGTAACATCATCCTCGCCACCGGCTACGAGCAGTTCGATGCTCGCACCATCCCGCAGTATGGCTATGGACGCCTGGCTAACGTCTTCACCAGCATGGAGTTCGAGCGCATGGTCAATGCGGCCGGGCCCACCGCGGGCCGCGTCGTGCTGCGCGATGGCGTCACGGCGCCGAAGCGGGTCGGCATCATCCACTGCGTCGGCTCACGCGATAAGAAGTACCACGAGTACTGCTCGCGGGCCTGCTGCATGGCCGCGCTCAAGTTCGCCCACCTGGTCCACGAGCGGGTGCCCGAGGCTGAGGTGTTCAACTTCTACATCGACATCCGTGCAGCTGGCAAGCACTACGAGGAGTTCTACCACCGCGTGCTCAGCGAGGGCGCCCATCTCATCCGCGGGCGCGTGGCCGAGGTGACCGACGCCGCCCGTGGCCCGGGCGAGGAGGGCCAGCTGATCATCCAGGTCGAGGATACGCTGATCGGCAAGCAGCGCCGCATCCCCGTCGATATGGTCATCCTCATGGCCGGTATGGAGGCGCGCAAGGATGCACGCCAGGTGGCCAACCTCTTCGGGCTCGGCTGCGACTTCGAGGGCTGGTTCACCGAGCGGCACGCCAAGCTCGACCCGGTGGTGACCATGACCGAGGGCATCCTGATCGCCGGGGCCTGCCAGGGTCCCAAGGCCATCCCCGAGTCGGTGGCCCAGGGCTCGGCGGCAGCGGCACGGGTGGCCGGCATGATCGGCCAGCGCACGATGAAGATGGAGCCGGTACGGGCCAGCATCGACGCCGACTCCTGCTCGGGATGCCGCATCTGCAACAATCTCTGCCCCTATCACGCGATCGTCTACCACGAGGATCGCCGGGTCTCCGAGGTGCTCACCGCGCTCTGCCAGGGCTGCGGCGCCTGTGTGGCCGCCTGCCCCAGTGCGGCGATCAGTGGGGCGCACTTCACCCGCGACCAGGTGATGGCCCAGATCGAAGGCATTCTGTGGGACGCGCGCCAGCCCGAGGTGCTCTGGCTGGAGCCGGCGTAGAGGAGGTGCACTGTGGAGAACCATTTCCAACCGATTATCGTCGGCTTCCTCTGCAACTGGTGCTCCTATCGGGCGGCCGACCTCGCCGGCACGGCGCGCATCCACTACGCCCCGACCATGCGCCCGATCCGCGTGATGTGTACCGCCCGTGTTGAGCCCGAGTTCGTGCTCAAGGCGCTGCGCGAGGGCGCCGATGGCGTGCTGATCGCCGGCTGCCACCCCGGTGAGTGCCACTACGTCGAGGGCAATATCAAGGCCCTGCGCCGCTTTACGCTGCTCAAGGCGCTGCTGCGCCAGTTCGGCATCGAGGAAGCGCGCGTGCAGCTGGTCTGGGCTGCTGCCTCGGAGGGCAAGCAGCTGGCCGAAGCCGTGGATCGCATGACCGAAGAACTGCGCGCCCTCGGGCCGTTGCGCTGGCGTGAGACGGTGCTCGGCGAGCAACCGGTGGCGCGCCGTATGGCTGAGGCGGAGGTCGGAGGATGAGGGAGACGTGTGGAGGTGTAGAACAGTAGCAGGGTGGAGATGATGCGCGCGCTCCGACGGATGGCGTTACCGCTCCACAGCTCTACGGCTCCACACCTCCACAGCTCGACACCCTCTCCCCGCCGAAGTGAGGAGAGTCGCTATGGCCAAGCCCACCTTCGCGATGTACTGGGCCGCCTCGTGCGGCGGCTGCGAGATTTCGCTGCTCAATATCGGCGAGAAGATCCTGGACGTCGATGCCGCTTTTCAGGTGGTCTTCTGGCCCTGCGTGGCCGACTTCAAGTACAGTGACGTCGAAGGCTACCCCGACGGCTACATCGACCTGTGTCTGTTCAACGGCGCCATTCGCAACTCGGAGAACGAGGAGCTCGCCCACCTGCTACGTCGCAAGTCGAAGACCCTGGTCGCGTTCGGCTCGTGCGCCTACGAGGGCTGTGCCCCCGGGCTGGCCAACCTGACCACCAACGCCGCCACCATGCGTACGATCTATACGGACTGCCTGACCACCGATGAGACCCGCGACCGGCTGCCCCAGCCGCTGAGTATGGTCCCGGAGGGTGAGATCCGCATCCCGGTGCTCTACGAGACGGTGCGCGCCCTCGACCAGGTCGTCCCGGTAGACTACATCATCCCCGGCTGTCCGCCGGAGGCCCACCAGATCGCCGCGGTCATCCAGGCGGTGATCAGCGGGGTGCCGCTGCCGGCCCCGGGCGGCAAGGTCATCGGCGCCGGCACGGTCGCGGTCTGCGAGGAGTGCCCGCTGGCCAAGAACGTCAAGCAGATCACCCGTTTCTACCGGCCCTACGAACTGGTCCCCGAGCCGGGCATCTGCCTGCTCGAGCAGGGCCTGGTCTGCATGGGCCCGGCCACGCGCAGCGGCTGTGGCGCCCTCTGCCCCCAGGTGGGTATGCGCTGCGAAGGATGCTACGGCCCGCTCGATGGCCAGGACCAGGGCGCGCGCATGCTCTCGGCGATCGCCTCGGTGGTGGCCGCCGGCGGCCCTGATCAGGATGAGGCCGAGCAGGAGCACGCGATCGCCGCGGTGATGGATACGCTGGCCGACCCGGCCGGCACCTTCTACCGCTTCAGCCTGGCTCACTCGTTGCTGCGGCGCGTGCGCGTCGCCGAACCCGGCACCTGAAGGAGACGCGTATGAAACGAATCGCGATCGATCCTGTCACCCGGCTGGAGGGCCACGGCCGGATCGATATCTTCCTCAATGATGAGGGTGACGTGGCCAACGCCTACTTCATCGTGCCTGAGTTGCGCGGTTTCGAGCAGTTCTGCGTCGGCCGGCCCGCCGAAGAGATGCCGCGCATCACCGACCGGATCTGCGGCGTCTGCCCGGAGGCGCACCATATCGCCTCGACCAAGACGCTCGACGCTCTGTTTCACGTTGATCCGCCACCCGTGGCGAAGAAGCTGCGCGAGATGTTCTACTCGGCCTTCTATGTGGCCGATCATACCACGCACTTCTACGCCCTGGCCGGGCCCGACTTCGTGATGGGCCCCGATGCGCCCCCCGCCGAGCGCAATATCCTCGGTGTGGTGCACAAGGTGGGCCTCGAGATCGGCAAGCAGGTGATCGACGCCCGCGTGCGCAACCACCGGGTGATCAGAATGCTCGGCGGGCGCGGCGTCCACCCCGTCGCCGGGCTGCCCGGCGGCTGGAGCAAGGCCATCGCTGCCGATGAGCGCCAGGTCGTCGAAGATGTCGCGCGCCAGAATGTCGATTTTGCCCTCTTCAGCCTCAAGCTGTTCGAGGATCTGGTGCTGGGCAACCCGCAGTACGTCGAGCTCATCCTCTCCGATACCTTCACCCACCGCACCTACTCGATGGGCACGGTCGATGCCAATAATCACGCCAATTTCTACGACGGCATGATCCGCGTGGTCGATCCGGACGGCGCTGAGTATCTGAAGTATCATCCCCGCGACTACGCCCAGCATATTGCTGAGCATAGCGAGAGCTGGACCTACCTGAAGTTCCCGTACCTTAAGGGCATCGGCTGGAAGGGCTTCGAGGATGGTAAGGCCAGCGGCGTGTACTGCGCCACCCCGCTCTCGCGGCTCAACGCCGCCGACGGGATGGCCACACCGCGCGCGCAGGAAGCCTACGAGAAGTTCTACGAGACGCTGGGCAGCAAGCGGGTCAACGGGCGCTACCAGCCGGTCCACTTCCGCCTGGCTACCCACTGGGCGCGGCTCGTCGAGCTGCTCTATGCCGCCGAGCGCATGCTCGAACTGGCCACCGACCCCGAGATCACCGACCCGCACGTCCGCACGCCGATCACCACCACCCCCACCGAGGGCGTCGGCTCGGTCGAGGCGCCGCGCGGCACGCTCACCCATCATTACTGGACCGACGAGCGCGGCATCCTCACGCGGGTCAACCTGATCGTCGGCACCACCAACAACTACGCCCCGATCGCCATGTCGGTGAAGAAAGCCGCCCAGGGCCTGATCCAGAAAGGTACGGTGATCACCGAGGGGCTGCTCAACCGCATCGAGATGGGCTTCCGCGCCTACGACCCCTGCTTCGGCTGCGCGACCCACGCCCTGCCCGGCCAGATGCCGCTCGAGGTCGTGATCCGCGACCCCGCCGGGGCCGAGCTGCAGCGGTTGAGCCAGTATGTAGACTAGGTGACCAGCATGCGTACGCTCGTACTCGGGCTCGGCAACCCCATCCTTACCGATGACGCGGTCGGCGTGCGGGTGGCGGAGGCAGTGGGCGCCGCGCTGGCCCCGCTGCCCCGGCCGCCGGCGGA
Source organism: Chloroflexota bacterium (assembly GCA_013388805.1). GTDB lineage: Bacteria > Chloroflexota > Chloroflexia > Chloroflexales > Chloroflexaceae > JACAEO01. The sequence goes on from JACAEO010000365.1 coordinate 10,177, forward strand.
GGTCGCAACCGCCGCAGTCGGTGGCCTGGCACTGATGGAGCTGCTGATTGGCTACGACCGCGCCATCCTGATCGATGCGCTCTGTCGCGCGGACCATGTCCCGGGCAGCCTGCTTCGCCTGAGCCTGGCTGACATCCAGGCGCTGCAGCCGACCGAGCGGAGCGTCTCGCCGCACGATACCAGCCTCGGCATCGCCCTGGCCCTTGGCCGGCAGATGGGCCTGCCGCTGCCCGCAGAACTGGTGATCTACGCGATCACGGTGACCGACGTGCTCGACTTTAGCGAAGAGCCCACGCCGCCAGTTGCAGCAGCGATCCCCGCCGCGGTGGCCGCCGTGCTGGCCGAGGTGTTGCCCGCTGGGGGTGTGGAGGTGTAGAGGTGTGGAGGTGTGGAGGTGTAGAGGTGTGGAGGTGTGGAGGTGTGGAGGGGTAGAGGTGTAGAGGTGTGGAGGTGTGGAGGTGAAGGCAAAACATGGCTCCACCGCGCCACACTACCAGAG
>JACAEO010000312.1 GCA_013388805.1 Chloroflexota bacterium
AGTGTTTCAACGTCAGGAACCCTTTGATCCGGTCAAAGCATCACCGAAAGCGGCACTGGCCACTTGACACGAATGAGAGAATCTCTCCCAGGTTGGGAGAGAGGAGGAGGGGGGTGAGGACAAGCAGCGTATCAGGACGCCATCCGCCAGAAACGCTACCCCTGAGAGCCCTGGGGTCTGGGGCCTGCCCCGAAGCAGACGCTGCCCGTGGTATACTCTCCCTGGAGCCGCTTCCCTGTATTGCTGGAGGAGAGAGCGATGGCCGAGGCCACGATTGGCGTCATCGGTGGTAGTGGGCTCTATGCAATGGAGGGCCTGCAGGAGATCGAGGAAGTTGCCCTGACCACGCCCTACGGCGCACCGAGCGATGCCTTCGTGATCGGTAGCCTCGCCGGGCGCCGGGTGGCCTTCCTGCCCCGCCACGGCCGCGGGCACCGCCTCAATCCGAGCGAGGTGCCGAGCCGCGCCAATATCCACGCCTTCAAGCAACTCGGTGTCCGCTACCTCATCTCGGTGAGCGCCGTGGGCTCGCTCCGCGAGGAGTACGCGCCCGGCCACGTGGTCGTGCCCGATCAACTCTTCGATCGGACCAGGGGCATTCGCCCGGCAACCTTCTTCGAGGCCGGGGTGGTGGCCCACGTGGGCTTCGATAAGCCCTTCTGCCCGGCGCTCAGCGAGCGGCTCTACGCCGCGGCCCTGGCGGCGGGCGCCACCGTCCATCAGGGTGGCACCCTGGTGGTGATGGAGGGGCCAGCCTTTTCGACCATCGCTGAGAGCGAGGAGAACCGGCGCCGCGGCCATGCCCTGATCGGTATGACTGCGCTCCCCGAGGCCAAACTGGCCCGCGAGGCCGAGATCGCCTACGCCACCCTCGCCATGGTCACCGACTACGATGTCTGGCATCCTGACCACGACGCGGTGACGGTCGAGGCGGTGGTCGCTGTGCTACAGGCCAATGCGACCCTCGCCCAACATATCGTGCGTCACGCGGTCGACCTGATCGGCGACGGCTTCACAAGCATCGCTCATAGCGCCCTCGCGACGGCGATCATCACCAGCCGTGACCATATCACCGCCGAGGCACGCGAGCGCCTCCGTGTGATCGCTGGCCAGTACCTGTGACGCTCTGCTTCGATGCCGCAGGCAAGCCGTATGCCACCTGAAGTCCGCATCATCCCGGTCACCGGTGTGGGCGAGGTCCGTCCGGGCGACGACCTGGCCTCACTGTTGCTTGGGGCGCTCGAGGCCGGCGGCCAGGCCCTGGAGGCCGGTGATGTGCTGGTGGTGACCCAGAAGGTCGTCTCCAAGGCCGAAGGGCGCCTGGTTGATCCCGCCGAGGTGGAGCCCTCACCCTTCGCGCAGCAGATCGCCGCCCAGAGCCGCAAGGACGCCCGCTATCAGGAGGTGGTGCTCCGCGAGAGCCGGCGCATCGTCAAGATGGCCAATGGCGTGCTGATCACCGAGACGCATCACGGCCTGGTCTGCGCCAACAGTGGGGTGGACGAGTCCAACGTTGCCGGCGGTCGGGTCGTCTGTCTGCTGCCGGAAGACCCGGACGCCAGCGCGGCGCGCCTGCGTGCCGCGCTCCAGACGGCGACCGGCCGCACCGTGGCGGTGATCATCTCCGATACCTTTGGCCGGCCCTGGCGCGAGGGCCAGGTGAATGTGGCCATCGGCTGTGCCGGCATCGCGCCACTCACCGATTTCGCCGGCATCGACGACCCCTACGGCTACACGATGCAGGCCACGCTGATCGCCGTGGCCGATGAACTGGCTAGCGCCGCCGAACTGGTGATGGGCAAGATCGATCGCGTGCCGGCGGCGATTGTCCGTGGCTATCCCTATGCGCCCAGTGAGGACGCGACGGCCCGCCGCCTGCAGCGCGACCCGCGCGCTGACCTGTTTCGCTAGCTGCGCATGGACTTCTTCACTATCATCCGTGGGCGGCGCTCGGTGCGCGCCTTCCGCCCCGATCCACTCAGCCGCGAGCAGATCAGCGCCGTGCTCGAGGCGGCTCGCTGGGCGCCCTCGCCCCACGGGCGCCAGCCCTGGCGCTTCGTGGTGCTCACCAGCCCCGCGGCGAAGATGCGCCTCGCCGATGCGATGGGCGCCACCTGGCGCCACCAGCTGGCCCTCGATGGTCAGGACGAGGCGACGATCGAAACGCGCTTTCGCAAGTCCCACGAGCGGATCATCGGCGCGCCTGCGGTCGTTCTGCTCTGCCTCTACCTGGCTGACCTCGATCACTACCCCGATGCCGAGCGACAGGCCGCCGAAACAACGATGGCCGTGCAGAGCCTCGGCTGTGCCGCCCAGAATATGCTGCTCGCCGCCTATGCCCTCGGCTTCGATACCGGCTGGATGTGCGCGCCGCTCTTCTGCCAGGCGACGGTGCGCGCCGCGCTCGGTCTCGCTGCCGACCTGCACCCCCACGCCCTGATCACGCTTGGCTACGCCGCGCGCGACCCAGTGCGCCGCCCCCGTCGCCCACTTGAGGAACTGGTGGTACATTGGGAGTAGTCCCCAACACTGCACCCACGTCGCAACAGGCCGCCTATGTCACGCGACTCCCAGCTCAGCGCCCGCATGGCTGACCAGATCAACACCTGGACCGCGGTCGGCGACCGGCGGGCGATCTTCCTCGCCTGCTACGCCCGTATGACCGAGCAGATGTTCACGGCAGTGGCGGCTGGCCGCTTCCACGACCCGCACTGGGTCAGCGAGCTGATCCACAACTTCGCCGGCTACTACTTCAGCGCCCTTGCGGCCGACGAGGCCGATGACCCGCGGCTCGCCCGGGTCTGGCGCGTGGCCTTCGAGCGCGCTCGCGCCCCGGCCACGCCCGTGGTGGTCAGCCTGCTGCTCGGCGTCAATGCCCACATCAACTACGACCTGGTGCAGGTGCTCGCCGATATGCTCGGCCCCAGCTGGGCCGGCCTGGCGCCAGAGGTGCGCGGCGAGCGCTATGCTGACTACTGCACTGTCAACGCGGTGATCGCAGCGACGGTCGATCGTGTCCAGGACGAGGTGGTCGAGCCCTACGCTCGCCTCATGCAGCTGCTCGATGTTGCTGCTGGGCCGCTCGACGAATGGTGCACGGCCCGGCTGCTCAGCGGCTGGCGCGCCGATGTCTGGGCCCAGGCGCTGGCGATCGTCACGGCGCCCGATTGGCCCACCGGCCAGGCCCTGCGCCAGCGCGCCGATGACCTGGCGCTGGCGCGCGTACGGCTGATGCTCGAGGGCGGCGAGCTTGGCGCCCGCGTCTTCGGCTATCCTCTGCGCTGGCTGAGCCGGCTCCGCCTGATATAAGCGAGCTGGAACGCCTGTTTCTGACCTGTACCATGCTCCCGAGGAGGTGGCCATGCCCCCACATCCGCGCCCCGCGGTTGAGCGGCGCTTCGTCCTTGCCATTGTGCTGACGGCGCTGATCCTGGTTGCCGAGCTGGTTGGCGGTATCTGGACCGGCAGCCTGGCGCTGCTCTCCGACGCCGGCCACGTCGCCACTGATATCCTCGCCCTGGGCTTGAGCTTCGTGGCCCTGCGGCTCTCGGCGCTGCCGCCTGATAATCGCCACACCTATGGCTACCACCGCCTGGAGGTACTGGCGGCGCTGGTCAATGGGGTGACCCTCGGCGCAATCGCGGTCGGCATCTTCCGTGAGGCCTATCTGCGCTGGCAGACACCCGAGCCGATCAAGAGCACCGAGATGCTGGTCATTGCCGTGATCGGTCTGCTGGTCAACCTGCTCGTGATCGCGATCCTGGGCGGGCACCACCATCACGACCATGAGCACGAGCATCACGACGCCGGCGGGCACCAGCACGCCCACACCGACATCAACCTGCAGAGCGCTTTTCTGCACGTCGTTGGCGACGCGGTCTCATCGGTGGGCGTCATTGTGGCAGCCGGCATCATCCGGGCCACCAGCTGGTACTGGGTCGATCCGCTGGTCAGTGTCCTGATCGCGGTCATCATTGTACTGAGCGCCTGGCGGGTGCTGCGCCCGACCCTGCGCCTGCTGATGGAGGGGGTGCCCGAACGGCTGGACCTGGCACAGATCGGAGCAGCGCTCGCCGAGCCGGCAGCGGTGCGCAGCGTGCACGACCTGCACGTCTGGAGTCTCTGCGCAGGCCACGTGGCGCTGAGCGCGCACATCGTCGTCGACGATCAACCGCTGGGCGAGACGGCGGCGCTCATGCGCGGGCTCAAGCACCGGCTGCGGGAGCAGTTCGGCATCGAGCACACGACCATCCAGATCGAATGCGAAACCTGTGGCCAGGGGCGCGCCAGCTGCGGCGAACCGGTTGCGCTGCCTGCCACGCAGCAATGGCAGGCCCTGTGGCACGGCACGCGCAACACCCACCTGGAGGAATGAGGCGCCCTGTCCGGCGGAACGCGGGATACGGCGCCCTGCCCGGCGGAACGCGGGATGCGGCGCCCCGTAGGGCCGGAGCATTCGCCCGCGGCGTGGCGCGTCGGACGCGCGGCCCATGGGGCGAATGCTTCGGCCTTACACCCGGGGCCGCCGCGCCGCCGGGGTGACGGGGCCGCCGGGGTAACGCGGCGGCGACGTGCCCGCGTCACCACGACCTCGCGTTACCCCATCATCGCATCATCGTCCTGGCGGCGCACCAGCTCGTACCAGGCCGAGTGCCACTGCTGATCGCCAACCACCGTGATGCCGCGCTCCACCTGCACGATCTGAAACGTCGCCTGGAACAGGGCCTCGACCACGCCGTCGGGCATACTCACCGCCACGGGCTCATCCTCGCGCGTGCGCAGGTGGGCGAAGAGCAGGTAGTGCCCCCCCGGGCGGACCAGGCGGGCGACCTCGGCGGCGTAGGCGCGCCGCTCGACCTCATCCAGACCGTGCATACAGCCGACATCGATCGCCAGGTCGTAGGGCTGCTGCAACACGTGCAGATCGGTCACCGACGCGAGGTGCAGCCGCACGCGCGCCTCCTGGCCGGCGGCGCGCACACGCTCGCGGGCCAGTTCGATCGCCTCGGGAATAAAATCAACGCCATCGGCCTGCCAGCCACGGGCCGCGAGGTAGATGCTGGCACGAGCTGAGCCGCAGCCCAGGTCGAGCACGCGCCCCGGGGGGAGCCGCTCGGCGGCGGCGATGATCTCGGGCGGCGGCAGTTCGTGATCCCAGGGCAGGTCGCGCGCCTGATAGCGGGCCTGTAGGCGTTCGAAACGGGTCGGCTCGTTGGTTGTCATTGAATGCTCCTCCTCGGCGAATACGATAACACACGTTGATGGCTATCCGCACCCTGAGGAACGCTGGCGCGGAGCGACGGGTGCGGATAGTTGTTGGCGTTTTGGGGGGGG
>JACAEO010000196.1 GCA_013388805.1 Chloroflexota bacterium
GGCAGAAACTGCCAACACAACGACATGTTCGCCTGTCGCGAGGCAGCCGCCGCCCTGCCAGGGGCGTATCTTGATGCGTATGGGCGCCGCCGCCCCGCCCTGCGCTCATGGTGCACCACGGGCGAGGCCAGGCCAGTTAAGCTTTGGCAACAATGCGGTAACGCTTGTACCGCCCCCCGCTGTCGGGCGCGCCACGGGGAAAGGCAAAGGCCGTCGCGGCGGCAGTCCCGCCACGACGGCCCGTAAGACCAGAGCGAGCCGGCGCTAATCCGCGCCAGCGGGGGCCTTGGTCGGCTCGGTCATCTGCTGGCCCTCGCGCTTGCTCTGCCAGATCGCCCAGACGAGGGCGGCGAGGCAGATCACCATGCCGATGATCACGCCGATGCCGATCGGCTGGCCGGGCAGGCGGACGGTGACCACGATCGGCGCGATGATCAGTGCGACCAGGTTGATCACCTTGATCATCGGGTTGAGGGCCGGACCAGCAGTGTCCTTCAGCGGGTCACCGACGGTATCGCCGACCACGGCGGCCTTATGCGGCTCGCTATGCTTGCCACCGAAGTTACCCTCCTCGATGTACTTCTTGGCATTATCCCAGGCGCCACCGGCGTTCGACTGGAAGACCGCCATCAACTGGCCGGTCAGGATGATACCGGCCAGGAAGCCACCGAGCGCCTCGACGCCGAGCAGGAAGCCGACCAGGATCGGCACCATCACCGCGATGATCCCGAGGCTGATCAACTCTTTCTGGGCGGCAGCGGTCGAGATCATCACGGCGCGCGCGTAGTCGGGCTGCACCTTACCCTCCATCAGGCCCGGGATACGGAACTGGCGGCGCACCTCATTGACGATCTGCGCGGCGGCGCGCGAGACCGAGCGGATGGTGAGCGCCGAGAACAGGAAGGGCACCGCGCCGCCGATCAGCAGCCCGATGAAGACGGTGGGCGCGGCCACGTTGATATAGGTCAGCCGCTGGGCTTCGGTCAGCACACCGGACTGGATCAGCGTCTCCTGGACACGCCCGACATCGGTGAAGTACGAGCCGAAGAGGGCCACGGCCGCGATCACGGCCGAGCCGATCGCGATCCCCTTGGTGACCGCCTTGGTGGTATTGCCAACGGCATCGAGATCGTCCATCACATTGCGGGCATTCTTATCGAGGCCGGCCATCTCGCCGATGCCATTGGCGTTATCGGAGATCGGGCCGAAGCTGTCCATCGAGATCGTGTTGCCGGTAAGCAGCAGCATCCCGATGCCGGTGAGCGAGACGCCATAGAGCACCGCGGTAAAGGTCACGGCCGGATCGGTCGAGTAACTGCCGAAGATCAGCACCGAGCTGAAGATCGAGGCGGCGATGACCAGGATGGCCCAGACGCTCGACTCCATCCCGAGGGCCAGGCCGGAGAGGATGTTGGTGGCAGCGCCGGTCTGCGAGGACCGCGACGTCTCCTTCACCGGGCTGAAATGGGTGCTGGTGAAGTACTCGGTCAGCTTATCGAGCGCGATGGCCAGGATGACACCCGAAACGGTGGCGAGGAAGGGGCGCCAGTCGGGCGCGCCGGTGTTCGGGTCGACCATGAAGAAGAAGCTGGCGATCGCGCTGGCCACCACCGCCAGCGTAGCGGCGATGTAGAAGCCGCGGTTCATCGCGGCCATGGCGTTGCGCCGGCGCTCATCGGTGGTGACGAAGAGGTTGCCGATCACCGAGGCCACCACGCCGATGCCACGCAGCACCAGCGGGAAGATGACGAAGCGCAGGTCGTACTGGCCATCAAAAAGCGCGCCAGCGGCCGCGTCGCCCAGCACCAGGCCCAGGATCAACGCCGAGACCAGCGTCACCTCGAAGCTCTCAAACACGTCGGCGGCCATACCGGCGCAATCGCCCACGTTGTCACCCACCAGGTCGGCGATCACCGCCGCATTGCGCGGGTCGTCCTCGGGGATGCCGGCCTCAACCTTGCCCACCAGGTCGGCGCCGACATCGGCGGCCTTGGTGTAGATGCCGCCGCCCACGCGCATAAACAGCGCGATCAGCGAGCCGCCGAAGCCGAAGCCAAGCAGCGCATCGGGCGCAGAGATGCCGAAGAAGAGAAAGATCAGCGTGCCGCCCAGCAGGCCCAGGCCCACGGTGAGCATACCGGTCACCGAGCCGGACTTGTAGGCCACCTGCAGCGCCGGGTTGTAGCCCTTGCGCGACGCGGCAGCCACCCGCACGTTGCCCTCGACGGCCACGTTCATGCCAACGAAGCCCACCGCGTACGAGAAGAGCGAGCCCATCAGGAAGGCGATCGCCCGCCCGATTGCGACCACCATCGTCGCGCTGTCGCCAAAGACCTCCTCGGCCTCACGGGTGGGCGGCACGACGAAGACGCTCGCTGCCAGCACGAAGGTCAGCACGGCGATCAGAATGGCGATGATGCGAAACTGCCGGCTCAGGTAGGCGTTGGCGCCAGCCTTGATAAACCCCCACACTTCCTGCATCTTCGCCGTGCCCTTGTCCTGGGCGAGGATCTGGCTGCGCAGGAAGAATGCGTAGGCGATCCCGAGGATCGAGATCGCCAGCACGGTCCATACCGCGGCCTGCTGAAGACCATTCAGATCAGTGAGTCCATGCAGCATCGTAACCACTCCTTCGTTGCGGTCGCGGGCAGACAGTTATGACGCTAATGCGGCGAGGGCGATCCACGGGACTGCGATGCGTGGAGCCTTCGAGGAGTATGCGCTGCGGGCGGTGATGTACCGTAATTATACCTGATCGCTTCAGACGGGGACTATTCTAACATACCCCGTTCACGCTTGCAAAGCGCAGCAGAATGCGCCTGGAAGTGTGCAATCGGATGTTGGGCAAAAACTGTGCAGTCCGCTACTTCCTGATCAGCGGCAGGCTCAACAGGGTCCGATCCAATGGCGGCGTGAAGCTGCCCCTGGCGGTGTAGTAGCTGCTGTTGCCCACCCGGTCGGTGGCCCGCACGATCACGCGCACACTGCCGATCGTGGCCGGGACGATCGCCCGGTAGGTTGCAGCGTCTGCCGGCGTGAACGTGATGCTGCGCCAGGTCGTGCCGTTTTCGATGTAGACTGCGCTGACCTCATCGATGCCCACCCCGGCGCCGCTGCCGTCGGCGCCCAGATCGGTTGCGCGAACCACCACCTCGGTCTGCGGGCTCTGGGCCAGTTGCGTCCGCGCGCTGCCCGGGTACGCGATCCGCACCGACTCGATCAGCGGGCCCTGGGTATCTGCCCGCGCGGCATTTGCCGCCGGGGTGTCCAGCGCCGGGTCGTTGTAGATCACCTTGAAGCTCATCACGCCGTAGGGCCGCAGGCGGCCGGTGCGCCCGTTGCTGTCGGCGCGGAACTGGGCCGCGGCCGCTGTCAACTGGTCGCGTTGCTGCTCGCGCTCGCCCACCCGGCTGAAGCCGAAGAACTTGTCGGGGTACCAGATGCCGGCCCCCGCGCGGAAGTCTGGCTCCAGGCTGGTGTTTACAATCGGGCTGGTGGTTTCGGTCACCACCTGCGTGATCTGCGGGTCGAAGCCCGGTTCGTCACCGTAGCTGCCGCCAAGGAAGACCACATCGCGCACCGTCAGGCGTGCCGTACCTGTCCGGTTCAGCGCGCTGATGTCGTAGGCAAAGGTGGGCAGACCGGGCGCGCCCGCCTGGTTGTTCGCGAAGACGCGCACGCGCGGCCTGGCCGCGAAGCCGGCAGTTACGAAGCTGTCGTCCACCACGAAGTCGTTCTCGTCCAGGGTGATGATCTGGCTGCCGGTGCGCGGCAGCGTTGTCCGGTTGTTCGGGTTGGCAATATCGATGGTGAAGGTGATGACTCGCTCCAGCCGTCCGATCCCGTTCGCTGGCAGTGGCGCCTGCGTTTCGAGCGGCACGACGCCACCGGGCCGCGGGTCCTCCGGCGGCGGGCTCAGCGCCAGGGCCGGGTTGACGACGGTGCGCGCATAGGGCAGGCCGTAGAGCGTCATCTCGTTGATCGCCTTGTAGTCGTAAGGGCCGAGCAGCGCAGCATTACGCACATAGCGCTGTTTGGCGCGCACCAGGGCCTCGCCGATCGCGGCGCCGACATAGACGAAATCGTTGCTCGGGTCGCGCACGTCGCGGGCCAGTTCCTGGGTGAGCAGCAGCGCCAGTCGTTCGCTGTAGTCGATGCCGTCGGCAGTGCCGTAGCCATAGCCGGTGTTGCCGATCCAGTGGCCGGCGTGGCGGTTGATCGCCTGCGGGAAGTCGGCCCGGTACAGGGAGGCACCGGCACCGGTGGTCGCGAGCGCGGCCTCCAGCACGTTGTAGCCGCTGTGGCAGCCCACCGAGTAGCCGAGCGCGGCCTGGAAGTAGCCGCCGGGGAAGCCAGCTGCCGGATCGTAGCCCGGCGTCAGCAGCCGCTGCGCCGGGAAGTTGCCAGCGCCCGCCCCGCTCGGGTTCTGCGCTGGCAGCACCTGCCAGTGGTCGAAGTGGGCGTTGATCGAACTCAAGGCCACGGGTATGCGGTTGAACGGGCTGTTCGGCGCGCTGGTGGAGAAATCCGTGTCGAGCCGCCCATCGAACCAGGCCCGCTCCAGGTCGGCGCGTTGCCAGCGGTCGTTGATCAGCCGGTTCGTCTCGGCGCCCACCAGCCCGATCGCGCCCAGGGTGGTTGAGATCGCAATGGCCTGGTCCTGCAAAAAGTCATAGCCGGTGATCGCCGCGCGCCGCACGCCGCCGCTGTCACTGGTGATGTCGATCTGGAAGTCGGCCTGGCTGCCGCGACGGTAGCGCTCGAGGAAGTTGGCGATGTCGTCGGGGGTCTCGACCAGGCGGCCGACCGCCAGGCGCGGAAGGTAGAAGGGGAAGCCGAAGAAGCGATAGGGCTGATCGGCGCCGTAGACGCCATCGGTGAGCAGCATGCGGTAGCGTAGCGCCGCGCCCAGCGGATTGTTCGCGCCGATGATCCCACTCGGGTCGATTGTGCGCAGGTAGGCGGCGTAGTCCGCCTCGTTGGCGATCGTGGTCAGGTCGGGCACCCGGTAGAAGGGGATGACCTCATCGCCGCCGACCAGCACCACGTTGCGCAGGTTGGGGAAGCTGATCACAGCGGTGGCGCCCGCCGGCCCAAGGTAGAGCGGCGCGCTCGCCCCGGGGCCCGAGGTGCCGTCGCTGCTGGCGGCCTCGACCACGTTGTCGATCAGGGCGGCTACATAGTTGGCGGCAAGCGGGTTGTTCTGGCTGGCCTGCCAGGTCTGGTAGACGCCGGCCATCACCGGGCCGTTGTCACTGATCCGGCGAAGCGACGCCAGATCGAGCACCACGCCGTACTCCGGCCCGAAGCCGTTGGGCGTGGGCGGGTTGACCCCCGCCAGGTCATTCAGCGCGCCGGTGATCGAGATGATCTGGGTCGTGGCAAATTGCGGGTAGAGCTCGGCCATGCGCGCGCTGTTGAGCAGGTAGAGCGTTGTGATCTGCTCCGGCTGGGCATAGACCGGTCGGGGCACGCGGATCTGCACCTCGGGGGCGGGCGGGGGCGGCTGCAGGCCACTGCCGTCCACCGCTACACTGATGCTGTAGGGTGTGTCACTGTACTGGCCGTTGCTGGGCGCCACCACGACGTAGTAGGTGCCGGGCAGCCAGAGCAGGGTTTCGATCTGTTCAGTGCGGGTGCCCGAACTGGCGCTGATCGCGGAGATCTGCGCGCCGATGGCCGAGATCTGCGCGCCGATGGCCGAGATCTGCGCGCCGATGGCCGAGATCTGCGCACCGATGGCCGAGATCTGCGCGCCGATGGCCGAGATCTGTGCGCCGATCTCGGTGACGCCTTCGAGGCCAGGCTGGCCCGGCTCGAAGCCCTGGGCCGGGTCGGGTGCGCCGGCCAGCACCAGGTCGTAGTCAGCCGTCAGGCCCTCGAGCGAGATGCGCACCGTCGAGCCCGGCTGGCTCAGGCTGAACGCGTAGTAATCCACGTCGCGCGGGCCGCCGATCACCCCGCGGATGCGCTGGCTCCAGCGCTGGTCACTGCCACCGACCGGATCGGCGGTCTGCGGGCTGTCGTTGGGCCGGGCTGGCTCATTCTCGCTGATCGGCGGGAGTTGCGTGACCTGGGCGGGGGTTACGTCCTCGGCGACGACCGGGAGCGGCCCGGCGCCGAGCAGCGTAGCGCACAGGGTGATCAGCACCAGCAGGATGGCGGACGTACGCACGGGCGGCATGCGGGTCTCCTTCCCCTACAACGCCTGCACCAGTTCCAGATCGCGCCGGGCGTCCAGTTCGGTAAAGATCGCGAGCGCCTCGGCGCGGGCCACGGCGAACGCGGCGCTGTCGCCGCGCGCCAGGGCCAGGCGCGCCTGGTGGTAGCAGGTCTTGCCCAATTCGTAGCGCCCATCGAGGCGGGCCAGTTCGGCCCGGCTCAGCGCCAGGTCCTCGGCGGCCGCCACCAGGTCGCCTGTGGCGAGGGCCACCTGGCCGCGAACGCGGCGGGCCGCAGCCGCCTCGGGGGCCATGCCCAGCTCGTCGGCTACGGCGAGCGCCTGTTCGACCGCAGCCCGGGCGCCGGCCAGGTCGCCCAGGGTCAGCGCGATCTCGGCTGCCAGGCGCAGCGCTTCGGGGAGAAAGTTGCGGGCACTGATGCGCTCGTAACTCGCCAGGGCCGCGGCCACCAGGTCGCGGGCGGCCGCGGGCTGGCCCTGCAGCAGCAGCACCTCGCCGCGGTTCTGCGTGGTCACGGCAACCCCCAGCGCGGAGCCCATCCGGCCGAAGAGCTCGCCACTCATGCGGTAGAGCTCTTCGGCCCGCTGCAACTGGTCGCGGCCCACCAGGACCACGGCGAGGTTGTTGGCGGTGCGTGCCACCGCCTGCACGTCGCCGATGCTCTCGCTGATCTGGATACTCTGCTCAAAGCTAGCGATCGTCTCGGGCCAGCGCCCCAGGCGCGTGTAGAGGATCCCGAGATTGTTGAGCGTATCGCTCTGGCCACTGAGGATGTTCAACCTGGCGAAACGGGTGCGGGCACTCTCCAGGGCCTCGATCGCCCGCAGGTTATCGCCCTGGTCACGGTAGAGGTTGCCGATCACCTTGAAGGCGTGGGCCTGGTCGGCCAGGCTACCGATGCGCTCGGCCAGCCGCAGGCCCATGGTGGCCCATTCCATCGCCCGGGTGTACGCCCCCTGGCGGAAGTGGATTCCCGCGCCGAGCAGGTAGCAGCGGGCTGCTTCGAGCCGCAAGGCCGAGGTAGCGCGCGCCAGGCCGATCTGCAGCCACTCGAAGGCTGCGGCGTAGCGCGAGCGCCGCTCCTCCACACTGGCCAGCAGGCGGTGGAGGCGCAGCCAGGGCTCCGAGGCGGCCGCGCCGACCTGGGCGAGGGCGCTGCGGAAGTGGGCTTCTGCCGCGTCATACTCGCCCAGCAGCAGCTGCAACTCGCCGCTGCGCTCGTGGATCTCGGCGAGCCGGTTGGGGAGGTCGGTGGCCGCGGGCTGCGCGCCGAGCCGCTCGGCCACCGTCAGGGCAGTGGCATAGAGGGCCAGCGCATCGCGGTTGGCGAAGCGGCGCGCGGCCTGGTCGGCGGCACGCAGGTGAAAGGTGAGGGCCGGGGCCCACTCTTCGGCGTGGAGGTAGTGCCAGGCGAGCAGCGCCAGTTGCTCATCAGGCCGATCGTGGCGCCCGGTGGCGATGCTACGCGCGACGCGGCTGTGGAGCGCGCGGCGCTGCACATAGAGGATGCCCGCGTAGGCCACGTCGCGCAGCAAGGCGTGGCGGAAGCGGTACGCCTGGTCGCCGTCGGCATGATCGGCCTGCAACACCTCCATGTCGACCAGATCCTGCAGGCTCGTGTCGAGCGGCGCCGGGCCGGCATAGACCTCAGCGAGCAGCGGGTGCGGGAAGCGCCGCCCGATCACCGAGGCGAGTTGCACCAGTTCGCGGCGTGGCTCATCCAGCCGATCGAGGCGGGCGAGCAGCAGGCCCTCGACGCTGGTCGGCAACTCCACCTCGTCGGGGCGGCGCGCCAGGCGCCAGACGCCGCTTGCCTCGCGGCTGAGCACACCCTCGGCGACGAGGGCGCGCACCAGTTCTTCGATGAAGAATGGATTGCCCTGGGCGCGCTCCAGCAGCGCGAGCAGGGCAGGGGGTGGGCTGTCGCCCAGCAGCGCGCCCAGCAGCGCGGCGCTGTCCTCTGCCGAGAGCTCGCCGAGGCGCAGGCGAAGCGTGTGCGCCAGCGTGTCCCACGGGGCCGCGATCGGCGGCTCCGGCCGGTACGTGAGCACGAGCAGGATAGGCAGGTCAACGCTACCTGCCGCGAGCCGGTCCAGCAACTCCTGGGAGGCCAGGTCGGCCCAGTGGAGATCCTCCACGATGAGCAGCAACGGTTCGTGGCGAGCCGCGCCCTGGAAGAGCGCGACCACGAGCTCCTGCAGGCGATCGTAGCGTTGCTGCGGGGTGAGGGCTGCCGTGAGCGCGCTGTCGTCCGGCGCCAGGCCCAGCGCGTCAGCCAGCAGCGGGGCAAAGCGCACCAGTGCGGGCGCCAGTTCGCCGATCCGGCGGGCCAGGCGGGCGGCAAGGGGTTGGTCGGCACCCTGCACGCCACGGCCGAGCAGCTCGTCCAGGGCGGTACGCAGCGCCGCATAGGGTGTGCGCTGCGCATAGCTCTGAGCCTCGCCGAGGAAGCAGCCGAAGGGCGGCACCCGCTCCGCTCCGGGGCCAGCGCTGGCGCGCACCAGGTGCTGGAGCATCTCCGCGGCCAGGCGCGTCTTGCCGGTGCCTGCCTCGCCGACAAGCGCGATCACCCCGCCCCTGCCAGCCAGCGCGCTGCGCCCCGCGGCCAGCAGCGCCTCGAGCTCGGCGTCGCGCCCGATCAGGGGCGCGGTCGCGAGACGGGTGGCGCCGGCTGTGCTGCGGGCTACCCCGGCCCCGCTGGCCATCCGCACGGCCCGGGCCGGCTGCACCGGTGTGGCAATCCCCCGGAGCATCAGCGGCGCGCGATCCTCCAGCAGCACCTGGCCAGCCACAGCGGCCCGTACGCTCGGCGCGAGCAGCACCTCGCCGTCGTCTGCCGCCGCCATGAGCCGGGCCGCCAGGTTGACCGCCGGGCCCATCACCGTGTACTCGTAGCGCGTGGCCCCGCCCACTCGCCCGGCAAAGAGTGTGCCGCTGGCCAGACCGATGCGCTGGGTGAGACGCGGATGGGGGTGAGCTAGCGGCGCAGCGCCGGGCTCGCTGACGCCGGGCGCGTGGTGGTCAGCGCTGAGCCGGGCAAGCGCCTGGCTCGCCGCCTCAAGCGCTTCACGCAGCTCCAGCGCGCAGCGCACCGCGCGGATCGGGTCGTCCTCGTGGGCGGGCGGGGGCGCCGAAGAGGGCCATCAGCTTATCGCCGCGCGTAGCCAGGTCCAGCTTATTGACGATGCCGTCATAGCGATGCACCACCGCCTGCGCCCGCTGGTAGTAGGCATTGACGATGGCGGCGGCCGTGTCGGGCGCATCACCCAGGGTAGCGAGCAGCGGGCTGAAGTCCTGCACATTGGCGAAGAGCACACTCACCGGGCGAAACTCGCCCGGGCCGCTGGCGGCGGCACTGAGGAAGCGGCGGGGCAGCCCGCGCACCAGGTAGGGGCGCAGGGCTGCAAGTTGCTCGGCCAGCCGCGC
The DNA here is from genome assembly GCA_013388805.1 of Chloroflexota bacterium. Classification (GTDB taxonomy): domain Bacteria; phylum Chloroflexota; class Chloroflexia; order Chloroflexales; family Chloroflexaceae; genus JACAEO01. Next base: position 9,609 of record JACAEO010000196.1, read on the forward strand.
CAGGGTCGCCAGGTCGTCCGGCCCGCTGGCTGGCTGCGGCGCGGGCAGGGGCGGCGGCAGATCGGGCTCGGGCAGGGCCTGGATGGCGTGAAAGCCGCCGCGGGCCGGGCGCAGGGTCACGCCGGGGATCAGCGCGGCAGTCTGGTCGCTGACCAGCACCTGGCCAGGTTCGGCCAGTTCCTGAGCCATGGCGACCCGGTTCACCTCGGGGCCGGTGATCAGCAGTTCGATGTGGCTGGCATCGCCCAGTTCGGCAGCAAAGACGCGCCCGCTGTGCACTGCGACGCGCAGGCGCAGCGTGAAGCTGCCGGCACGGGTCTGCAGGCTGGCGAAAGTGGCCATGCGCTGCTGCATCGCGAGGGCCGCCGCCGCGGCGGCCGCGGCGTGCTGGGGGCCGAGCTGCGCGTCATCAAAGAAGGCGGTGAGCGCATCGCCGCCGAACTTGAGCAGCGTTCCCTGCCGGCGGTGCACCTCGGCGAGCAGCGCATCGAAGAGTTGGCTCACCACGATGCTCAACTCCTCGGCGCCCTGGCGGCCAAGCACGCTGAGGTGCTCGGCAAGCGCCGTGAAGCCGGAGAGGTCCGCACAGAGCAGGCTGCCCTGCCAGAAGGCGCCATGCACGCGCCCGGGCCGCGGATCGGCGAGCTGCGCCCGGACCAGCGGGGCGGGAATGCAGGCGATACAGCCGGCAAGGTGCGCCCGCAGGTCGGCGCCGAGGCGCGCGCGCAATTCCGCAGGCAGGGCGCCCGTGCGGTCGAGCCAGGCGCGCTCCTCGGCATTCAGCTGCTCGCGCAGGGCCAGCAAGTTGTGGGACGCAGGGCGCATAGGCGGCAATCGAGCGCAAAGCGCCTGTCCGGGTCAGGTGGTGGACCCATTGTAGCAAGCGCAGGACAGGGGTGCAAATCCGGCGCCGGGGGTGACGGGGCGAGATCGCACGAATATTCACTATTGACAAGACGGACCACCAGTCGTATACTCTGGTAAGTGTCACTTTCACAACATGCCGGGCGGCCGATTTTTTCATAGGCAGCTTTAGTGTCAGATAGACACAATACCTCGGCCGCGCGGTTTTTCTTTCGTCCTAATTAGTGTTTATTTTACACTAATAACGCGAGGTTAACCCAGGGTTATCAAGGAGGTTCGACGATGGGCCTGGCGCTCACCCACACTGCCCCGGAGACGGCCGCTGCGCTGGTCGCGGAGATCAATGCCCTGCGCGCTGAGCGCAAGGCGGTGATTGTCGCCCACAACTATGAGTATGGTGAGATCCAGGATCTCGCCGACTATGTCGGCGACTCGCTGGGCATGGCCCAGTTCGCCGCACGCAGCGATGCGCCGGTGCTCGTCGTCTGCGGCGTCCATTTTATGGCCGAGACGTCCGCTATTCTCTCGCCGGAGAAGACAGTGCTCATCCCCGACCCCGAGGCCGGCTGCTCGCTGGCCGCCTCGATCAATGCCGACCAGCTGCGCGCCTGGAAGGCCGAGCATCCTGAGGCCGTGGTGGTGAGCTATGTCAATACGAGCGCCGACGTCAAGGCCGAGAGCGACTACTGCTGCACCTCCGGCAACGCCGAGCGGGTGATCCGCGCCATTCCCGAGGATCGTGAGATCCTCTTCCTGCCCGATATGTTCCTGGGCAGCTACCTGCGCCAGACGACCGGGCGCAAGCTGCACATCTGGGCCGGCGAGTGCCATGTCCACGCCGCCATCCGCCCGGCGATGGTCGAACGTCAGCGCGCCGCGCTGCCCGAGGCCGAGTTCCTCATCCATCCCGAGTGTGGCTGCGTCAGCAGCGCTATGCACTACCTCGCCAGCGGCAAGATCAGCGCCGAGGGCACCCACATCCTCTCGACCGAGGGCATGATCCGCCACGCCGCCAGGAGCGGCGCCAGCCAGTTCGTCGTCGCCACCGAGATCGGCGTGCTCCACCGCATGCGCAAGGCTAACCCCGAAAAGCAGTTTTTGCCGATCGACGAGTCGATCAGTTGTAAGTATATGAAAATGATCACGCTGGAGAAGGTGCGCAACAGTCTGCGCGATATGACCCACGTGGTGACGGTTGCTCCCGATCTGGCCGCGCGGGCCCGCACGGCTATCGAGCGCATGGTCGCACTCTGAGGCTACGTGTTCACCCGTCTCCTGGGTGCGAGGGCATCGTGCCCGAGGGCGGGCGGCCCGCGCGCCCGGGTTTGCGGGGGTACCGCAACGCTGAACACGTACACTCGTCCGGCCGTGGGGGTCGCAACGGCTGGTCCGCTGCCGGTCTTTCTGAGACGGGAGGTTCCTATGCTGGATGTACCGCGCTTTGTGCTCACGGCCCTGCCGCCGGCTGCGCTCACCACCACCGGGGTGCTGGTGATCGGCGCAGGGGCCGCCGGGCTGACCGCCGCCCTCGCCGCTGCCGAGCGGACCACGGTGACGGTGCTTGCCCGTGGCGCCCTGCCCGAGAGCAACTCAGCCTGGGCCCAGGGCGGCATCGCCGCGGCCCTCGATGCGTCCGACTCGCCCCGCGCCCACGTCGCCGATACGCTGGTGGCCGGTGCCGGGCTCGCCGATGAGGCGGCGGTGGCCACCCTGGCCCACGCGGCCCCCGGCCTGATGCGCGAGCTCGCCACCCTCGGCGTGCCCTTTGCGCGCAGCGAGCCCGGCGCCTTCGCGCTGGGCCTCGAGGGCGGCCACTCGGCGCGCCGCATCGTCCACGTCGGTGATGCGACCGGCCTGGCGGTGACCCTGGCGCTGATCGCCCGCGCACGCGCCCACCCGCACATCACGCTGCTCGAAGGCTGGCAGGCGGTTGATCTGCTCACGCAGGGCGAGCGGGTGAGCGGCGTGCTGGCCCGCGACCAGGCGGGGCGCTGGCACCAGGTGCACGCCGGGGCAACGATCATTGCCAGTGGCGGGGCGGGGGCGCTCTATGGCCTCACCAGCAACCAGCCCACCGCGCTCGGCGAGGGCATCGCTATGGCCTACCGCGCCGGCGCCGAACTGGCCGACATGGAGTTCGTGCAGTTCCACCCCACCGTCTACCGGACCCGGGCCGGGCAGGGCTTCCTGATCACTGAAGCTGCCCGCGGCGAGGGTGGCATCCTGCGCACGCCCGCCGGCGCGCGGTTTATGCCTGCCTACGATCCGCGCGGCGAGCTCGCCCCGCGCGACGTGGTGACCCGCGGTATCTACGCCGCCATGCGCCGCACCGGCAGTAACCACGTGTTGCTCGACCTGACCCACCTGCCCCGTGCCACGATCGAGCACCACTTCCCAACGATCTGCGCCCGGCTGCGCGAGGATGGCCTCGACCCGGTCACCACGCCCATCCCCGTCGCCCCGGCCGCCCACTACCTGATGGGCGGCATCCGCACCGACCTGGATGGTGCGACCAGCCTGCCCGGGCTCTACGCCGCCGGCGAGGCGGCCTGTACCGGCGTGCACGGCGCCAACCGCCTGGCCTCCAACTCCCTGCTGGAGTGCCTGGTCTTCGGGCGCCGGGCGGGCAACGCCGCTACACGCCAGGGCCCGCTCCCCACGCGCCAGCGCAGCGCAGCGCCCCAGCCTGCGCCAGTACCTGCCGGCGCCCCGCTGCCTGATTCGTGGCGCGACACGCTCGCCGCGACCATGCGCGCCGCAGCCGGCCCGCTGCGCGATGGTGCGGGGCTCCGCGCCGGCGCCGACGCCCTGGCGGCCTGGCCGCAGCAGGCCGCGCCCGACGACCCTGAGAGCATCACGGCGGCCAACGCCACCCTGACCGCGCGGCTGATCGTCGCCGGGGCCCTGCTGCGCGAGGAGAGCCGCGGCGGCCACTTCCGCAGCGACTTCCCGCAGCCCGAGGAGCGCTGGCAGGCGCACCTGGTACAGACACGCGGCCAGGCGCCCTTCCTGGTCGCGGCGATCGCCCCTGCACCGGCCCAGGCCTATGCGGCCGACTGATCTGGAGCGACCAGCACTGCAGGAGCCACCATGCACAATTTTGATCTCCCCACCGATCTGATTCGCGACGTGGTGACGCAGGCCCTGCGCGAAGATATCGGCACCGGCGACCTGACCACCCTGGCCGCGGTGCCGGCGGATGCGCAGGCCGCGGCGCGCTTCGTCTTCCGCGAGCCGGGGATCGTCTGCGGGCTGCCGTTGCTCAACGCCGTCTTCGCCGCCGTCGACCCGGCGCTCACCGTGACGCACCACGTGGCCGAGGGCGCACAGCTCGAACCAGGGCAGGCCGCCGCGAGCCTGGCCGGCCCGGCCCGTGGCCTGCTCACCGGTGAGCGGGTGGCGCTCAACCTCTTCCAGCGTCTGAGCGGCATCGCCACCCTGACGGCGCGCTATGTCGCGGCGCTGCACGGCAGCGGAGCGCGCATCCTCGACACCCGCAAGACCACCCCGGGCCTGCGCGCGCTGGAGAAGTACGCCGTCCGGGTGGGCGGCGGCATCAACCACCGATTCGGGCTCTACGACGGGGTGATGCTCAAAGACAACCACCTGGCCATCCTCGCCGCCCAGGGTGTGGACCTGGCAGCGGCGGTGGCGCGCGCTCGCGCCGCGGTGGGGCCAATGGTCCGCGTCGAGGTCGAAGTCGAAACCGTCGCCCAGGCCGCCGCAGCGGCCGCAGCCGGCGCCGACATGATCCTGCTCGACAACATGCCGCCCGAGCAGTTGCGCGCCGCCGTCGCCGCCGTGGCCGGTCGCGCCCGCACCGAGGCCAGCGGCGGCATCACCCTGCAGAGCATCCGCGCCGTGGCCGAGAGCGGCGTCGACTTCATCTCGGTCGGCGCGCTGACCCACTCGGCCCGCGCCCTCGACATCGGGCTGGACATCACCGAGACGGGGTGAAACCCGCACCGTCCCTCGCGTCCATCGCCTCACGCGGGCTTGAGCTGTGCCTCAGCGCCGGATCAGCGGCAGGTAGCGCGTAGTGCCCGGCACACCAGGATCAGGGGTGTCAGGCACGCCCGCGCCACAGAGCAGCCCGCTGCAGAGCCGGGCTGCACCGCTGCTCGTACCCGCCAGCGGCTGGCCGACCGCGACACGTAGCTGTATGCTCGCGGTGCTCTGCGCGCCGCCACCGCCTGTCATCGCGCTGCGCGGGATGCGCTCGCCCGCCGCCAGGGCTGTTCCAGCCACGAGCAGCGCCGCCACGACGATCAGCAGGGTGGAGCGCAGGTGTTGTGGACCTGGCGGGCGGCTGCGAGCTGTTCACGCAGACGGGCGGCCAGTGCGCGGGCTGCCTCGCCGGGTGGCAGGCCGAGCTCGTCATCGAGCAGCCGTTCGAGGCTGCTGAAGGCCTCGAGCGCCTCAGCCAGGCGCCCGGCACGGGCCAGAGCGCGCATCAGCCCGACGTGGGCCGTCTCGCGCAGGGGGTCGCGGGCGATCAACTGGCGGTAGCGCGCCGCGGCCTCGTCGCCGGCAGCTTCGGCCTCGGCCAGCCGCTCCAGACAGCTGAGCAAGCGCTCCTGGGCCGTAGCGCGCGGGCCAAGCACCCAGTCATCGTAGATCGCCGGCAGCAGATCGCCGGTGTAGATCGTCACGGCCGCCCGGAGCGACGACAGCGATCCACCGGCCAGATCGTCGAAGGCCCAGCAGTCCACCGCCAGGTCGGCGCGCAGCCCCAGCAGATCGCCGCTGACCTGCAGTGCGCCGGGCGGCAGCGCGCGCCGGAGGTGATAGACCGCATCGGCCAGGCGCCGGCGCCCCTGACTGATCGGCGCCTCGGGCCAGAGCGCGTCAACCAGCCGCTCGCGCGAAACCGGCGCGGCCCGATTGAGCACCAGGAGCGCGAGTAAGCGCCGCGGCCCCTCGCGCGCCAGCGGCTGCAAGCCGTTGCCTGCATCTACCCGGAGCGCGCCCAGCGTCTGGACGTGCCATGTGCGCGCCGCGATCGCCCGTTCTTCGTCCATTGCCGCCCCCCGCCAGGCCCGCGCCCCGTTGCACGGCGCTGCGATCATACCTGATGCGGTCCGGGCTCGTCAATGGTGGATGACCGATCGTAATTCACGTGTGCTATGATGCGCCATCATACGAGCGCCGCCCGTGACGGGCCCACGCGCCGTAGCCGTACCGATGTCGCTGCGAAAGGAATCCTGCGTATGGCAGCTGAAACTGGCGCCCGCTCTACCACAGCCGAACGTGCGCGCCCGCGCTATGCCCGCATCGCGCCACTCTACAAGGCGCTGATCTGGACCTCCTTCCTGATCAACGCCGTGCTGATCGTGGTTGTCGGCGTGCTGGTCGGGGTGCTGATCAATCACCGCAGCCAGGTGGCCGGGCTGACCGCCAACGCCCAGGTCTTTGCCGCCGACAATCTCGCCGAGTTGCAGGATGTGGTGGGCGATCTCCAGCAATCAACGATCATCTACACGGTGCCGCTCGACACCCGCCTGCCGATCGAGCTCGATGTGCCGATCAACCCCGACACGATCATGACCCCGCGCAACGTCGTGCGGCTGACCGAGCCGGTACCACTGACCGCCCCGGCGGCGATCAACTTCCCGGGGGGCGGCGGCAACCTCAATGCTACCGTCAACATCGTGCTGCCGGCAGGGCTAGAGTTGCCGGTCGACCTGAACATGGACGTTAAGCTCGTCACCTCGATCCCGGTGCAACTGGACGTGCCGGTCAACATCCCGCTGGCCGAGACCGAGCTCGGGCCACAGTTCCAGCGCCTCGGGGCGATCGTCAATCGCCTGGTCGACCCGATCGCGCCCATCCTGCCCATGCCCGCGACCCCGCCTGACAGCAGCAAGCCCCGGCAGCCCTGAGCGTACGTGTTCGCACGTCTCCTGGGAGCGCGGGGGTCCCCCAACGCTGAACACGTACGCCCTGAGGCAGGTCGGGGCGCAACTCCGTGTTGCGCCCCCACCCTCTCACAGCACGACAATCGCCGCCGCGAGGACGAAGCAGTACCAGTAGGTATACAGCATATACGTGACGTGATCGGCAGCGGGGCTGCGTAGCCAGAGCACCCGCCCGGCGATGACCAGACAGATCGCCGCCAGCAGCAGGTCCAGGACGAGCACGTCCGGGCGCAAGCCCTCCGGCGCCAGCAATACGACGTGCGTCGCTACCGGCAACAATGCGAAGGCGAGCGCCAGGAACAGGCGGCCTGGCCACTCGCCGAATACGATCGGGAACGTGCGCCGCCCGACCAGTCTGTCCCCCGCAATATCGCGCATGTCTTGCAGCGAAACGTGGGTGAGCAGCGTGAGCGCCGGCACCAGGATCCAGGCCCAGACTGTCGGCGTGATCGGGCGCACCATCTGCCAGGCGGCCGCCAGCTGGGCGACCGAGCCCAGCGTCATCACCAGGTTCTTCGTCGCGTAGTGCCGCGACCACGATCCCAGGTTGTGCAGGACCAGCGCCACCTGCCAGAGCAGCGTCCACTCCAGGACGCCCAGGTGCCAGCCCACGAGCGAAAAGAGCGCCATCGCGACGAACCAGCGCATCCAGGCGCCGCGCCGCGTCACCAGCCCGGCGGCCAGTGGCCGGTCTGGCTTATTGTGCCGGTCTTCGTGCACCCCGCCCAACTGGTTCGAGATGCAGAAGGCGCTGGCGTAGAGCCAGAAGTAGAGCGAACCCCAGAGCAAATGGCCCGGCAGCGCCGTCCAGTCGGGTGATCTGCTGTGCCAGGCCGCCAGGACGAACAGGACGCCGGGGATGAGCGTGGCCGAGATGTCGTAGCGGTTGAACTTCCAGTTCAGGACAACTTCAGCGCGGATTGCTTCGAGCCAGCCGGGCAGGGCGAGGTCGGACCAGGAAGCGCGAGCGTGCATACGATCTCCTGTCGGGAAGGCTAACGTATCGGCAGAACTTCCGGGTGATTCGCGCGCCATAGTATGCCAGAGACGGGCAATTTTAGCAAATTTTTAACCTTTTGAGCACGCAGCGCCTCGCTGCTGGTACGGTTGCGGTAAGCGCCGCGCGTATGGTAGGGGCGTACACCAGTTTGTTGCGGCGCGCTGCATCTCATTGCTCGCCGTGTCCGTGACGCGATACCAGGACGACACCATGTCTTCTTCGCGCGAGTTTCTTGAACAGCTTCAGCGGCGGAACATCACGACGATCGCGTTCTGGGTGATGGGCAGTTGCTCGCTCGCCTTCCTGCTCATGCTGGCCGTATTTGTGGCCAACCCGCTGCCGGCCATGCTCGCCGGCATGGCGGTGACCTTCACGTCCGGGGCTGGCGGTGGCCTGACGCTGCTCTTGCGCAAGCGCCCGCTCTGGCAGATGGTTCTGCCCCAGGCCCTGGGGATCGTGGTGGCGGAGATTATGGTCACGATCTGGCTGCCAGAGCTGCGCGTTGCCGCGGCACCCTTTCTGGCCGTGGTCGTGCTCCTTGTCAGCCTGAGCAACCGGCGCCAGATCACAATCGCGACGATGGTCTTCTGCGCCGTTCTGGGGGCGCTGCTCGTCGCGCTTGGACCAGCGCTGGCGACGCATACGCAGCTGCCAGCGCAGCTGGTGTGGCTGCTCAACGCGACCTGCGTCGCCACGCTGATCGTCGTGGTCTGGGCGGTCTCGGATCGACTGAACACCGCGCAGCTTACCGCTCTGCGCGTCGCCGACCAGCGCGCAGACGAGGCCGAGGCGGCGCGACAGACCGCCGAGGCGGCCCGGCAGGAGATCGAGGAGCGCGTGGCCGAGCAGCAGCGCCTCTTTGCCCTGGTGCAAACGCTGGAGCTGCCGGTGCTCGTGGTTGACGATCACGTCTTGCTGGCGCCGCTGGTGGGCAACCTTGATAGCACGCGGGCCGGGGCGCTGCGCAAGCAGATCCTGGAGATGGTCGCCGAGTACCGCGCCCAGGTGGTGATCATTGATGTGACGGGCATCACCATGATCGATACCGAGGTCGCCAGGGCCCTGATCGATACCGCTGTGGCGATCCGGCTGCTCGGCGCGCGCACCGTGGTCAGCGGCATTCGCGCCACAGTTGCGCAGACCCTCGTGAGCCTCAACACCGGTCTCGGCGACATCACCACCATGGCGAACCTCGGCGCAGCGCTCGCCTTTGCGCGCCGCGAGGTCGCCAGCACCGTTCATACGTAGGGCGACATGAGGCGAGGCGGCGAGGAGCCGGGGTCACCCACTCATACCGATTCTGCTTGATGGCATCGCATTGGCTCAGCTCCACACCTCCACAGCTCTCCAGCTCGACAAAGCCCTGTGTGGCGCTGTCGAGCGGTGGCGATGAGCGGGACAATGCGGGATTGCCAATGCCACGTGGTATCACCCGCTCACGGCCCTGCCATCATCACGGGCGAGCGCCTGCCGCTGTCTGCGCGTTGGCGTAGCGGAGTGGCAGCCAGACCCGCACCTCGCTGCCCTGGCCGGGGCGCGAGAGGATGGTGAGCCGGCCATCGAGCGCGGCCGCCCGTTCACGCAGCTGGCGCAGACCGAGGCGCGTGCCCGGTGCCTCAGCCTGGGCGCCCGGGTCGAAGCCAACCCCGTCGTCGCGCACCACGATCTGGAGCCCGTCGTCAACCAGGTGCAGCGCCACCCTGACGTGGCGCGCGTTGGCGTGCTTGGCCGCATTGTTCAGCGCCTCCTGCACGAAGCGGAAGGCGGCGAGCTCAAGCGCGTGGGGAAGATCGGGCGGCAGCTCGCTCAACTCAAGCTCCAGTTCCCAGACCTGCTGCTCGGCGAACGCGGTCACAAAGCGGCGGAGCGCCCCACTGAAGCCAAGCTGGCTAAGCTCGATCGGGCGCAGGGCGAAGATCGCTCGCCGTAATTCTTCGATCTGGTGGCGCAGATTGGCCTTGACGGCAGCGAATTCCTCGTGCAGCCGTTGCGGCTCCTGCTCCAGCCAGTCCTCCCACAGATCGACGCGCATGCGCAGGAACGCGAGGCTCTGCGCGACGCCATCGTGCAGGTCGCGGGCGATGCGGGTGCGCTCCTCGGTGATCGCCTGCTCCAGGGCCACCACGCTGGCGAGCTCGCGGGCGCGGCGGCGGCTCCCCTGGATCGCCTCGGCGAGCTCACCGGCGACCGTGACCAGTAGCGTGTCGAGTGCGCCGGGCGGCGCGCCAGCGGGGGCCGTGGCCGCCAGCACGCCGGTCTCGGCCAGGTAACACTCGATCCAGCCGAGCGGCGGGTTATCGCGCTCGGCCAGGGCAACAACCAGGCAGGCCTGCAGGCCGAGGGGCGCGCGGCTATGGGAAGTAAAGAGGTGCGGCGCGAGTGGTGGCAACTGATCGGCGGCAAGGCCACAGGCGGCGCGGGCCGCGGCAAGCTGCTCCTCGTTCAGGCCGCTGCAACGGGCGGTGAGCGTCGCCCCCTGCTCGTCATAGAGCACCACGGCCGCCGCCCGCGCGTTCACAAGCTTCCCGGGCAGCGTGATCGCATAGTCCAGCACATCATCGAGCGTATCGCTGCTGGCCACCCGCTGGTTCAGCTCGTAGAGCAAGGCGAGGCGCTGGTTGGCAAGCCGCAGTTCGCCGAGCATCTGGCGCTCGGCGGTGCGGTAGCGCTGCTCCTGGCCGGCGGCCCAGCTCAGCACCCCCCAGACCGCGACCCCGGCCAGCACGCCCCAGAAGATCGGGTCCAGGGTGCGCACAAGCGGCGCCAGTGGGCGCGCGCCGACCAGCGCCGTCTCGGCGAGCCGGGTCAGGGCAAAGATCAGGCCGGCAATGGCCGCCAGGGGCCAGCGCAGGCTACGCAGGGCCGCGGCGATGTCGGGTGGATCTGGTTTGTTATCGAGGGGCATAGGCCTGGTCCACGACCTGCTGCAGCGCCGCCCAGTGCAGGGGCAGTGTCTGCTCGATATGGCGGTCGGCGAGGCGCCAGGTGTGCTCGCCATCGGGCAGCGCAGCGAGCGGGGCGCTATTCTCGATGCCGAGGCTGCGCAGCAGGCGCAGCAGGTACTCGCCACGGTAGAAGTTGGAGCCCCAGGGCTCAAGGTGCTCCGGGCCATACTGGATCAGCCAGGTGATACGGCGCAGCGCCGCGACATCGGCGTGACACAGCAGACAGACGGGGTTGTTGGCGCTCAGGTGGGCCTGGTCGCGGGGAACGCCAAGCACCGTATCGAACATCGGCGGCGCGAAGAGGGTCTCGGCGAGGCGGGCGCTGCGCCCACCGTCACTCGCGTAGGGGAAGGCGCCATCGAAGGCACCCACGCTGACGAAGCGCTCCGGGTGCAGCGCGGCAGCCTTGACGGCCATATAGCCACCGAGCGAAAAGCCGGCCACCGCGCGGGCGCCGGGGAGGGTGCGGAAACGCGCGTCGATAAAAGGCAGCAACTCCTCGAAAAAGTAGCGTTGGAAGCGCCCGCTGCCGATCCCGGGCACGTGGGCCGCGCGGGCCGGGCTATGGAAATCGGTGAGCATCCCCGGGACGGTGTTATCATCGCTGGCCATGCCAGGCAGCACCAGGATCAGCGGCCCGACAGCGCCGGCAGCGCGCAGCCGCTCGTAGACGTCGATCACCGTCGTCCCGCCGCGACTCGCGTCCTCGCGCCGATTGACCCACTCGCGCTCGTGGCCACGCAGCAGATAGAGCGTCGGAAAGCGCTGGCGGGGTGCGGCGGCGTACTCCGGCGGCAGGTACACATAGAGGTACCTGGTGACGCCGAGGATGCGGCTGGGCAGCTGCACGCGGCGGGCGCGCGGGTCAAGCTCTGGATGGTCGGACATAGCCATGGGTGAGCGAATTCTAACAGATCTCCATCGCACGATTGATTGACGCAGCCGCCTGGTGCAGTATAATACGATTGTAGTCAAGGGGATGCCTGGTATCGACAGGGAGTGACGATCGTAGATTGCAGGCCGTGCCGCCCAGTCACGTTAAAGGGGCAAGGCAACAACTGCCAACACCAACAAGTGGGCTAAGGCTCCGGCCTACGCCCTCGCTGCCTAATTACGGTAGCGCGCCCCCGCCAGTTCGCTCGATGGCCGGCGGTCAGGCGTCAACAAGTCGAGTGCTCCTCGGGTAACTACCTGCGCGCCTGAGGAAAAGATCAGCGGGTTTGCCCAAAGGCCGCCTTGCTCGTTGTGTGGCCGCGGGCGAGCGCAAACAACGGGATAAGCCTGTAGCATATCTGCGGTTTAGCTTTCTGGACGGGGGTTCGATTCCCCCCATCTCCACCACAGTTGCGGGCCACCGCATCAGCGAGCGCCGGACGAGGCAGAAACGGGAGCTGCAATCTCCCCGATCTGCCCCGCCCGGCGCTTGTGACTCAGGACCTCACACGCCTGCAGCCCGGTTGTTCGGCGCGTGGAGCTTATACCAGGCGGTACGGCTCCGATCAAGAAACTCCTCTGATGACCCGGTGCCGCGTGCAGCGCGCCGCAGGGCGATCTGGAGTACGGTTCTGGTTGTGGTTCGCATGCGTTGCTCTGGTATGGCATACCTGGTACGTACCTGGCGTGCTTCACCTCGTTCGCACAGGGTGTGAGGCGTGCCTGCGGCGCTCCGTGCGGCATACGTGCTGTGCCAATGTCGTGAAGCAGTCCACGTACGCTCTATTGTACGCCGGACGACACGTTCATGGAATGGCTTTCCGAGGGCAGAGGTTGCTGCCCACCAGCCAGCATCGGCAAGCCAGCCTGGTCTCCTGCGCTTCATCCAAGCTCCTGATCAAGCCTGGCTGCGTCGACCAGCACGATGTTATGGCGGCGGGCGTCCTCGCGGGCGGCCGGCGTGAAGCCGGCCCGGGCGAAGAGCGCGAGGTGCGTCGTCCAGCCCTGGCCCGCATCCGGGAGATCGGCGCGGAGCAGCGGCGCTTTCTGCTCGACCAGCTCGCGCACCACCGCGCGATCGATCGTGTCGGTGCCCCACTTGCACTCGCCCACGAGAACCTCGCGGCTCTGAAAGTTCGCCGCCACGACATCGACCTGCACCTGGCGGCTCCAGTGGCTGCCGACCGTCTGGGGGGTGAACGGGAGACCGCCGGCCCGCCCCTGCTCCAGCACCCACTGCCGGGCGAGATCTTCGAACGCCGTCTGGCCAACGAAGGCGCGCAGGCCCTGCTGGATCGCCGGCAGCACCCGCTCGGGCTGGTAGCTCAAGTCGCCCTGATATGGCTGCAAGAAGCGAAAATAGAAGCGGAAGAATGGATCGCTGAGATGGTAGCGTCCCTGACGGGCGATCCGCTGCCGGGTGGGCGGGATCGTCGCCGGCAGGCGCTTCTCGACCAGCCGCAACACCTGGAGCTGGGCCAGATAGTTGGAGAGATTGGTGGTGCTGACCAGGCTGGCGTTGGCGATCTCCTTGAGCGTGTGCGCGCCGTTGCCGATGGCCTGGAGAATGGCCAGGTAGGTGCGCGGCTCGCGCAGCTCATCGTAGAGCAGGAACTCGACCTCAGCCATCACCAGGCTGCCGGGTGCCAGCATCACCTGGCGAATGTTCTCGACCAGCGAGCGGGCCGGGTCGAGCCACTGCAGGTAAGTTGGCACGCCGCCAACCAGCGCGTAGGCGGCGATGCGCTCTTCGGCGCTCCAGCCCGGCAGCAAGGTGCGGAGCGCGCTGTAGGGCAGCGGCCGCAGGTGCCACTGGCCGGTGAGCCGGCCGAAGATCGGCGACTGGGAGGCGAGCATTAGCTCCATCGTGCGCACCTGGGAGCCGCAGATGACGATCAGCGCCTGCGAGCGCTGGAAGTGCTGGTCCCAGGCGTGCTGCAGCGCCGAGAGGGTCGCCGGATCGGACTCAGCAGCATAGGGCAGCTCGTCGAAGATCAGGATATGGCGTTTGTCGCCAAGGAAACTGGCGGTGGCGTGCCAGAGGTCGGACCAACTCGCGAAGGTCGGATTGGTCGGCGTTGTAGGGTTGCGGCCGAGGAGGGTCGCGAAGAGCTTGCGGCGCTGGAGCGGCGCCGGCTCTTTCTCGGCGGCGAAGTAGGAGAAGGGCAGGCCGCTCTGCTCGGCCCAGTGGAGCAGCAGGGCGGTTTTGCCGACCCGCCGCCGGCCGTAGAGCATGATGAACTGGCCCGGCCCCGGGTGGGTGCGCGTCTGGATGCTGCGGAGGAAGGCGAGCTCCGCGTCGCGGTCAAGAAACATACGCTGCTCCAGATGTAACATTCTTGCGATTATTATAATCTAAGGAATGTTAGATGGCAAGAGGATTGCGTTTCGGCGCTGCGATGCGCACTGCGCGATTGACGGCAGACAGCGGATGCCGTAGCATGCGTGGCTATCCGGCAACAAAGGAGGGTGTGCCGTGGGCCGGCGCGCTGCGCCGCCTGACGCCCCACCGGATGAAGGAGGTTCAGATGCCACGGAAAGCCGCTGCGGCCCCGAGCCGGGTCTACCAGCTGAAGATCACCCTCAAGGGCAGCAA
>JACAEO010000238.1 GCA_013388805.1 Chloroflexota bacterium
CGTCGCGGTCGAGGGCGTCGATCGTCGCCGCCGGGCCGAGCAGCTCGGCCAGCGCCCAGGTGAAATTGCCCGTCCCGGCGCCCAGGTCGGCCCACACCCCGCCCGTCGCGGGCACGCCGTCCCGGATCAGCGCCACCATCTCGCGGTGCTCCATCACCACCCTCCCTTGCCAGATCGGCCCACTGCACATAGGATCGGAGCGCCAGAGAAAGCAGAAAGCAAAAAGCTGAAAGGGCGCAGCAATGAGCAAATTCGCAGATTACCGCGATCACGTCGGGGCCAGCCCGGCGAAGTTCTTCGTTTGAGCCAGGTGCCATCGCCTCAGGTCAGCGCCGGCACCGGCGTGTCGAGATACCCGGGTGGCGCCCTGTTGGCCCAGGGGCGTGCCTGTTCCAGGTGGCCGGCGAGCCGCAAGAGCCCGGCCTCGTCACCGTAGCGGGCAACCACCTGCACGCCGATCGGCAGGCCGCCGTCGGTCCAGAAGAGTGGTACCGACATCGCTGGCTGGCCGGTCAGGTTGAAGAGCGGCGTGAAGGCCATGAAGTCAAACAGCCTGGCCGCGATACGGTCGGCCACACCGCTCGCGCGCAGGAGCCACCCGGCGCCCAGCTGGTTTATCACGCGCAGCGCGGCGGCCTCGGCCGGGGTCAGCGCAAAGTGGCCAAGCGGCAGCGGCGGTTGTGCAAGTGTCGGCGTGACCAGCAGGTCGTACCGCTCGAAGAAGCGGCCCACGTCCCGGGCTGCCCGCTGGACCGCGTGGCGCGCCGTGACGTAGGCGTCGGCGCCGGTGGCGGCGCCGAGCAGCCCCGCGGCGTAGGTGGCAGCCTCAAAATCCTCCGGATGCGGGCGCCGTCCGGCCAGTCGGGCCGCTGCGACGATCTCAACACGGATCTCCACCATCACCAGGGTCATCATCGCCCGGGCGCACGCCGCACCGTCGATAGCCGGCGCATCCTCCGCCACCTCGTGCCCGAGGGTCGCCAGGAGCGTGGCGGCGTCGCGGAGGGCGGCGCTGCACGCGGGGTCAACGGACCGGCCGAAAAGCGGGCGGTCAGTAACGGCAATCCGCAGCCGGCCGACCGGGGCGCCCACCTCGTCGCGGAAGGCCCGCGCCGGAGCCGGCAGGCCGTAGGGGGCGCCGGGGTCGAGGCCCGCCGTAGCATCCAGCATCGCTGCGCTGTCCCGCACCGAACGCGTGATGACGTGCTCGACGCCCAGCCCGCCCCACATCTCGCCGTGCTCCGGGCCCGACGGCGTGCGGCCCCGGGAGACCTTGAGGCCGAAGAGCCCGCAGCAGGATGCGGGCACGCGGATCGAGCCGCCACCGTCGGTGGCGCCCCCGATTGGCACGAGGCGGGCTGCAACGGCGGCTGCCGTGCCGCCACTCGAGCCGGCGGGGGAGCGGCTGAGGTCCCACGGATTGCGGGTGGGGCCGAATGCCTCAGGCTCGGTCGTGGCCTGCAGCGCGAGCTCGGGGGTGTTGGTCTTGCCGACGATCAGCGCCCCGGCGCCTTTCCAGCGGCGCACCAGTTCGCTGTCGCGGCTGCGGGGGATCGCCCGCAGCAGGCGGTTGCCAGCGCTGGTCGGGATGCCGGCGTAGGTGCACCAGAAGTCCTTCAGCACCATCGGCACCCCGGCGAAGGGCGCCCCGAGCTCGACAAGGGCGGCGGCGGCCCTGGCCTGTTCGTAGAGCGGCAGCGTCACCGCGTTGAGGCCCGGGTTGAGGGCCTCTATCCGGGCGATGGCGGCCTCAACCAGCTCCAGCGGCGTCACCTGCCGGGTCCGAACGAGCGCGGCCAGGCCGAGGCCATCGTAGTGGGGGTAGTCGGGGAAATGACGCATGTGACGTTGCCTCGGAGGTGGCCGGGCACGCGCTGCCCGTGAGCGACACCAAAAAAGGCCAGCCGCCTGGTGGCGTGGCCCGGAAGGTTGGATGGGGTGCCTGATGGGTTTCGAACCCACAACCTCCTGATCCACAGTCAGGCGCTCTAACCATTGAGCTACAGGCACCACGATAACTGGCGCTCGCGAGTATAGCATGCCGGCGCGCGGCATGTCAAATTGCGTTTTGCGCCAGCATACCCTGACGCATCCTCAGCCCTACCTCCGCTGTGATGCCCAAAGTGTGGTAGCATGACCGCATGCGCGTACACGGACGCGCCACACAAGGAGATGATGGTGACCGACGAACGACCTGACGACCGCGCAGCGGGCGCGGACGATACGACCCCACCCGAGCCTTCCGCATGGGATGAAGGCGCTGCGCAGCTGTCCGATCCCCTCGCTGAGTCGGCTGAGCTATCCGATGAGCCATCCGATGGCGGTCGCCCCCGCTGGCCGGTGGTGATCGGCCTGGTGCTGCTACTGGCGGTGATTGGCGGAAGTCTGGCAATGCTCCTGCCCTCCGGCCCCGTCCGCGAGGTGGACCAGTTGATCCCCACCGCGCCCGCCGGCCAGTCCGCCGTGCCGACCGCCCTGCCGCTCCCCGTGGCCGTTGAGGGCGATCGCAGCGAGGTCATTGCGACCGTCGGCGATGGCGCGATCTCACGCGGCGATTTCATCAGCCTCTACCAGCCAGGCGCCGATCCGCAGGAGCTCCTCGACCAGCTCATCCAGGTGGAATTGCTGGTCCAGGCGGCCAGCACCGAGGGCGTCCAGGTCGATGAGGCGGCAGTCACCGAGCAGCTTGCGCAGATCAAAGAGGCGCAGGCGAATGGCGATGAGGCCCGTTTTCAGGATTTTCTCGAACAGCAGAAGCTCGGCAGTGAAGAGAACCTGCGCCGGCTCCTGGCCCGCAATCTGGTCGTGGAGCAGATGATCCTGCGCCATACGACCGGCGAACAAGTCCGCGCACGCCATATCCTCATCGCCACTGAGACGGTCACCGATACTGCCGCGGTCGAGGCCGCCCGGGTTGAGGCCGAGGCGTTGATGGCACAACTTGACGGTGGGGCTGATTTTGCCGCCCTCGCCGCTGAGCACTCTGATGATGAGTTCTCTGCCGTCAATGGCGGCGACCTGGGCTGGGCGCTGCGTGGTGTTTTCGTCGCGCCGTTCGATGAGGCGGTGTTCAGTATGGCCCGTGGCGAGCGGCGCCTCGTGCAGTCCGAGTTCGGCTGGCATATTATTGAACTGCTCGATCCACCCGAGGTGCGCCCCCTGGAGAATCGCGATCTGCTCCAGACCCAGCCAGGCCAGCAGGCGTTCGTCGAGAGCTTCCTGCCTTACCTCGAGCAGCTGCAGGCAAACGCCGAGCAGGCCCAGCAGATCAACATCCTGGTGCCCGCCGAGCAGTTGGTGGCCCAGCCGTAGCACGCTGATGCGTGACGAGCGCTGAGCCGGGGCGCCGCGTCCCGACACGGTGCAGGGCTAGCTTGCTCCGCAACGCTTCATCCAAAGCTGGTATCAGCTGCGGCTCAGCCTCCCACCACGCAAATGCCTGCCGGGCAGGTTCGTTGATCATGACGAGGCTCTCACTGCTCCTGCTGCACCGATGTTGCTGCGGAGGCTGCTATGCTCGCTCCGATCCGCCTGCTCCTGCCACTTCTGTTGCTGGCCGTCGGCCTGGCCGGTTGTGGCAGGCCGGCAGGCAGCGCCGCAACAGCGACGCCCGCCCCTTCGGCCACCGCGCTACCTGCCAGCGCGACGCCCGCCCCTTCGGCCACCGCGCTACCCGCCAGCGCGACGCCCGCCCCTTCGGCCACCGCGCTACCCGCCAGCGTGACGCCCGCCCCTTCGGCCACACCGGCTCCGGCGACGGTCGGTGCGCAGATCCTCTTCCTGCGCGGCGGCGCGCTGGTGGCGCTGGATGTCGCCAGTGGCGCGCAACGCCCCCTGGCCGATGATGTGCGCGCGTTCGCGGCCACCGCCGACGGGCGCCGCCTCGCCGTCGTGCGCGGCGCGGGCCCCCAGGCCGAGATCTGGCTGCTGGAGCGGGATGGCTCCGGGCTGCGCCAGCTGACCACCAATCAGCTGGTCGAGAGCACGCTGAGCTGGGCGCCCGATAGCCTGGCGCTGGCCTACAGCGCGGCGCCCGCAGCCCCTCCCGCCCTGCCCGAGTGGCCGACCTGGAGTGCGTGGTGCGCCAGCGCCGAGGTCCGCGTCGTCGATGTGGCCAGCGGCGCCGAGCAAACCCTCGCCCAGGGCTGCGAGCCGGCCTTCGCGCCCGATGGGCGCCGTATCGCGTTTGCCACCCCGCCAGGCGAGGTTGCTGAGGGCTACGACTTCCGTGGCGCAGGCAACAGCATTCGCATCGTCAACCGCCAGGGCCAGAATGGCTGGGACGTTGCACGGGGCGGTGGCCGCGGCGAGACTGATGGCTACGTGGTCTATGCGCCGAGCTGGGCGCCTGATGGGGCCAGGGTTGCCTATCAGCGCTTCCTGGGCTACCACTCACTGGTTGACATAAATCTGACCGAGATGAGCAGTTCGTTCGAGCGCCAGAACCAGCCGATCGGCCAGGGCGCAGGCTGGATGCTGCCGCCGCTGTACGCCCCCGATAGCAACCGCCTGGCCGTCACCGATTACAACTACAGCGATGCCCGTGGCTTCGACGGCTACGACATCTGGTCCACCGCCGTGCTGCGCCTCGGCGCAGCGGTGGAGATGGACCTGCCCTTCGCCCGGCTGACCATGGCTGCCGCCGAGCTTGATCACCTGACGCGCGCCACCGCGGCCGCCTGGTCCCCCGATGGCACCGCCCTGGCGGTCGTACTGCCCGCCGGCTGGACACCCGGCTTGAGCAACAATGAGCCGCACTTTGCCGCCAATACGCCCGGCGAGCTGTGGCGCTGGCGCCCCGGCAACGCCCCCGAAACCCGGCTCGCCGTCGAGCTCGACTTCGGCTCGCCCGTTCTCTGGCTGCCGGCCCTGCCGCCACGGGCGTAGGCATACCGGCAGGGCCGGCAGCCGCCCTCTCTCAGGTGGATGGTTTTTGGCGGATAGCGTCCTGATGCGCTGCGTGCCCTCACCCCCATCCCCCCCTGGTATCATGTGGGTGTTGGTGGTGAGGCCGATATCCCCCTGAGGGCGCGACCCTGATGGAGAGATTGGCCCCCGCCACCAATCGTCGGGTATCCTTGGTGAAACGCGTGA
>JACAEO010000313.1 GCA_013388805.1 Chloroflexota bacterium
AGGCGCGTATCGAAAGGTGTTGATCGCCACAAACCGCACCCTGAGCCTTCGTCCCGGCTCAGGCCGGGGTAGGCCGCAGGCCGTATCGAAGGGTGCGTTACGGCGGGCCGCGAGAATACTCTACCGACGCTCTAGCCCCCATCGTAACTGTTCATACCCGGGGTCATACACGCGCCTGGGAGCGAGGGCGTCCCGCCCTCGTCGCGTCGACTCGGGCAAGCTGCCCGCGCTCCCGGGAAAAATGTAAACACTTACCCCCCATCCTGCGCCCGCTGTCCTACGCGCCGCCCAGGAGACGGCGCAGGCGCTGCCACCAGCGCTCAGGGTTGACCTGCAGCGGCAGGACGATTGTGAGTGGCAGCGCGCCCAGTTCCACCTCCAGTGCAACCGTCTGCGGACCACGCAGACTGGCCGGTGGGTGCAGGTGGATCGCGAGCCGCCCGCTTTCGCCCGGGCCAAGCGCGGTCGGCGCAGCGGCGACCTGGGCCCAGGCGCTGCGGCTCCGGCATAGCAGCGGCAGCGCGGCGGCGCCGAGATTGTCGATTTCGAGCAGGGCGTAGGTCGGCTCGCCGGCAACGAGCGGGCGCGCGCTGCTCTCGGCGATGCCGCGCAGGCGCAGCAGCGGGAAGCGGTCGGGCGCCAGCGTGTGCAGCATACGGCTCACCAGCAGGCGCCGGCCCAGCTCATCGGGGTTGTGGGCCAGCGCGGCCTCAAGCTCGGCGGCGAGGGCCTTGCGCCCGGTGGCCCGCAGCCAGCGGGTGAGGGCGCCCTGCACCAGCAGGGTCTCCATGGCCGGCACCAGGTCGGGGCGCCCCAGGTCGAGATCCTCCAGCCGGGCGATGTGCCGGCTGCCCACTGGCACCCCCGCGCACGCCAGCGCCGCCCAGGGAATGCTCCAGCTGTGCTGGCCGCAGCGCAGGTGCAGCGTGCCGGTGCGCGCACCGGCCGTGCCCATCGCGACCAGTTCCAGCTGCAGCCGGGCCCCTGCGCCGAGCACACCGGCGGCCCGCCGTTGCGGCTTGCCCGCGACAAGCACGCGCACATCGGCATCGAGCTGGGCCGGGCAGCTCAGTTCCCAGCGCAGGGGGGCCACGGTCGCGTTGTGAAGGGTCAGCGTCTGGGGGCGGCTCCACACGCGCCAGGCGCGGAGCGGGATGTCGCCAAACGCCAGCTGCGCCGGTGCAAACTGCAGCAACTGGCTGCCCTCAGGCGGGGCCAGAGCGGTGAGCAGGAGTTCGAGCGGGCTACTGCGCGGCGGGAGGCTGCGCCGGGCCGCCCGCAGGCGGTAGCGCAGTGCGCCGAGGCTTGCAGCGGGGTGAGACGCCAGCCAGCGCTCCAGGCTCCCGTCGGCCACCGCCGGCTCCAGGAGGCGCGGGCTGTGCTGCACAGCGGCGTTGAGGTCACGCTCATCGGCCAGGGCCAGGCTGACGCCGAGGAAGAGCGGGCGGACCGGGGCTGGCGCAGCGAGGCGGGCGCGCAGCGCCGCGGCGGTGGGGCAGCGCTCGGCCAGGTCGAGGGCCAGGGCGGCGCGGAGGCCGCTGGCGAGGCGCGGCGCGGCCCGCTCAAGCCGATCGAGGTCGAACTGTAGCGGCGCGATCGCCGGATCGAGGCCGGTGAGCAGTTCGTAGCAGGTTACGGCGAGGGCGAAGACATCGGCGCGCTCGTCGTGACCCCAATTGCCCAGCTGTTCAGGCGGGGCGTAGCCGGGCGTGCCGTGGCGCGGTCGCTGCGTGCGGGGCGGGCGGCGGGTGAGCGTATGGGCCGCGCCCAGATCGATCAGCGCCAGGCTGCCGTCGCGGCGCAGCACCAGGTTCGCCGGTTTCAGATCGCCGACCACTACCGGCACCGGGCGGGTATGCAGGTAGGTGAGCAGGTCACAGAGGTGCACCGCCCAGGCCTGGACCCGCCGCCAATCCTGCGGGCCCTGGCGGGCCAGGGTGCTGAGCGTCTGGCCAGCGACGAGCTCACGGGCGAGCCAGGTACCACGGGGGCCATGCTCCTGGCCGAAGAGGCGCGGTAGTGCGGGGTGGCGCAGGCGGCGCAGCAGGCCGCCCTCCCAGCGCAGCACCGTCTCGGCCTCGTGGCGCGCCGTGGCCGCCAGGTCGCGCCGGGCCACCTTCAGGGCCACGGGCGCGCCGCCCTGGCGCAGGTCGGCGGCCTGGAAGACCACCGCCTGCCCGCCGTGGCCGAGTAGCGCTTCGAGGCGAAAGCGCGCGCCGAGCACGTCGCCGGGAGCGACGCCGCAATCGGGGGCCGCATGCCGCCCGAGCCGTACCGTCTGGCCGCTGTTCGCCATGGTTCATCCATCCGTCGTTGGCCCTACGGCCGCACACGGATCGTCGAGCATGCGCCGGATGCCCGCAGCAGGGGCCGGCGCGAACGATTGTGCCATAGAAGATCGCAACGCGCAAGCGCCGGCGATTAGAGCGGCGGAACGGTTGACTGTACCTGGCGTCGATATAATAGCGGCGTATTCTGAACCTCTCGCCTGTACGTGCGGGCGGCAGCGCCACCCGTACCCGGCTCTCGCCAGACACCGCAGGCGTATGGCGAGAGGCAGAAGAGGAGAGCCATGCTCACAACCGCCGACGTAACGCGCGCCCTGAACCACTACGATCTCGGTACAATTCGCTCGGTGCGCCCGGCATCGCACGGCGTGGTCAACGAGACGGCCTTCGTGGAGACGAGCATCGGGCGCTACGTGATGCGCCGCAACCAGCGCGCCACCGGTCGGAGCGCGCTCCGGCTGCGTCACAACCTGCTCAACTGGCTGCGCGCCCGGGGCTTCCCCAGCCCCCGGCTGGTGCCGGCTGCCAATGGTGATAACGCCGTCGAGATCGATGGCCGGATCTTTGAAGTTTTCACCTTCATTGATGGTGACGAATTCAACATTGATCGCCCGGCTCATATCAGCGGCACGGGCAGCATCCTCGCCCGCTATCACCGCGCCGTCGAAGACTTCCCCTGCGTGCCGCCACCCGAGCCGGCTCGGTATAACCCCGGCTCACTGGTGGCGCTGATCGAACGCCTGATGCAACGCGATGTGATGGGCGAGCTCACCGAGCTGCTCAACTGGTACGACCGGCGCACCAGCGATCTGCGCCGCGTCCTGCCCGAAGAGGCCTACGCCGCCTTGCCCCGCCTGCTCATCCACGGCGATATGCACCGCGACAATGTGATCTTCCGCGGTGATACGGTGGCCGCACTGATCGACTTCGACCAGGTGACGATCGATGCGCGCATCGTCGACCTGGCCGATGCCCTGGTGGACTTCGCCATCGGCGCCGCCCCGACGGACTGGTTCCCCTGGGGTGTGTATGCCGGACCGCTCGACCCGCAGCGGGCCAGCCTGCTGCTCGGCGGCTACCATACCATCGCGCCGCTGAACAGCGCCGAGCGCAAGGCGCTGCCCCTCCTCGTCGAGGTCATCTGGCTGCAGGGCAACCTGCGCCGGGTCCTCGGCACCTCCGATGCCGACCCGAGCTATCACCTCGAGGTCCTGAACCAGGGTCGCCGGCTGGCGCTCTGGTTGCACGAGCACCCCGAGGCATTCACAATCGAGGAACGATGACTGAACGTAGTGCGTACACGGACGAGGAATGGGCGTCGATCGTCGCCGCGCCGGTCGGGGTGATCGCAGCGGTGATCGGCGCGAGCCCCAACGGGCCGCTGGGCATCTCCCAGGAGGTGGCCGCCGCCGTGCGGGCCTTCGAGCGCGCCGCCGAGACCCATCGCGAGAACCCGCTGATCGCCGCCCTGCTGCTGACCCTGCGTGACCGCTTCAACGCCTACATGGGCAAGGCGCCCGCTGATGCTGCGGCTGCACAGGTGGACATCTTCGCGCTGGGCCGTGACCCGGCCCGCGCGGTGGCCGCCTGCCGCGAGGCCGCCACGCTGCTGGCGGAGCGAGCTCCGCCTGCCATCGCTGCCGACGTTCGCAGCTGGCTGGTGGAACTGGGCGAGGCGGTGGCCCAGGCCGCCAGTGAAGGTGGTTTCATGGGCATCGGCGGTGAGCAGGTGAACGCCAAAGAGCGCGCCATCCTCGCCGAGATCGCCGCAGCACTCGCCGCGCCCGCCTGAGCCCCGCACCTCGCTGCCCGCTGCCCTTCTGGTACAATACAGGAGCCGCCCTGGCCCAGCGAAAGCGAGGTAGTCCCTATGACCCTGACCCACGGCTTCGAGCTGCTGCGCGATGAGTGGATCGATGAACTCGATACCCGCGCGCGGCTCTACCAGCATGCCACGACCGGTGCCCAGCTTCTCTCTCTTGAAAATGATGACGAAAATAAGTGCTTCGGCATTACCTTCCGCACCCCACCCGCCGACAGCACCGGTATTGCCCATATTCTTGAGCACTCGGTCCTCTGCGGCTCGCGCAAGTACCCGGTGAAGAAGCCCTTCTTTGAACTGGTCAAAAGCTCGGTCAAGACGTTTCTTAACGCCATGACCTACCCGGACAAGACGGTCTACCCGGTCGCCTCGACCAATCTCGCCGACTTCTACAACCTGGTCGATGTGTATCTCGACGCGGTTTTCTTCCCACGGATCACGCCCGAGGTGCTCAAGCAGGAAGGCTGGCGCTACGAACTGTCGGGCAAAGACGAGCCGCTGGTCTACCAGGGCGTGGTCTTCAACGAGATGAAGGGGGCCTACTCCTCACCCGACAGCCTGCTCTACCGCTACAGCCAGCAGGCGCTCTTCCCCGACACCACCTATGGCGTCTCGTCCGGCGGCGACCCGAAGCACATCCCCGACCTGACCTACGAACAGTTCAAGCGCTTCCACGAGACGCTGTACCATCCCTCCAACGCGCGCATCTTCTTCTATGGCGACGACGACCCGGAGCGGCGGCTCGTGATCCTCGACGCCTACCTGAGCCAGTTCACGGCCATGGCGAGCCCCTCGCAGATCGAGCTCCAGCCTCGCTTCGCCGCACCGCGCGTCGTTGAGGAGCGTTACGCCGCCCCTGCCGACGAGAGCGGCAAGAAGGGCATGGTCACCATCAACTGGGTGATCGGCGAGCAGCCAGACATCACCCGCGTCCTGGCCCTCGATGTGCTCAGCTACATCCTGCTCGGCACGCCGGCCGCGCCACTCTACAAGGCGCTGATGGACTCGCGGCTCGGCGAGAGCCTCACCGGCGGCGGCTACAACGACGGCCTCCGCGAGCACACCTTCTCGGTGGGCCTCAAGGGCATCGACCCCGCCGACGCCGCGCAGGTCGAGCAACTGGTGCTGGAAACACTGCGCCGGCTCGCAGACGAGGGCATCGACCCGGAGCAGGTGGCCGCGGCGCTCAACACCGTCGAGTTTGCGCTGCGCGAGAACAATACCGGCTCCTTCCCCCGCGGCCTGAGCCTGATGCTGCGCGCGCTAGGCACCTGGCTCTACGATGGCGACCCGCTGGCCCCCCTGCGCTTTGACGTACCCCTGACCGCGATCAAGGCCGCAGTGGCCGCCGGCGAGCCGCTCTTCGAGCACCTCATTCGTGAGACGCTGCTCGACAACCCCCACCGCGTGCGGGTGCTGCTGCGCCCCGATCCGGCCCAGGCCGAGCGTGATGCCGCCGATGAGCGGGCCCGCCTTGCGGCCGTGCGCGCCGCGATGAGCGAGGCCGACCTGGAGCGGATCGTCAGCGAGAACGCCGAACTGCGCCGCCACCAGGAGGAGCCCGACCGTCCCGAGGATATCGCCAGGATCCCCACCCTCACGCTCAAGGATCTCGAGCGTCACGGCAAGCGTATCCCCAGCGAGGAGCGCATGGCCGCCGACGCACCGCTCCTCTACCACGATCTGTTCACCAATGGGATCGTCTACCTCGACCTGGCCTTTGACCTGCGCGCCCTGCCCGCCGAACTGCTGCCCTTCGTCCCGCTCTTTGCGCGGGCGCTCACCGAACTGGGCACGGCGCAGGAGGACTTCGTGCGCCTGGTGCAGCGCATCGGCCGCGAGACGGGCGGGATCGCCGCCTCGGCCATGACCGCCACCAATGTGCAGAGCGGCGACCCGGTGGGCCGCCTGCTGGTGCGCGGCAAGAGCACCCTGGCCCAGGCCGGCGCGATGCTGGCGATCATGCGCGACATCCTGCTCACGGTGCAACTCGACAACCAGGAGCGCTTCCGCCAGATCGTCACCCGTGCCAAGGCCGCGCGCGAGTCGGCGCTGGTGCCCAGCGGCAACCACTACGCCCACAAGCGCCTCGCCGCCCGCTTCGATGCCGCCGAGTGGGCCGACGAGCAGATGAGCGGCATCAGCGGCCTGTTCTTTGTGCGCGACCTGGAGCGCCGGGTCAACGAAGACTGGCCGGCGGTGCTGGCCCAGCTCGATCAGGTGTGGCGCCACCTGATCAACCGGGCCGCGCTGGTGGTCAACCTCACGCTTGACAGCCAGGACCTGGCAGCCGTCGCCCCGGCCCTCGACGAGTTCGTTGCCGAACTGCCCGGTGGCGCCTACACGCCGGCCAGCTGGCACCTGGCCGCGAGCGGGCCGAACGAGGGCCTGAGCATCCCCGCCCGGGTCAACTACGTCGCCAAGGGCGCCAACCTCAAGGCGCTCGGCATAACGGTGGGCGGGGCGGCCAGCGCCGTCACGCGCTTCCTCTACAATGCCTACCTGCTCGAGAAGGTGCGCGTGCAGGGCGGCGCCTATGGGGTGAACAGCGGCTATGACCGCAGCACCGGCATCTTTGCCTGGACCTCGTATCGCGACCCGAACCTGCTGCGCACGCTGGACGTCTACGACGGCACCGCGGCCTTTCTGCGGAGCGTTGACCTGGACCGGCTGACGGTGGAGCGGAGCATCATCGGCACGATCGGCAGCATCGACAGCTACCAACTCCCCGACGCGAAGGGCTACACCGCGCTGGTGCGCCGGCTGACCGGCGTCACCGACGCCTACCGGCAGAGCATCCGCGAGCAGATCCTCGACGCGAGCGCGGCCGATTTCCGCGCCTTTGCCGACGCAGTCGAGGCCGCCAGCACCCACGGTGCGATCGCGGTGCTGGGCTCTGCCGAGGCGATCGAGGCTGCCAACCAGGAACGCCCGGGCTTACTGACGCTGCGCAGGGTGCTGTAGGAGCGTGCCGTTGTCGCGCGAGCAGGACCACTCCCATCCTACCGACGTGTTCGGCCTGCCCGAGGGCCTGCTCGCCGCGCTCATCGGCGCGCTGCTGCTGATCGGCAGCTTCGCGCTGCACAGCTTCGCCACACCCATGCCGCCAGCCGAGCGCTGGGCCGGCCTGACCAGCTTTACGGTGCTGGCGCTGGGCATGACGCTGCCCGGGTGCGCCGCGCTCTACGACGGGCTGGGCCGCGTGGTGCGGCGCGATCGGCGGGCGCTGGTCGCCTTGCTGGCGCTCATCCCCGCCCTCTACGGCGCCTACGCCTTCGCGGTACGCGAATTGACCGCCACCGGACTGCTTGCGGCGTTGCTCTTCACGGCCGTGCCGGCCCTGGCCTTCGGCCTGGGGGGGACGCGCCGCGAGCCGACCCTGCTCGACGGGGTGGGGCTGACCTACCTGGCGCTCTCGCTGTGGCTGCAGCTCCTGCCGCCGCTCACCCTGCCGCAGCAGGGCGGGCTGGTCGGCTTCTTCCAGCTTGCGGTCGTCCCGTTGCTCTTGCTGCTCTTCGCGGCGCGGGGCTGGCCGGGCCTCGGCTACACCTGGCACCTCAGTGGTCGTGAGCTGCGGGACGCCCTGATCGCCGGCGGGCTAGCGACGGCCCTGGTGCTGCTGGTCGCCCCCTTGCTGCGCGGCCCGCCCCTGTTCAGCGGACGCCTGCCGGGGGCCGGCGACGTTGTGCTGGCGATCCTGCGCAGCTACTTCTTCGTGGCGCTGCCAATGGAGCTGCTGCTCCGTGGCGGGCTGCAGCATGGCCTGACCCGCGCGCTGGCCGCGCGCGCCGGGACGCGGGCGCCGTGGATCGCCCTGGGCATCACCAGCCTGATCGCCGTGCTGGCCGGGCTGACACCGGGCTCGGCAGCGCCGGGGCCACTGGCAACCGGCAGCGCCGGCCTCGCGGCGGGCTGGGTCTACCTGCGGACAGGCAAGGTCAGCGCCGCCGCGGTGAGCAGCGCACTGATCGTCCTGGGGCTGAGCCTGCTGGCATGGTGACCGACCAATCAGCCCGGGATGGCGCTTGAGACAAACAGCCGAGGAGAGGAGCAGAGCACCGTTATGACCGCCCAGCGCGTGACCGCGCCCCCGATTGACGATCCACGCGAGCAGATCGGCTGGTACTTCTACGACTGGGCCAACTCGGCCTTCTCGACCACCGTCGTCACAGTCTTCCTGGGACCCTTCCTCACCTCGATCACCGAGGCCGCAGCCGACGAGCGCGGCCTGGTCTATCCGCTCGGCATCCCGGTCGCTGCGGGTGCCTTCTTCCCCTACATGGTCTCGCTGTCGGTCCTGCTGCAGGTCTTCTTCCTGCCGGTGCTCGGCGCGATTGCCGACTACTCGCACGCCAAGAAGCAGATGCTGGCGATCTTCGCCTACATTGGGGCGATCGCCACGATGAGCATGTACTTCCTGGACGGCAATCGTTACCTGCTTGGCGGCACGCTGTTTCTGATCGCCAACCTGGCCTTCGGCGCCTCGATCGTCTTCTACAACGCCTTTCTGCCCGAGATCGCCAGCCCCGACCGGCGCGATACGGTCTCATCGCGGGGCTGGGCGCTGGGCTATCTGGGGGGCGGGCTGCTGCTGCTGGCCAACCTGGTCCTCTTCAACAGCCGCGAGGCCCTGGGACTGCGCACCGACCTGGCGGTGCGCATCAGTCTGACGTCCGCCGGGCTCTGGTGGGCGATCTTCACGATCATCCCCCTGGTAACTTTGCGCCGCCGCGAGCCGATCAAGCGGCTGCCCTCAGGCGAGCACTACCTGACGATCGGCTTCAAGCAGCTGGGCCACACCTTTCGCGAGATGCGCCGCTACCGGCAAACACTGCTCTTTCTCGGCGCCTACCTGCTCTACAACGACGGCATCCAGGCCGTGATCGCCCTGGCCTCGCAGTTCGGGGCGCAGGAACTGGGGCTCGAGCAGGGCATCCTGATCCAGGCCATCCTGCTGGTGCAGTTTGTGGCCTTCTTCGGGGCGCTGGGCTTTGGCTGGCTGGCGCGGCGGATCGGCGCGAAACGAGCCATTCTGCTCAGCCTGCTGATCTGGGGCGGAACCGTGATCTACAGCTACTTCATGCCGGCCGGCGTACCGGCGCAGTTCTTCCTGCTGGCCGGGATCATCGCGCTGGTGCTCGGCGGCAGCCAGGCGATCAGCCGCTCGGTCTTCTCGCTGATGATCCCCAGGGGCCAGGAAGCCGAGTATTTCGGCATCTACGAAGTGAGCGAACGGGGCACCAGCTGGCTGGCGCCCTTCCTGTTTGGCCTGGCCTACCAGATCACCAGCAGCTACCGGATCGCGATCATCTCGCTGATCATCTTTTTCGTCGCCGGCTTCATCCTGCTGCTCTTCGTCGATGTGCGCCGCGCGGCCGAGGAGGCCGGCAACGCCGCCCCGGCGAATGCGTAGGCCGGACGGCGAGCGCCAGGCTGCCGAATCACACAAACGCTTGACAGCACAAGTGTTTGCCTGCTATACTACCACATAAGTTCTACTGCGCCATGACCGGCCGCGCCGTGCGTCGCAGGTGCCGGTGCATGGGGTGCAGTCGAGAACCACAGCCAGGTGGTAGTTCGCCGTAGGCCCCATCCGGGCTGCGGCCAGGGAAAGGATCGGGGCATATGCGTTCAGCCAACGAGCTCTCGCCGCGTCAGGAAAAGATTCTGAACTACATCCAGGAATTTATGCAGAAGAACGGCTACCCGCCCGCCATCCGCGACATTCAGAACGATCTGGATATCAGCTCGACATCGGTCGTGGCCTACAATCTGAAGGCCCTGCAGGACAAGGGCAAGATCAGCCGCGACGGCAAGGTGTCGCGCGGTATCACGCTGCCCAACATGCTGCCGATGCCCGGCCAGGTTGGCGCCAGCACCCATACGGTGCCGCTGCTAGGTGTGATCACCGCAGGCTCCCCCCTGCCCGACCCGGAGCAGGTCGACGTGGCGTCCGCCGAGAAGATCGAGGTGCCCGCCGATATCGCCAAACCCGAGAAGCTGCGCGATGTGTATGCACTGCGGGTGCGTGGCCAGTCGATGATCGACGCGCTGATCGATGATGGCGATATTGTGCTGATGCGCCGCCAGGAGACGGCCGAGAACGGCCAGATGGTCGCCGCGATGATCGTCGATGAGAATGCGGTGACCCTCAAGAAGTTCTACCTCGAGGACAATCGCGTGCGCCTCCAGCCGGCCAATAGCACGATGGAGCCGATCTATACCAGCCCTGACAATGTGCGCATCCAGGGCCGCGTGGTCGGCGTGCTGCGCAGCCTGGCCTGAGCAGCACCACGGCGCTCGGCGCTTGGTGAGCCAGTGACGCAGCACTGCTCACCACGGCTCCAGCCATGCTCAGAACGGCCGCGGCGGCTGCACGTGCCACCAGCTACGGGCGTCGTAGACCACCAGCAGCAGGATCACGATGAGCAGCAGGAAGCCCAGGTCGCTCCAGCGCGGGCGCCAGCGCCGGTTCGGTAAGACCAGGTGCGTCGCCGCCCAGCAGAGCAGGACGGTCAGCAGCCCGTAGGCGAGGAGCGTCGCCCGGTAGATCGGCAGCACCACCGGCCCTGCCGGCCCATAGTGCACCACGCCCACTGCGAAGATGTTCAGCAGCGGCAGACCGCTGAACGGGTCGCCGTAGCCAAAGAATGGCAGCGCCGGGTCGCCCGTCGGCGCAATCGTTGTCACAGAGAGCAGGGCGCTGAATGGCTGCAGATAGAGCACCGCTGGCGGCACCGCCTGCCCCGGCGGGTTCGTCACTTGCCCCCAGACGGAGGCCAGCAGCAGCGGGACCCCCACGAGCAGCAGCGTCAGGGTGTAAGCCACCGCCGTCGCCCGCGCCGTCTTGTGCACGAGGGCGGAGCAGAAGAGACCCACCGCCCCGAAACAGACCGTCGCCGCCACCAGGAGGGCCAGGGCCTTCAGCAACGCGGCCAGCTCTACCCCGCCAAATACCAGCACCACGCTGAAGACCGGCACTGCCGCGACGATCAACAGCAACAGGTAGCTCAAGGCGGCTACCAGCTTGCCCCACAGGATCTGCGCCGGGCGCAGCGGTGTGGCCATCAGCATATCGTAGGTTAGCTGCTCGCGCTCGCCACTCACCGCCCCGCTCGTCAGCGCTGGCGCCAGAAAGACGACCAGCAGCAACTCGACAAAGGCCAGCCCCTTGAACAGCGCCTGACCGACCTGGGCGCTCAACAGGGTGCCGCCAAACCGCGCCTGCTGGACCATCAGCTGGTAGATGCCCAGCCCGGTGAGCGCCATCAGGACCAGGAAGATGGTCAGGACAGCATAGGGCCGCACCCCGCGCATCCGTGTGCGTACCTCGCGCACGATGATCGGGTTGAGCTGCGGGCGCCAGGATCGTAGGCGTTGCATCGCTCCCCCTCGCTCAGTCAACGGCCGTCAGCCGCAGGAACAGCTCCTCGAGATTCTCCGCCTGTGTCCGGAATTCGCTCAGCACCACGCCCTCCTGCACCAGGCGCGTGAGTAATGCCGCCTGGCGCTCTTCGTCGCTGTCCTCAAGCTCTACCAGCAATACCCGCTCGTCAGCGGGGTCGTAACGCACGCCGCGCAGGCGCGGCAGCTCCGGCGCCGGTTCGCCAACCAGCGCGCGCAGCGTCGCCTCGGCCGTTTCCTGGCCATGCACGACCCGCAGGCGTAGCCGCGCGCCGCCCTCCAGCTGCCGGCGTACCGCGTCGACCGGCCCGCTCACCACCATCTTGCCGCTGTCGATGATCCCGATCTCGGTGCAGACCTCGGCCAACTCGCTCAGAATGTGTGAACTGACCAGGACTGTCTTGCCCATGTCGCGCAGCGTCCGCAGCAACTCGCGCAACTCGACCCGCGCGCGCGGGTCGAGGCCGCTCGCCGGCTCATCGAGGAGCAACACCGGCGGATCGTGTACCAGCGCGTGGGCCAGGCAGAGCCGCTGCTGCATGCCCCGCGACAGGCTCTGCACATAGGCCATCCGCTTGTGCTCCAGGTCCACCAGCGCCAGCAACTCGTTCACCGTGCGTCGCCGCCGCGCCGCCTCGATCCCATAACAGCGCGCGAAGAAGTCCAGGTACTCCCAGACCCGCAGGTCATCGTAGACGCCAAAGAAGTCGGGCATGTAGCCGACCAGCCGTTGCGCCCCGCCGATGCGCAACTTCTGTCCCATCAGGCGCACCTCGCCTGCGCTTGGCTCCAGCAGCCCGGCCAGCAGGCGCAGCGTGGTGGTCTTGCCAGCGCCATTCGGCCCGATGAAGCCGTAGATGCTGCCGCGGGCCACCGCCAGGTTGAGTTTGTCCAGGGCCACCATGCGGCCGTAGCGCCGCGTGAGGTCAATCGTCTCGATCGCCGGGGTCATGGCATCGTTCCTCTGAGACGGGCGTCAACATACACACAGCCGGCGTTCGCGAGCCCGCGCTCGCTGCGCAGCCGCACGCGCAGCATCCCGTGGCTGCTGAGGAAGCGCTCCGGCTCCGCGACTGCCTGCGCCCGCTGGTGCAGCTGCTGCGTCTCCCAGTTCGCGCTGCCCCAGTCATAGAGTTCAACCTGCAGATCGTCGGACCAGGGGCCGTCGGAGCTGGTGAGCAGCGTGAGCTCAGCAGGGCGGAAGCCGTACAGGTCACGGGGGAGCAGCAACTGTAGCACTTCCGGCTCCAGCTGGGGCAGCAGGCCCATGCCCATGCCGCCGAAACAGGCCGCTGTGGCGTCACCCTCGATGCGTGGCGCCAGCCAGCCCGGTGGCAGGCTGGTTTCCGCCCCCGCCAGCGCGATCTGTGGCGTCGCGCTGAACAGCATCGTCTGCTGGGTGTCAGCGCGCACCGTCGCTGGCCGCAGCTGGATCCCCGGGGCGTGGGCCCAGGCAATGAGCACGGGCTGGCCACTCCGGACGGGCGGCCCGTAGCTGTAGAGCGCATCGATAATCCGGACGCGCTGCTGCATCTCCGGCGGGAGCGGCTGCCCGCCAGACCGGCTGAGCCGCTCCATCTCCTCGCCATAGAGCAGGTAGCTCATCGGCAGCGTCGGGCCAAACATGTCCGGCTGGGCGACCTGGCGGCGGGTCAACGCGCCGCGGCGCGCCTCGCCCGGTGCCAGGTCACCCAGGCGCACCAGCTGGTCGCCCTGCACCAGGGTCACGTCGATCAGTTCGTACGCGCCGCGATTCTCCACCTCGCCGATCAGCTGGTCACCATCGATCACCAGACGCGCGCGGAGGCCCACGTCGCCCGTGATCACGTCGCTGGCGAACGCGCGCATCGACCACTGCGCCACCTCAACATCGCGAGCCTCGGCGCCGCGAGCTGGATCCTGCAGGAAGAGCCCGCCACCGGCGGGGCCCGGATCCCAGGGACCCTGGATAGAGAGCGGGCGAAGCAAGGGTGCCGGCGTGTCGGCGGTGTCGCTGCGCAGGGTGTAGCTCCGCCGTTCAGGGGAGAACACCCCGACGAACGAGCGCAGCCGCGCCGCCGTGCCGCGCTCATCCAGCGGCTCGACCAGCGTGACCGTGTTGAGGACCACGTCACCGCCGCGCTGGCGATAGCCCACTGCGTAGGTGAGCGCGGCGAAGAGCAGGGTCAGCAGCGGCACAACGATCCAGCCGAGCGCCTGGCGGTCGAAGCGGCGCAGCACCAGGTACGTTCCCGGCCCGACGAGGACGATGTAGGCGAGCACCAGGCCAGCGAGCAGGCCGAGCGGCGGGAGCTCCAGCGCGGGCAGGCTGGTGAGGCTGGCGGCCAGGTTGCCCTCGACGAAGGCGTCCAGGTTCAGTGCCTCGGGCGCGAAGCCAGGCGGCAGTTCGGCCCGCGGTCGCAGGATCCGCTCCCAGAGGAGCGGCGCGTCGGCCCAGCCGGCGACCGCCGGATGGCTCAGCGGCAGGCCGAGCACCGTCACCACGCCACGGCCCACGCTCTGCTCGAGCGCCAGCCCACTGCCGGCCAGCGGTGGTGGCAGCGGAATGGCGTAGGGAGCGGGCGCGCCGCCAGCCGCCTGCGGAGCGAGCCGGGCCACTGGCACCGGCGCGCCCCCGCTGGCCGACTCGCCGAAGAGCGCGCTGGCAGCCAGGGGCTCACCAGGCGTAACGACGACCGGGCGTAGTGCCGGGGGCAGCCCGGCGAGCGTACGCTGCAATTCGGGCCCGCCAGCAAGCAGCAACTGGCCGCCGCGCTGCACCCACTCGGTGAGCGCCACCCGCTGCGCCGCGCTCAGCCCGCTCGCGGTGTCATCGGTCAGCAGCAGCGTATCGAAGCCGCTCAGGCCGAGCGAGTGCTCAGGCAGATCGGCCAGGCGCAGCGCAGCTGCCACCAGGTCGCCGCCAGCGAGCAGCCGCATGGGCGGCGCGTCGCCCGCCACCACCGCGACGACGTGCGCCCGCGGATTGGCGGGGGGCAGCTGAATGCGCTGGGAGCCAAGCTCCTGGCCCTCGTGGAGCACCTGAACGTTCAGCCGTCGTGAGGCGGGCGTCAGGTACACATACACGGTGACCAGCTTGCGGCCACGGTTGGGCAACTCAACCACGGTGCCATACTGGGCGCCGCTCCGTGCAGCGACGCGCACCTCGACGGTGCGGTCAACCCCCGTATTCTCCAACTCAACGATGATCGGTAGCCAGCTCCCGGGACGGAAGACACCCTCGTACGCCGGGCGGGCGACAAGCGTGATCGGCGCTGCGACGGCAGGCACCGCGCCGACCGGGCGGCCCGCCAGGGCAGCAAGCACCAGCAGGGGGAGCAGCAGCAACCAGCGGAGGCGCGGGACAGCTCGGGACACAACCAGCACTCCTCATACGACGAATTGCCGATGCTTTATGACGACACAGCGGCGGCGGAAGTTCCGCCACCGCCGTCATCAGGATAGAGGAAGGCCGAGGAGCCGTGCAATGAAGCCGTCGTGAGTGCGCTGTGAGAGCGACAGGTCCGGGTGGAGGCTATGCGGCACTATGCCAACACAGGCGCAAGCCCGTTGGTGCCGACCAATGCTACCAATACCCGGGTGAGGAGAGCGTCAGACCTGGACGCGGAGATGGCCGGTCGTTCTGCCCGTTTGACGTGCAGAACCGCTACGGGGTGCAAAGACTAGCGGCGGCGGCGGCGGATCAGGCGGGTGGTGGGCTCGATGTAGAGCCGGGCGGGGGCCTGCTCCACCTTCTGCAGCGTCACGCCGAGGCCGAGCGCCAGAACAGCAGCGATGGCGATCACGAGCAGTGCAGTCATCAGGAGATCCTTTCCACCTATGTATCGGACTGACGCCCCGGTCGATGCGCGTCGTTATGTTGCTTCTAGTATACCCAAAAGCGTGCACCACGTCTATACCAGTTTCGGATGATTCTTTTCACAAATGCCCCCGCATCCCGAGATCCCGAGATCCCAAGATCGAATGATTTGCAATCAAGAATCGAAGATGTTATACTGATAGCGGTACGCAGGCTGATAGCTGGCGCTTGTGCGCGCCCGTCTATCACCTGAGCTCTGGTTCTTGCGGATCGGCCACCAGTTATTGCGGCCGTACAGGGACACCTGCGATGAACCGTCGGTGAGCACGCTTCCTGGTGATCGCGACGCGGCCGGCTCGCACCCGGCCCCGACGTCGCCCTGACGCCGGAAACACGGTCTATGCCGGACGTTGTGAAAAGTGGGTAGCCCCCACTTTTCTTAGTTCTAGGCGAGTACGCTATGAAGAGCGATTTTTACACTGCTATCTCACAGATCGCCGCGGAGCGCGGGATCCCCAAAGAGTCGATCATCGACGTGATGGAGAAGGCCCTCATTACGGCCTACAAGCGCACCCTGGGCAACAATCCGCCGCCGATGGAGGTGACGGTGCGGCTCGACCCGGTGAGCGGGCAGGCGCGCGTCTACGCCGAGAAGCAGGTCGTTGACGAGGTGTTCGACGACCGCTTCGAGATCGAGCTCACCGAGGCGCAGAAGTACAAGCCCGACGTGCAACTCGGCGAGACGGTGATGGTGGAGAGTACCCCGAATGACTTCGGGCGCATCGCCGCCCAGACCGCCAAGCAGGTGGTGCTCCAGGGGATCAAAGAGGTTGAGCGCGAGCATATCTACGGCGAGTACATGGACCGCGAGGGCGAGCTGATCACCGCGACGGTGCAGCGCATGGCCAAGGGCAACGTCATCCTCGAGATGGGCAAAGCCGAGGCCATTCTGCCGCCGAAGGAGCAGGTCGACAACGACCGCTACTATCACGGCCAGCGGCTCAAGGTCTACCTGATGGAGATCCGCAAGGAAGACCGCGGGCCACGGTTGATCGCCTCGCGCACGCACAAGAACCTGATCCTGCGCCTCTTCGAGATGGAGGTGCCCGAGATCTACAACGGTACGGTCGAGATCAAGTCGATCGCTCGCGAGCCGGGCCTGCGCACCAAGGTGGCGGTTGCCGCCCGCCAGGAGGGGATCGACCCGGTCGGCTCGTGCGTCGGTATGCGCGGTATTCGCATCCAGAACATTGTGAACGAGCTCAACGGCGAGAAGATCGACGTGGTCCAGTGGTCGTCCGACCCGAAGGAGTTCATTGCCAATGCCCTCTCGCCGGCCCAGGTGGTTGAGGTGCACCTGAATGAGGACGAGCACACCGCGCTGGTGATCGTGCCCGACAAGCAACTCTCACTGGCGATCGGCAAGGAGGGCCAGAATGTGCGCCTCGCTGCCAAGCTGACCGGCTGGCGGATCGATATCAAGAGCGCCACTGCGCTGCTGGAGGAGGAGCGCGCCGCCGCCGAGGCCCGCGGCTATGCCGAGGCCGAACAGATGCAGACCGAGGTGGAACTGGCCTCGGCCAAAGTCGAGAGCCGTAAGGTGCGCCCCGATGGCACGATCGTGTACCAGAACGCCCACTACGGCCCGCTGGGCAACGACCTGATCGGCGAGACGGTGCAACTCCGCGCCACGTCGCAGAAATTGTACATCTACTTCCACGACAAACTGATCGCGTCGTACATTCTGGTGGAAGGCAATGCCGAGGGTGACGAGGAGTAGTCACACGCCACGATGGCAGCACGGAGCAACAAGCAACACAGTGGCCCGCGGCCAAAGCCCGTCCCCCAGCGGACGTGCATCGCCTGCCGCCGCACCGATGCCAAGCGGGGGCTGATCCGCCTGGTGCGTGATGCGGACGGCCATGTGGTGGTTGACCCCACGGGCAAGCGCCACGGACGAGGCGCCTACCTCTGCCACGATCCGACCTGCTGGGAACTGGCGCTGAAGCGGCGGTCGCTCGAACGTGCGCTCCACCTCGATCAGCTCGACCCGGTGGACCGGGAGCAACTTCTGGCCTTTGGCCGCGCACTGAAGCCAGCGGAGCCAGCGATGTAAGAACGTACGATCACGGAAATGCCTGCGCCCGCAGGGACATGCAGCCAGACGGCTGCGCGGATGTCGCCGGGCCGGAAAGGAACATGGAAATGCTACCGAAAAAAGATCCTCGTCAGCAAACCGTTGTACAGATGAGTTCCCGTGGTGGCGGCGGCAGCCGGCCCTCCGGTGGGGGCGGCGGGCGCCCTGCTGGTGGTGGCGGCGGCAGCCGGCCCTCCGGTGGGGGCGGCGG
>JACAEO010000003.1 GCA_013388805.1 Chloroflexota bacterium
ATCGCGATCAAGATTCTCGATCGTAAGAACGCGTTTAGGGTCTTCTGCAGAGGTGATAATCAGGGTGCCGAGCAAACCGGGCATATGCTCCTCCCACGAAGCAGTTTCAATCCGCGCGGAAGTGGAGTTCGTAGCGGCAATGGGCAGGCTTCTCGCGCTCAATCAACCGTCGTAAGAATGACTCCTCGTCCTTGAGGTGTGCCGGAACCGTGATACGGAAGGTGCGCGGCGGAAGATCGGCTGCCTGATCGTCAACCTCAATGGAGGCGCCGTCGGTGAAGAGCCGCAGGAGATCTTCGAGGCCCCGGCGCGTGCCCCGCAGGGCATAGCAGCGGGCCACGCCGGCGATCACCCGGCGTTGCCGCGCTTCCGGCCAGTCGGCAGGCAACTCGACATCAACCCAGCTGGCAAGCCAGGGCAACAGACTCCGGGGGGCCAGCGTCGGGTGCAGGTAGGCGTCGATCCAATCAATGGTGCGTTCAAGCGGCGCCAGAATGGCTTCGAAGGCCAGGAGAAAGGTATTGACGACGTCGTCTTCCTGGAAGAGCGGGGGCAGATAGCGCAGATACTCGCCTGGTGGATGCCGCAACCCGGCGGGATACCCCCAGAAAGGACGTTCTTCCAGGTTGCGGCGCTGAATCAGAAAGTTCCAGTGGAGGTTCGCTTCACGCATGGCCCGCTGGGGCGTCCCCGAGCGCCAGCGGGCGGCTTCGACCTCCGGGGGCAGCACGCTCCCCCCACTGATCCTGCGCCGGTAGCGCAAGATGAAGCGCCCGATCAGGATCTCATCGTTGTCGTGGAGCAAGGACCCCGAGCGCTCGTTCATCACCTCCTGAGTTGGAGCACCATTCGTATCGGCGTGGCGCGTGGATCGTCGGAGTTGGGTTGGATTCTTGCCACCCAGGTCGTACAGGTAGCATCCCTGGTTCGTGCAAGCGATCTGCGCGTGCCGCTCCGCCACTTCAGGCGCCTCCAGGCGCAGATCAGCTTCTGACCAGCGGCCAATGATGATCTTGCTGCGGGTCAGTGGGTAGCGCTGCAGGCGACCCTCCTGATCTGTATAGGTCAGGACGCCGTATTCCTGATCTGGTCCTCTGACGTGTTCGCGCAGTTCGAGTTGCACGGCCTCACCTTCATGATCAGATTCAGATCAGCTCAACCCGGTGGCGCTGCGACAGGATCAAGTGATCCTCCTCCAGCATGACAGGTCCCGCCCCCGGGTCGTCTCCCTCGCGCTGGAGGGTGAGCCACTCGATGTAGTCGAGGCCGGGAATGGTTTGTAACAGGGCGATCACGTCAGTGAGGAAGAGGGCGCGCCCGAAGGGCCAGCCGTTGCCTCGCGGGCCACCGTGGATGGGGTGCAAGAAACGGTACAGGCGGATCTCAGCCTCGCGCCTGACCGCATTGTTTTCTTCCGGGGTAACGGCTTTCATACGCGCAAAAACTCTCACCTGCACATAGCGCGGCGCCCTGACACGCACCGACGTGGTGAGCATGCTGCAGGTCTTCAGGTACTCCTCGACCTTCACACGCACATCTTCCGGGACCTCCATCTCTTCGCGTTTCGGGTCAGGTTTATTGACCGGGAGCACCAGCAGGAGACGGATCGGGGGGTTGGGACCCTGCTCGGCCGGGTCGGGCGGCAGGCAACGGACCCGCGCCACCCCCGGGGGCCGGTATTCACGCAGGAACTGGGCCGCCAGGTACTCGTAGTCGCCGGTCGTCACCGCGCGTTGACCGGTGCGCACCAATTGGCGCGCCCGCAGCCTGGCTCGCTCGAGATCCTCGGCATCGCATCCGCCTGTGGCCGCCTCGTGGTTGGTCACGCTGTCCACATAGGCAAGACTGCGGACCAGTTCGGTCAGGCTGCCTGCCGGCACATTTCCGCTGGCGCCGCCGCCAACGCGGTAGCGTGTCATACGGATCCGTCGTCCACGCGGCGGAATGTCGCCGTACTGGCGGCTCTGCCCATCAGGCTCGCGAATCTGCGGCCCAAAGCAGATCTCGCCGCTAATGCGGTGGAGCAGAAAGTGCGGCTGGCCCTCAGAGTCGCCGAAGTGGCCCGCTGTAGCCTGCCGCCAATCCGTCCAGGAGCCGTCGTCGTTCTCGACTTGCAGGCGTTCTGCGGGGTCCAGGGGCAGCACTGGATGCCCGGCAAGCTGGAAGCGCTGCCCGGGGGCGCCATCGCTGACACCCAGCAATTCATTCCTGATCACCACTGCCTGGGTGGCGCTGACCGTGCCGCCCCACACGCCCACCAGCCGGATCTGTTGCACCTGGGGGGGCTTCTGGTACTGATTGCTCTCATTCTGCCGCAGCCGGCAACGTACCCAGTAGCGATCGGTTGTGGTTGCATCACCGGAGCGCCGCGGGCGCATCCCTGAGGGTAGGCGCAACACAATGGCGCCGGTTTGATTGAAGCCTCGCGTCCCGTCCTTCTCGCAAATTGCTTTCCGCCACTGATTGCGGCCGCAGTACCCCTCCCACTCCAGGGGCGGATCGTCGGGATCAATGCCGATACCGTCAATCGTTTCGCAGGTTACGTTCAGCTCCAGCGTATGGCCGCTCAGATCGGTGGGCGTGCCAATCTGCAGGCTTTCTCCCGCTTGTGGCTTCGCGGAGAAGACCGCGAAGCGCTCATCGTGGTTTACGGAGGCACGCTGTTTCTCCTCGTCGTCGAAGAGCAGGATGCGCGGCCTGTCGGACTCCGGCGCGCGGAGCTCGAGATCGGTATCAGTACTGAAAACCACCGGCTCGGCGGCGCGCGCGGGAGCGAGCAGGCCGTTCCCGTCCTGGGGATCGACTGCGGCGGCCCGGCGCTGGCGAGTGGTGATCTCGGTGCCAGCGGGGATGAGCAGGGGGGCGTCCCGTGGACGTTGTGGTCCAGGCGGCAACAGTGGTTTGGTCAACGTGAAGGTCACTTCTGCCCGGGCAGCCTCGGGCGGCTGGAGCTCGATGCCGAGCAGGTCGAGGAAGCTGATCAAGTTGCGCTCGGGTACCTGGTTCAGCCGGTAGATCAGCATCTCGGTCATCCAGGCGAACAGTTCGATCAACGTCACGCCCGGGTCGCTGACGTTATGATCGGTCCACTCCGGAGAGAGTTGACAGATACGCTGTTTGGCCTCATCAACAATGTCCTGGAAGGTGCGATTGTCAAGATTGGGCTTCGGCAGAGGCATAGGAACTCCAGATCAGCCTTCTTCTTCGGGAATGGTGTAGAAGGGAAAGACGAGCGTGCGCCGGTCGAGGGTGGTTTTGACTTCAAAACTCAGACTGACGGCAAAGGCGTTTTCGGCTGCCGGGTGCGGCTCGACGCGAACGTCGAGGACGGTGATCCGTGGCTCCCAATAGCCCAGCGCATCGCGGATGTAATGCTCGGCGGCGCTAAGGGTGGCTGCATTGATCGGCGCAAAGAGCAGTTCGTGAATACGACAGCCAAAGGCCGGACGCATCACGCGGCTGCCGACGGGCGTGCTGAGGATAAGCCAGATCGCCTGGATAATCTCTTCCTCGCCACTCACCAGCGCAACTCGTCCGGCCTCGAAGGCCAGGGGAAAGCGCCAGCCCGCGCCTATCAAGCTACGTTGATCACGCATACGCCTAGCCTCCGATCTGCACCTGAGGGCACCCCGGCGGGCTGATCACCCCGCCATGGCTCGTGGCGTCGCCGACCCGGGCCGCGGGCTGGCCATTGATTAGCACCGTGGCGCTGCCGGCCGCGAGTTGGGCCGGCGGCCCGGTCGCGCAGATAGCCAGATCACCCAGAATCGCTGCAGGGCGACCACCGATCAGCACGCTGCGGGCACTCGCTGGCGCAATCGCCCCACCGACGTGCGGTACCGAACCGCTATACAATGGGCAGACGTGCGTGTCGCCGATACAGGCTGCAGGAGGCATTCCGACACCTCACGAGTTGATTTTGACCAGTGAGCCGTTGATGCTCAGCACGGCGTTGGCCCGCACGTCGAGCGTAGCTTTGGAACTCAGTTCTACCCCTGACGGCCCGATGCGCAGGGCGCCACCGGCGCCGCTCAGTTCCAGCGTATTGTCAGACTCGATGCGCACGCTGCGCCCAGCGCCATCGAGGACGACCCGCTGGCTGCCGCTCATCACCTCGACAGTGCGTGCGGCATCGTCGAGGGTGATGCTATGCTCAGGAGTGGTCAGGATGAGTTTTCGCCCCCCATCGTCGAGGGTGATGACCCGTTCGCCGGCCGTGTGCAGCAAGATCAACTTGCGCCCCTCGGCTACGGCTGCCCGGGGCGGTTTGTCGCGCCCGTTCCATAGGCACCCGACCACGTAGGGGCGCGCCATGTCACCATGTTCGAAGGCGACCAGCACTTCATCGCCTACATCAAGGGCAGCAAAGATGCCCCGGCCGGCGCCGGCCCAGGGCAGCGCCAGGCGCGCCCAGTCGCTCTCGTGGCTCTCGTCGAGCCAGGGGAAGCTGAGCCTGACGCGGCCCAGTTCTTCCGGGTCACTCACGTTGGTCACCAGACCGACGGCAACGCCGGCAAAGCGGGCGATGGCAGGCGGCGGGGTGATGGCCGCAAGCAAACCCGTTGGCCGCTGCCCGCTGACGAAAAAGGTTGTGGTGTAGCCGTCACGCGGCGTATAGGTGTGCCGCGTGCTGGTGACGAAGTAGGTCCCGCTCAGGCGCCTGCCGAGGTTGCCGATGGTGATGGTGACACCGGCGCGCAGGGCCGGTTCACCCCGGCATTCGCCTTCGGCCGTAAGGTAGTCGCCGCCCACCTGGTCGAGGATGGCCTGAGCCAGACGCTCGGCCTCGCCCTGACTGGCTACGGGATGCTCGCTCACTACGAGCGTGGCCGGGTTGCCAAAGGTTCGCTCGGCCACCTGACCGGCAGTCTGGTCCTCATTCACCTGCGGCGGCGCCGACGGAGCGCGCGCGACGCCGAGAATGGGGCGCCTGGCCGACGGGTCCCAGCCACGCACCTGGACCTCGCCGGGCTGTGCGGCTGCCGCGAGCCGGACCCGAAAGCTGGTCAGGCGGTCGCCCCATGCGAGGGCCGGGGCCTGAGGTGGCCGGGCCGTGGCGCGGCGAAAGTGTAGCGTGCGCCCGTCCACCCGCACCTGGTAGCCGATGCGCGCGGCGCGCTCGCGCAGGAAAGCCAGGTCGGTGAGGTTGTGCTGAATGACGTAGGGGTATTCAGCGCCCACTGAATCGATCTCGACCTGCAAGCCGGCCTCGCGGGCGATCTGGCGTACGATGTCATCGTCGGTACGGTTCAAGAAGGTGCGTATGCGGCTGCCCCGCAGCAGCCGGTGCAAACGGTCGTACCCGCGCACCACCAGCACGCTGTTGCCCTGCTCCAGACACGGCTCGAGGGCCACGATTTCCCCGATCATGACCGGCTTGCCCTTGCCCGAGACATCGGCAGCGCCCAGATGCACCTCGGCCCCCAGCTTGAACAGATCGCCGTCAATCAGCTTCAACTGCGGGTCGTTGAAGCGCAACATAAACATGGCCGGCTGCTCCAGATCATCCTCGACCACTGCATCGTCGAGCTGGGCCATGACCTCGGGCGCGAGATCGCGCCCCTCGATCTGGATGAAGAACTGGCTGATATTGGGCTGCCGGGTAGTCATAGATCGTTCCCTGAGTTCGCGAAGGTTGGCAGGGGCCGCACCATCAAGACCTGGCCCGGCCTGAGCCGGCGCGGGTCGCTCAGGCCGTTGTGATCGGCCAGGTGGCGCCAGACGGTAGGATCGCCATAGAGCGCTGCGGCAATCCCGGCCAGGGTGTCACCGGCGCGCACGAGGTAGATCCGTTCGCCTGCTACGCTCCCCGAAGAAGGGTTCTGCCTGGGGTACTGTCCCTCATCGCGGATCTGCTTCAGGCTGATATCCACCAGCGCGCGCAGGGGCGTGCCGTCGGGCGCGAAGAGGATGAAGCGCTGCGAGAGGCTTTCGATCACGGCCTCGAAGGCCCAGACCGTGCCCCATTTGAAGCGGACATGCGGAGGGGCGCCCTTGCCGGTTTTATCGTTCTGCTGCGCCTCGGACACCTTCATCATATCCCAGAGGTCTTTAGTGCTGTTGCGCACATCGCCGCCGGCCTGGTCCTTGCCGTGGGCTTCGAGCGTGTCGAAGAGTAGTTGGAGCTTCAGGCTTGCCGGCGCGCCGCCCTCGTATTCCAGATGCGGCACCGCCGCGCCCTTGGCGGTCTTCTCAGTCCACTTGTTCTGCTTGGTGAAGGTGTACTCCTTCGGATTGAACATGCACCTGACTTCGGCGCCAGTATCAATGTTTATAATCACAGCTTTTTCGAGCATGGCTCCTCCTGGCCTTACGG
Source organism: Chloroflexota bacterium (assembly GCA_013388805.1). Lineage (GTDB taxonomy): Bacteria > Chloroflexota > Chloroflexia > Chloroflexales > Chloroflexaceae > JACAEO01. The sequence goes on from JACAEO010000003.1 coordinate 6,317, forward strand.
CGGGCTACAGTGGACGGCCGCGGCGTTCGTGCTCGATGAGCAGCCGCCGACGCAGATGGTCGTAAACTTTCTGGGCGAGTTCTTCCACTGATGGCTGGGCCGTCTGGACGCTATCGGCGGCGGGCATAGCGGCCAGGGCGTCACTGGCCCCACTCTGTGCCGGCGGAGCGACCTCGGGTAGCGCCGGGCTCCGCTGCACCGGGGCGGCCAGGTCCAGGTCCGGGAAGGACCAGACCGGCGGCGGTGGTGGCGGCCGGGTTGGGGAGGCCACAACCCGCCGAACGTCCAGCCCGTCCCGGGTGGGAGCGGCAGGCCAGGCCAGTTCCCAGGCCTCTGCGAGCGACTCCGCGGGCGCGGTCGCTTCCAGGGGCGCAACGACAGGGCTGCGCATTACCGGTCCAGCATCAGCGGCAACGTTCTGCGGAGGGGTCACTGCGCCGCTGGTCACTGGCGGGGGTGCGGGCAGGGTCACCCGTTGCAGCACCAGGGTGGCAAAGCGCGCCGCCGGCGAGGGGCTTGTTGCGCCGGCATCCCCGGGCAGGCGCTCCGCTCCAGACGACGGTTCTTCTGGCTCGAACCCGGCACTGGCCAGACCGGCCATCGCACCAGGAGCAGGTGCCAGGGGCCAGAGTGGCAACCCTTCCTCGGGCCGCGTAACCCCGGCGCCCGCCACCTCCCTCATCCGCCCGGCATCACCCGGCGGCGGGGCTGCGGCGCCCGCCCGGCGCGCGACCGGAAACATGCGCGTCGGGCGCAGAGCCAGTTCGCGCGCCAGCATGAAGGGCGCCGGACGCAGCACTTCCGGCGCGCGCTGCGCCACACCGAACGGCGCGGGCAGCGGCCAGCGATCGCCCGCCGCTTCCGGACGCGGTGCTCCGGCAGGCGGGACCGCTTCCGCGCCAGGGTCAGGTGATGCGGGCGCTGCAGCAGCCCCGGCGGAGAACGGCGGATCGCCGGCGGCGCCGGAGGGTGCGGCATCTCGGGCAAGCGGCGGTAGGTCCGCTCCGGCCACGGTTGGGCCTGGGGCCGTGACCTCACCGGAGGACGATCCCGATCCGGCGGGCATCCCTGCCCGTGTGGCGAAGGGAGCGCGCTGCATTTCGCCCGCGGCGGGCAGCGCGGCGCGGCGCAGCGCCAGGGTGGGCCAGGCAAGCGTGGCGGGCGCACCGCCCCCCGTTGCCGACCAGCCCATGCGCGCCAGGGCATCGGGTTGCTCTGCCCGACGGAGCAGCAGCGGGCGTAGTACCGCCAGCGGCAGGGCCGTGTTCGCGGCCGGCGGTGCGCCGAGGGGGACGTTCGCCACCTCCGGGGTTCGTTGGAGGCGGGCCGCACCGCCGGCATCATCGAGGCGACCCGAGGGCAGATCTGTCGCCTCAGGCAAGGTGGGATGTCTGGCCGTGGCCGCCGCGTCATAGGCGCCTGGAGCACCGCCCGGACCGGCCGTGGCCGCCGCATCGAACGGAGCCGAGGAAGCGCCCGGACCGGCCGTGGCCGCCGCATCGAACGGAGCCGGGGAAGCGCCCGGACCGGCCGTGGCCGCCGCATCGAACGGGACGGCCGGTTCAGGAAGAGGGAACGATGCGGGTGACAGGCGCACGCCCCAACCCTGAGCGGCCAGATCGCCGAGCAGCGGATCGCCCTCGGTGGCCGGCGCGGCGGGCAGACGTTGGAGCGGGACGTCGCGCGGCAGAGCGAAGCGCGTGCCCTGAACAGGGCGTGGGAGGCCCGGCCCGGCGCCCGGAGATGCCGGCCACGACGGCCCCCGGGCCGGCGGGGAACCTGAAGTCCCCGCGAACAGCAATTCGATCGCCGCTGGCTCGCGCTCACCCCCGACGTGACGCCCGGCAACCCCGGCGGCAAAACGCTCACTCGCCCCGGCCCAGGCCACACGCGCCAGCAGGCGTGGCCCAAAAGCGACACTCGGCGGCTGCATAGCGCCGGCAGCCAGGCGCGCGGCCCATGCAGCCGGTTGCAGCGCAACGCGCATAACCTCCGTTGCCAGAGTTGCTGCGCGCGGCAGGTGCAGATTGTCAGGCGGTGAGTGCATCATTTCACGCGAGTCAGGCCGTGGTGGGCGATCTCGAACGTTTCCACGGCAATCTCACTGGCGCCCGTTTTGAGGGTCGGACCGACCCACTTGACCGGCAGGGCTTCCTTCACGCTCCAGCGCACCTCGGGCGCGCCCGCGTAGCCATACAGCACGATGCCTAGCGAACGGCGCTTCGGCTTCACTGCCTGGCCTTCGACAGGCAGGCTCTCGGCAAACCACGTCCAGAGATCCATGCTGGCGATGCCACGCTTGAGCACAATGTTGCTCAGGCGCGCACGCCCGGGCAAGCGATGGCGGAAAGCATTCTGGCCGCCCTCTTCCCACTCGAACACCTCAAACTCGATGTTCAGCCCTGAACACTCACTGAACGCGGCTTCGGCAATCTGGTCAATTTCCACTCCGAAGCGGTAGGTGACATAGAGATGGCGCGTCACGCTCATAGTGCGTTTCTCTGCTGTGTGCCTGGGGCAAGCCGGTTGCCCTGATCCTGCAACCTCCAGCGAGCGGAGACGGCGGCGAAGGCGCGCCGGGAAGCATCGCCATGCCACGCTCCCCAGCGCCAGCACCCTCAGCCATGATCGCCGGCCGCCTCATTCAAGCGCCGGTTGATCGCGGCAATCTGCCCGGCCCAGTGTTGCCGTTCCCGGTGCTCCAGCGCCAGAATGCCCTCCAGAGGCCAGTGAAAGTGATAGGCGATATAGGCTACCTCCTCATAGAGCCGGTCGATCGGGTAGCCTATGCCCCCCCCAGGTAGCTCACATCAACCTCGAAGCGGTGCCCGCAGCCAGGGCAGGTAACCTCCATCAGGCTCGTCCCGGTTTCATTAATGCGCCGGTAGAAGTCCTGCAGGTAGGCCAGGTCTGCCGAGAAGAGGTTTTCGATCACCCCGGGGTTCACATCGCTCAACTCGCCGAGACGAGTGATCACCCGCGAGAGCAGAATGATCACCAGGTAGGCCTGGTTGGCGCGCACGCGCGGATCGCGCATCGGCGCAATCTCGTCAAGAGCCGTAGCCAGGCGCATAACGCCGTGGCGGTGAACGCCCCCCTCGCGATCCACGTAGCCGCGGGGCAGGCTGAACTCAAACTCTGTCTGGAGCGCCATAGCCCTCCTGTGTCGCGCAGGACCCGGGGCGCGCCCTGCGCGCCGGCTCCTACTTCACCCGTTTCAGGCCCTCGTGGCAGATGGTAATCTCCTCGATGGCGATGTCATTGTTGTTGGCGTTCAGTTGTGGTCCGGTCATCTTCGAGGGCCAGCCCGCCGCGAAGTTCCAGCGCGCCACCTCGTTGTTGGCCTGGTCGTAGAGCACGATTGAGCCATTCTTGCGCGCCTTCTCCACCTCCCCATCCTCGATGTGGACGCGCCACTCCCACAGCCGCATATCGTTGGTGATGCCGCGCTTCATCACGATATTGGACCACTTGCGCTCCCCGGGCACCTTCTTGATCACCACCGTGCCGTTCTTGCCCGCCTCCTTGTACTCGATGATGTTCGACTCGGAGTCGAGACCGCTGCACTCGCGAAACATCGCCTCGGTGATCCCGTCAAGCTCCAGATAGAAGTGGTACCCGACCAGAGGATCATTGCGACTGCCGGTTGTCATAGCTGCTCCTCACTCATTCACTGACACTGCCGCCGTCACTCATCTGCTTGAAGCGGAAGATGACGAACTCGGCCGGCTTGACCGGCGCCAGGCCCACTTCGACGATCAACTGGCCGGCGTCACGCACCGCCGGCGGGTTGAGCTCGGCGTCACACTTGACGTAGAAGGCTTCCTGGGGCGTGGCGCCAAGGAGGGCGCCGCTCTGCCAGACCCGTGTCAGGAAGATCGTTATCGTCCGCTTCACTCGCTCCCACAGATCGACATTGTTCGGCTCAAAGACGACCCACTGCGTGCCTTCATAGATCGACTCTTCGATAAAATTGAAGAGCCGGCGTACATTGATGTAGCGCCACTCGGAGGAGGCAGGGGCCAGGGTGCGGGCGCCCCAGACCAGGATGCCACGCCCCGGGAACCAGCGGATGCAGTTGATGCCGATCGGATTGAGCTCGGCCTGCTCGCTGTCAATCAGCCGGCGTTCTAATTGCAGAGCGCCACGCACGCCCTCATTCGCCGGGGCCTTATGCACCCCGCGGGTCTCATCAACGCGGGCATAGATGCCGGCGATATGGCCGCTGGGCGGCACCATCAGCAGGCGATTGCCGCCGTTGCGCGCGTTGGGGTTGGCGATGCAGATCCAGGGATAGTAGAGGGCACCGTACTTTCCCGCGTCCTCTGCGGGGTTGAGGGTCTTGTTGCGATAGTCCTGGATCTCCTTCACCTGCATCCCCGGAGGCGCATCGAGAATGGCAAAGCGATCCTTCATCTTTGCGCAATGGTTCAGCAGCTCGTTCTGCATCCCCGCAAGGATGAGCAGGTCATCGTCGCGCTGCTCGCTACGCATGTAGGCGCTCATCAGGTCGGGGCAGACCAGCAGGGTAATCTCGGGGATCGCTTCGAGGGCCCCCAGGCCGGTGCGCTCGCTCACATTGCCCTTGAAGGTATCAACCGTGGCAAGCTGCGCGCCATAGAACTGCTCATCGAGTTCATACTGTCCGTTCCGCGGCCGGCGTTCGAGGGCGGTGCCCTCGGCACTCAGTTCAACGGCGCTCACCAGGCGCGAGCTTTGGAGCGCGTCAACCACGTTGCGCGCACCCCGGCCGCCTTTGCCGACAACCAGATCGGAGTAACTCTCGGTAGGCGTGCGGTTGTCACCCTCGTAGATCGACAGTTTGAAGCGTTCAGGCGCTGCAGGAACGCCTCCTCCGCCGGCTGCGGGGCCTGGAGGGGGCGCTGATTCCAGCGCGGGCGCCTCGCCCGCAGGCCTGGCTTCGTCGCCGGTGGGAGATGGCACAGCCTCCGGCCCGGCGTCCTCGATAACCACGCTCAACCCCCTGGTCACTCCAGGCTTGCTCCGCAGCTCCAGGGTCTTGAGACCGGCCTGGGAGGGCAGTTGGGCGAGCGAGGTCAACGAGGCCCTGACCCGATCGGCGTCGCCTGCCGTGGCCAGGCTCTGCACGTAGCACGACTGGCCGCCGTTGAGGAAGTAGCCGTAGACTGCGTAGGGCAGGTAGAAATCCTCTGCAAAACCACCGAATTCCTCGGTGTATTGGGTCCAACTGGCAACAAACACGGGTTGCCCCGTATTGCCACGCGGGCGGCTCTCGGTAAAGCCGATGAAAGCCGGCATAGCCGTGCCGACGCCCTGGATGGGCCGGCTGCCTGGGGGCAACTCCTCGATGTAGACGCCTGGAACCTTGTACTCGACGGGCATGCTTCGTCTCCTTCTGTACTGGACCGGAGGTCACCACTTGTATTCCCCGGCGCGGGGCGAGGCATAGCTGAACCATGCCTGACACGGTGCTCTGCCCCGACCGGCCTTAGCTATCGCCAGGAGCCAGGCCACCATAATTCAGTGCGAAACCATAGCCGCTCTCGCGCACAAACACCTCGCGCCGCTCGATCCAGCCCTCATGCTGGATCATCAACGCATGGCGGCCTGGCGGCAGATCGAGGCTGAAGTGTCCATCGGCGTCGGTAACGGCGCGCAGGGGCGTGCCGGTCACCGTCACCGTGATCCCGGCGAGGGGCGCGCCGCGCTGGTCGCGCACCACAGCGCTGTATCCGGTAGAGAACTTCGGCGCCCGCGGGTCGCGGACGATGATGCTCCGGACAAGGGTGCGGTTGCCGGCCTTAACCTGGATCTGATACCGGCCCGGCGGCAGATCGTCGGAAAAGCGGAACCAGCCGTGCTCATCGGCTGTGGTACGGTACCCCGTCTCCGGCAGGGTAACCTCAAGCCCGGCAGGAGACACATCGGGCGGCAGGGTGACGATCCGGCTGATCTGGAATCCGGCCTCGACAGTCGTCTCGGGGGTCTGGAGGCTCAGGCCGGTTGCGAGCACCGGCGGGCCGGCGGGCAGGGCTTCGCGATCGAGGCCGATGGTGACGGCATAGGTCAGCGAGGGCTTGATCGGGTTCTCAAAGGTGCTCCAGAACTCGCCGGGGCTCTTCAGCACGCCCTCGGGCTGGGCCACCGCGGCGTAGATCGGCAGCGGATGGTCGTGCAGCGACGCGGGCAGGCAGGCGCGCAGCCTGGCGCGCAGCGCGTCGCGGCTAGCATCCTCGGGCAGGGCAACTCGTGGCGGCGCGCCCGGTGGCGCAGGGCGGACAGGCTCGTGGAGCATCGGGAAACGGGCCAGAGTGCGCAGCACGCGCCAGAGCAGGCGGTGCTCGTCGGCGACATTGCCCCGCTGGGTCCACGCCGTGATCAGGTAGGTCAGCTCAATGTAGAGCGGTGGAGGCCGACGCACTGCGCCGACACCCCCGCGACCCTCAAGCTGCCAGCCATCCTCGCGCAGCAGCTTGCGCTCGTGGATATTGAAGAGGTAGCAGTTGATCGTGGGCCGGGTGATTCCACCGGACCAGTCGCGGTCGGGGATACTGAAATCGATGTCAACCTCCGATGGACGCAGATCACCCACTTGAATAAGGATCTGACGGAGGGCCTCATCGAGATCATTCAGCTCATCGCGGCCCTGTGCATCGAGAGTCATCGTCCCACCCCGGCTCATCCTGAAACGGCGGTTCACACTTCGCCTGGTCGCGAATTGCGGCCCTCAGCCCTCAGCCCTCAGCCCTCAGCCCTCAGCCCTCAGCCCTCAGCCCTCAGCCCTCCTCCTCCTCGAGCTCGCCGTCCTGGCGGGCGACGCGGGCTGCGGCCGCCGCATCCTCCTCCTGCCGGGCCTGCACGGCCGCACCCGAGGTCACGGCAGACGAAACGCTGTCGGCGGCCTGCTCGCTGCTGTCGCCGGCGGGGCCGACCCGCAGCGTCCCGCCGCCGCCGGGAGCGCCGCGCTGCTGCACGACGTGGGTCAGCTCGTGGGCGAGCAGGCCGTGGTCGCTCGGGCTGGCGTCCTGGCGGAAGAAGATATCGCTGCCGGTAGTGAAGGCCTTCGCGCTGATGCTGCGGTTGAGCGCGTCGGCCTCGCCGTCGGTGTGGACGCGCACATCCTCGAAGCTGGCGCCGAAGGCGCCCTCCATCGTTGTGCGGCTACCCTCGTCGAGGGGCGCGCCGCCGCTGCGGCGCGACTCGATGCGCCCGCTCAGGCCCGCGCTGATCGGCCCACCCTCCAGGCCCACCTCGGGCGCGACGTCGCCCTCACGCTGGAGGTCGTGCCGGGCCTGTACTTCTTCATCCTCCTCGCCCTCGCGCTGGAGGTTGTGCTGAGCCTGCACTTCCTCCTCCTCCTCGGGCATGTCCTGGCGCTGGGCGAGCAAACGCTCGACCTGGGCGTTGCCGACCTGGCCGCCCAGGGTGACGAGGGGGTGGGGCTGCGGGGCGTCGACGGCAGCCTCGCGCTGGGCCGCGTCGGCGGCGAGGCGGCGGCGGAGGGTGGCGGTGTGCTCGGCGTCGTAGGAATGTTGCGACGACATCCTCATACCTCCAGTGAAGTTGACCGGGCGGTTACTGACAGACTGGCTCCTTCGTATAGCCGGCCTGGTCGATCGTTGTACCGACGCAATCCGTCCGCCGCTCACTAAACTTGCGCATGCTCGCGGCATAGCTCTTCATCAGCGTATAGAACGCCTCGACGGCCTTGTTGAAGTCCTTGCGGGCCATCCCAAGCTCAACTTCCATCCTTGGAGGGTTATCCTGGAGGTACTGGATGTAGTCGAGGCCATGGCTGCCTTCGTGGTAGCTGAGGGTTGTGTGGCCGCTCTGCTTGTCCTCATCAGTTGTCCCCTTGCCATAGGCCGACTGACTCGCCGGGTCGACTCCGGGGCCGTAGGTAGTCTGGATCGTCACCGTGATTGCCGGCGGAGTGAAGGCGAACAGGGCACCAGCACGAAACCTGGCGCGGTGTCGCTTCCAGAAGAGCCGGAAAGTTGTCTTCGCACCCTTCCTCATTTTGCGGTTTCGGCTGGTCGCATCGGGCTTGACGATCACAGACACATTGGCGACGGTCAGGATGGCGCTGCCGTCCTTCCGAATTCTGGCCTGGTCGCCCACCGGGGTCGAAATCTCACGGCTAATTTGCTCCCACTTTTCACAGGAGCAACGCACCAGCGCCCGCTCCACCACCGCGTTGCCCGCCGCGCGCTGCACCCCGGCGATCGCCGCCGCGCGCTGCGCCCCGGGCGCCCCTGCGTCGCGCAGCAG
>JACAEO010000457.1 GCA_013388805.1 Chloroflexota bacterium
ACTTCCAAGGCTTCCTCAGGCTGATAGCGCGTCTTCATATCAGCCTCCTTCGCTCTACGGCTCCTCATGATCATGGTACCGCGGCCTGCAAGGGGCTGTTTTAATTAAATAGCACCTCTGAGTATTGATGTAGTCATAGGTGAAAATAGTAAAACGCACTTGCGTAATGACGATCAGGGCATACACAGCCCACACAGCTAGAGACAATGCCGGACGCCAGCGCTTGAGCGTCTCGACCAACCAGGCGAAACCTATACCAAATAGAAGACAAAGAGCTGGAATTACAGGTATGAAGTAGTGTGGGGCCACACCGAGGATAGGGATCGTAAAGATCAGGAGAGGTAACAGAACCCAAATAGAGAAAAGCACTGCAAAAAGACGAGCATGCTGACGCCATAGGATCCCCAACCCAAGTGCCACAGTTGCTCCTTGCAGCAACCAGAGAAAGCGGAGCCAACCTACTGATCGGACAAGATCGTCTGAATTCTGGCGGGCAACATACTGCTCCGTACCAAGGCCGGTGGCGAGCCAAAGCATTTGACCTGAGGGCTTGATCAACTCGCGCAGGGTTAATTCTCGGCGCAGGGGCCGGACCGCCACAGGCGCAACAGCATCAGTGAGGGCCTGATAAATACCCACGCTAAACGGCAGAATTGTTAGTAAGCCGAGCAGGATGCTCAGGGTTAGTATTACTGGTTTAGTCTTGTGCCACCCTGACCATACCATCCAGACGTAAATCGCCATCAGCGGCCAGGCCGCATAGTGTATTTGAATTGCGATCAGCATTACTGGCAAGCACAGAATCTGGGCGAGACGCCGCCCCTCGAAGAAACCACGGAGCCCCAGTATGATACCGATCAACAGTATGAACGTACGATGATCGCCTGACCAGATCGAGCGTCCGTAGCCAACACCCCAGGGATGGACTGCAAAGGCTAGCGCGGCAACTGCGGCTGCAAGCGGGCCGAAGTAGCGAAATGCTATCATCCAGATCAGGACTACACTTAGGAGATTCAGCGTTGTGATGAATGCCGTGACAATTATTGGATTGTCAGTAAAAGTATAAGGAATGACAAGCGGATAAATAAAGAATGGTGAATGCGGCAATCCGGATGAAGAGGGCAACCCAACAAGGGAAACGCCTTTCCCAGCAACAATATCTTGTGCAATGAGAGATATATCTGAGTGATCGCTGCTCCAGTCAATAATGGAGGGGTTGTAGAAGCGCACGAAGGCTCCTAATACGCAAATCGCAAACAGGGTTATCGTATTTTTCAGGGTCGGGTGGTGTGTAACGATGTTGGCCTTGTCTCTGGTCGGCCAGGCAAGAAAGTGCGTCATCTGCTTGATTGCCATAGTAACCTCCACGTTCCGCCTTGATATCTACCAGTACGTAACGCTGCCGAACTCATATAACCCTACAGAGCACGATGGAGAAGCAGTCAAGCTGATATGGCCATCGTTGAAATACACCTTACGGATCTCTACTCCCAGTAGCCTCGGGTATGTCGCGCGCCACCCGATAGATCGTCACCGTGACATTCTCGTACACCGGAACCAGCTCCGGCCCGGCGCTGGCAGCAAACGCTGCCCGTGAGCTGTCCTGCTCGCGCACTATCACATACGTCACCGCGAACTCATCGAGCAGCGCCTGGCGCTCGTCCCGTGGTGTCGCCGCGTCGACCACCCGCTCGGCGTTGTCGCGCTTGGTGAAAAAGTCCAGGCTGCCGGCCCAGTGGGCCACGTAGGCCCGCGCGTCGGACCAGACCGGGACGTGCTGGTTGATCTCCAGCACGCCCAGCACCACGTCCTGGTTGGTCGTGTGAGTCCCCAGCCAGCGCAGCGCGGCTACCTCGTCCTGGCTCAGGTAGTAGGGCTGGCTGTAGCGCGCGAGGTCATAGAAGCGCCAGACGAGGATGTAGACGTTGGTCACGACGCACAGGCCCAGGATGGCCGCCAGGGCGGGCCGGGCCAGGCCCAGCCCGCGGGTCCGCAGCCATGGCCAGACGACCTGCTGGATGGTCCGCGCGGCGAGCACGGCGATCGGCACCTGCCAGCCCAGGAGCAGGTGGATCTGGAAGCTGAGCGGCAGATAGGCCAGCACGAAGTGGGCGAGGAACCAGACCGCCACCAGCAACTCGGCGTCGTCGCGGCTGCGCAGCATGCGTGGACGGAAGGCGAGCAACGCCAGCAGCAGCGGCAGACCCATCAGGATCGGCAGATGCAGCGGGCCTGGTGTCCAGGCCCCGGCGTTGTCGAACTGGGCGAGCTTGCCGCCCCAGGTGGCGTCCGTCAGCACCAGGTACGAAAGATAGGCCGCTGGTGGGAGCGCGAAAGCCGCGATGATCAGGCCGGCCTTAAACAGGAAAGCCGGGAAACGGCGATCACGCCACCAGATCAAGAGCCACCACAGGCCAAGCACGACCCCGACGGTAAGCAGGTCGTAGGCATGCTGCAGGCCGATCAACGCCCCTACCATCCCGGCTAGCACGGCGTAGCGCAGTTGCCGGCGCTGCTGGGCGTAGAGCGTAAGACCAATCAGGGCAATAATCAGTCCCAGGGCCACGCCGAAGTGGGGAAAGGCCAGGGCGATGAAGAAGCTATTCGGCTCAGCGGTGTAGATGTCGAAGGGGAAGGGGGCCTCGGGCAGGCGCTGCGCATACTTGACGGCAATCCAGATCAGGCCAAGTCCTCCGCCAAAGGCGAACAAGACGAATGCCAGGCGTTGCTGAATCTGGTCTGCCACAGCGATGCGGAAAAACGCATAGGCGCTCGCCAGCAACAGGATGGTGGCGAAGATGCGCAAGGTCCCAAACACTGCGCCGAACTCCAGGCCCAGTAGCGCGCCTGCGCGACCGGCGCTCCACCACAGCAAGTGGAACAGTGCCGGCTCGTTGGGTTCGGGCGTAAGGCGGTTGGCCGCCAGGTGCTGGTGGCTGAGATCGCGCATCCAGGCGAAGTACTGGTTATGATCGGGGATGTTCACCATCACGCCGGTAAAATAACGCTCTGGCGGCGTCGTGGTGTAGGCAAAGATGAAGGGCAGGCTCGTCAGCAGCAGCACCGCCGTAATCACGGCGGCGGCGAAGCCCCAGCCGGAGCCTGTAGCCCGGTCGCTCTAGGCGCGCTTCCGGGCGCCGAGCAACTCTGGTGGTGATGGGCGCACGGCCATGGTCTATGCCTCCCGGGCGGGGGCGGCAACTGGCTTGCCCTCCCGCGCCTGCTGATCGGCTATGGTCCGTGCGACGATCAGCAATCCGAGAAAGATCCAGCTATACACTGCATAGCGAAAACCGACGATCCCCTGATTGTAGACAAAGGGCAACACCCAATCGCCAAACACCATCGAGACCAGCGCGGCGGCCCAGCCGGCGGTGGCGACAATGGCGACGGTGCGCAACAAGCCGGGCGGCGCAATCTGCACCGTGCGCCAGCCGTACCAGAGGCTGGCGCCCATGAACCAGAGCCACAGTCCGAAACCAACCACCCCGAATTGGGCCAGAATGTCAAAGTAGTTATTATGGGTCGAGCGCGCATCCCAGGGGAAGTAGGTCATATTGTAGGGCGCGTAGCCCGCCGGTCCGGTGCCGAAGAGCCAGTGCTCGCG
>JACAEO010000258.1 GCA_013388805.1 Chloroflexota bacterium
CACAACGACATGTTCGCCTGTCGCGTGGCAGCCGCCGCCCTGCCAGGGGCGTAACTTGATGCGTATGGGCTACGCCGCCCCACACCAGGAGGTGAATGTTGCATGGTATAATGGCGCGGTTTATGAACAAGCGCCCCGCGAGGAGAGAAGCCGTGGAGATCGCCCTCTACTTTGCCCTGATCATCATCAGCGCCGTGCTGGTGGTGCTGGTGGTGCTGCAGGCCCGCAGTCCGGGCATGGCCAACCGTGACACCAGTTCGGTCTACCGCACGCGCCGCGGCCTCGAGAAGACGCTACACCAGGCCACGATCGCGCTGGGTGTCACCTTCCTGCTGCTCGCCCTCATCACCAGTTTGCCGATCTTCGCGTAGGCAGGGCGCGTGCCGTGCCTCCAGCCAGGCCCACCCGCACCCTCGTCCACCACCCCCCTGATCAATGGCGCGTCGTATTCGCTGGCAGCTCGTGATCGCCCTGCTGAGTATCCTGCTTGTCGCCGGGCTCCTCGGCCGGGTCGCGCTGCGCAGCGCCGCGATCGCCAGCCCGCTGGCCGGTGGTGTCTACCGCGAGGCGGTGGTGGGCACACCCCGCCAACCCATCCCGCTGCTCAATGACCCGCTGAGCGACCCGGTGGGCCGCGACCTGATCGCCCTGCTCTTTGACGGGCTGGTACGCATTGGCGCCGATGGGCTGATCGAGCCGGCCCTGGCCGCCTCCTACGAGGTCGATGCGAGCGGCACGATCTACCTGTTCCATCTGCGCCGCGATGTCAGCTGGCACGACGGCACACCCTTCACCGCCGACGACGTTGTCTTCACCCTGCGCGCCCTGCAGGTGGCCGGCCAGCCGGGTGAGCCGGCGCTAGCGGCGATCTGGCAGGATGTGCTGGTCGACCGGCTCGACGACTACACGGTACGCGCCACCCTCACCGCGCCCTATGCGCCCTTTCTCAGCGTAGCGCGTGTCCCGATCGCTCCCGCGCACCTGCTCGCCGGCCTCCCGCCCGACCAGTGGGCGAGCGGGCCGTTTGGCGCCAGCCTGGTCGGCACCGGCCCCTTCAAGCTCGCCGAGCTGCGTGAGGACCGGGCCGTGCTGACCGCCAATGAGCGCTATTTCGGCGGGCGGCCGTACATTCAGCGCTTTGAACTCCGCTTTTTCGCCTCGCCCGAGGCCGCACTGGGCGCCCTGACCCGGGACGAGGTGAGCGCCTACAGCGGCCGCGTCGGTGAGCAGCGCACGATCGGCGAGCTGCCCGGCAGCCTGCGCCAGGCCCGCATCCCGCTCGATGAGTACGCCATCCTGAGCTTCAACCTGCGCCGCCCGCTGCTCAGCGAACAGCCGCTGCGCCGTGCGCTGGCCCACGGGTTGAACAAAGACGGGCTGATCGAGCGGGCGCTCGACGGCGCAGCCGTGCCGCTCGATACACCCATCCTGCCCGGCTGGTGGGCCTACAGCCCCGCAGTGCGCTGGCATGCGCCCGACCCGGCCACCGCCGCCCGGATCCTCAGCGAGCTCGGCTATGTGCCAGGGCCCGACGGCACACGCCGGCGTGACGGGCGCGCGCTCGCCTTCGAGCTGCTGGTCGACGGCGACCCCAAACGGCGCGCTGCCGCCGACGAGATCGCCCGCCAGTGGGGCGACCTGGGCGTGCGCGTCAGGGTCAGCGAGCTGGATGGCCCGACCCTGCAGGCCCGGCTCCGCGCCCACGACTTCGACCTGGCCCTACATAGCTGGACCCGGCTGGGCCCTGATCCCGACCCCTTCGCCCTCTGGCACTCGAGCCGCGCCGCCACGGGGCTCAACTACGCCGGGCTGGCCGACGCGCAGATCGATGACCTGCTGCTCAATGCGCGCCGCGAGAGCGAGATCGCGGCCCGTAGCGCCGACTACGCGGCCTTCCAGCAGCGCTGGATCGAACTGACGCCGAGCATCACGCTCTACCAGCCGCTCTACCGCTTCGTTGCCAGCGCAACGCTGGGCGGCAGCGGCCTCGACGACCCCGAGAGCGCACTGAGCGCCCTGCTCATCGGCCGCGAAGATCGCTACCGGGACGTGACGCGCTGGTTTCTCGAGAGCTACCGCGAGATCCAGGGCGACCTGCGCTGATCGCCAGGCGCTCGGCGTCAATCGCCGGCCGGGCGCGGCTGGGCTGCGCCCACGCCAGCGCTGGCCGCGGGCCGCGGGCGCAGCTGCCGGAAGATGACCAGCGCGGCGGTGAGCAGCGGCACGGTGAGCAGTGCGGCAAAGAACCCCCCAACCAGCCCGCCGATGAACAGCCCGAAGAGGATCAGCGCGGAGGGCACCTCAACCGCCTTCGAGAAGGCATACGGCGCCACAAAGTAGACACAGATCGAGCCGATCACCACGTTGGTCGCCAGCACGATCAGCGCGAGCGTCGGGCTCACGGTGGCAGCCGCGAGGGCGCTCAGCGCCATGCCCACGAGCCCCCCCAGATAGGGGATAAACTCCAGCAGCCCGGAGACGATGCCGATCTGCACCCCGTAGGGCACGCCGAGTAGCGTATTGGTCACACTGTACGTCACGGCATAGTAGCCGCAGATCGCCAGCTGGGCGACGAACCAGCGGCTCAAGCCCTCGCCGACGGCCCGGGTGATCGCGCCCCCCCGGGCATGGCTGCGCTCGGGCAGCAGCGTCCGCATCAACGTGGGGGCGGCGGCTTTGTTGGCCACCAGCGTAAACGCGATCGCGAAGGCCACGATGCCCGCAAAGGCCACCGTGCCAATCCCGCCCAGCACGCTCCAGAACTGCCCGGCTGCCCACTGAATGGCGCCGGCCACCTGGCCAGTGAGGCCCTGGACCACCTGGACCAGTTCCTCCCAGCCGGTTGCCGCGCCGACCGCCTCGGGCAGCTGGGCCGCCAGCCCCTGGAGGGCGCCTGCTAGCTGGCTCAGGCTGTCGAGCAGCACCGGCACGAGCAGCAGCAGCAGGCTGACCAGCAGCGCAAGCGTGCCGAGCAGCAACGTGCCGGTGGTGAGGCCGCGTGAGACCCCGCGGCGCTCCAGCCGGTCGGCAACCGGGTTGATCAGCAAGGCGAGCAGCGCGGCCACCACCAGCAGCAGGAAGACGCTGCGCAAGAGCGGGAGGAGCTGGATCGCGAGGTAGATCGCCGGGCCGAGGGCCACGATCGCCAGCCAGGTGCGTGGCGTGAGCTGGAATAGCATGCGTATGTCCTCCGTTCCTGTTTGACCGTTGTCGAGAGGATACGATGAGGCGATAGGGTCGCGTGCTCGCTTCATCGCATCCTCGCAAACGATGAGATGATGGGGGTTTGAACCACGGCTCAGCGACTCAGCTCGCGCAAGTCGAAGACCGGGCCATCCTTGCAGCGCAGGCGGGCGCCGTCACGCGTCTCGACGAGGCACCCGAGGCAGACGCCGAACCCGCAGGGCATCGCCCCGGCGAGGATGGCCTGTGCGAAGCCGCGCTCCCAGCGCAGCCTGCCTGCCCGCACCACGGTGCTGAGCGGCGCGACCAGGGGCTCGGTGAGCGCGAGGAAGAGCTGGTCGGCCCAGGCGACCGGTGCGCCGGCCAGGGCCGGGAGCGGGACGCGGTGGGCGCCGCCAAGCAATGCGGACAGGCTGGCGTCGCCAGCGTCACTGGTCAGGTACTCGACATCGGAGGGTAGCAGAAAGGGCGGCGGCGTCAGGTCCGCCTCGGTGGCGGCGATGAGCAGCACCACGGCGGCGCGGGCGGCGGCGACGCGCGCGAGAAAGAGCAGGGCGGGCACCGCCGGGCCGGCGCCAGCCAGCAGCAGGTTGCGCGCCCGCCCGTCGAGGGTAAAGCCGGCCCCGATCGGCCCGTAGAGGTCGAGCCGCGCGCCGACAGGCTGGGCGGCCAGCCAGGCCAGGCCCCGCTCCATGGGCGCAAGCAGCAGTTCGATCGTGTCTGTACCCGGGTCGGCGCCGGCGAGAAAGAGCGGCCGCCGTAGCAGCGGGTCATCACTCTCGGGCGGCGCGCAGCGCACCAGCACCGCCTGGCCGGGCCGCGCCGCGCGCGCCAGGTCAGGTGCGTGCAGGGTCAGCCGGACCAGGCTCCCCATGGCGCGCCGCTCCAGGATGGTTGGTTCGTGGTAGGGCATGGCGCATGCCAGCGTCTGACGACAGGCGACCCGTTGCCGCCCGCTAGCGAACGATTGTAGCATTAGTTGATGCTATACTGCGCCCATGCCGACCGAACTGATCGCCGAGATTGCGCTGCATGCGACCAGCGGCCGGGGCGCGCCCGGTGTGCTCTCCTATCACGTGCCCCCCCGCCTGCGCGGCCTCGTGCGCCCCGGGCAGCTCGTCTGGGTGCCCCTGCGCCAGAGCCAGCTGCAGGGCGTGGTGCTGCGCCTCGCCCCGGTCCCCGCCCGCGCTGAAGGGCTGCGCGCGATCAGCGGGCTCGCCGACCCGGAGGCCACACTCACCAGCGTGGGGCTGCAGCTGGCCGCCTGGGTCGCGGCGACCTACCGCGCGCCGCTCTACGAGGCCCTCGCCCTGCTCCTGCCCCCCGGGGTCGGCCAGGCAGCCGAGACCACCTGGCGCGCCACGCCTGCCGGGCTTGCGGCCGAGCTGGGTGCGCTGCCCGAGCGCGAGCGGGCCGTGCTGTACTATCTGCGCACACGGGGCGAGCTTGGCGAGCGTGCCCTGCGCCAGGCGCTGCGCGGCAGCGACAGCGAACTGCGTGCCGCCTACGCCGACCTTGCCGAGCGGGGCCTGATCAGCCGGGGGGCCAGCATCAGCCCGCCGCGCGCCCGGCCGCGCCACGAGCGGCTGGCCCGCCTGCTCGTGCCCCCGGCGGAGTTCCCGGCCGTCCTGGAGGCCCTGCACCGTGCGCCGCGCCAGCGGGCAGTGCTAGAATGGCTGGCCGCCCGCCAGGGCGAGGCCGCCCGTGACCCGGCGCCGCTCGCTGAGCTGTACGCCGCCACCGGGGCGAACGCCGCGCTGCTGCGCGCGCTCGAGCGGCGCGGGCTGGTGGCGATCGAAAGCCGCGAAGTGCGCCGCGACCCCCTGGACGGCATCGTGGTGCCGCCCGACCAGCCACCGTCGCTCACTACCGCCCAGCGGGCCGCCTACACGGCGATCGTGGAGGCCCTGGAGCAGCACGTGCGGCCAGGCGACAGCGAGGCTGCCGCCGTGGGCGGGGCGCCGGTCTTCCTGCTGCACGGCATCACCGGTAGCGGCAAGACCGAGATCTACCTGCGCACGATCGCGCGGACCCTGCGGCTGGGGCGGCAGGCGCTCGTGCTCGTCCCCGAGATTGCGCTGACCGCCCAGCTGGTGCGGCGCTTCGCAGCCCGCTTCCCCGGGCAGCTGGCCGTCCTGCACAGCGGGCTCGGCCTCGGCGAGCGCTACGACGAGTGGCGCCGGCTGCGGCGGGGCGAAGCCCGGGTGGCGATCGGCTCGCGCTCGGCGGTCTTCGCGCCCCTCGACCATCTGGGGCTGGTGATTGTTGACGAGGAGCACGAGCTGAGCTACAAACACGACGCCAGCCCGCGCTACCACGCCCGCGACACCGCGCTCCAGCTTGCGGCGCTCGCCGGGGCGGTGAGTGTGCTCGGCAGCGCCACGCCCAGTGTCGAGAGCTACCAGGCGGCACGCACGGGGCGCTACCGCCTGCTGGAACTGCCCGAGCGGGTCGGCGGCGGGATCGGCGCCGACGGCTTGCCGCGCTCGCAGACCCTGCCGCTGCCGCCGGTCCGCATCGTCGATATGCGCCACGAGCTCCAGGGCGGCAATCGCTCGATCTTCAGCCAGGCCCTGCAACAGGCGCTCGAAGCCACCCTGGCGCGCGGCGAGCAGGCGCTGCTCTTTCTCAACCGGCGCGGCGCGGCCGCCTTCGTGATGTGCCGCGACTGCGGCCACGTGATCACCTGTCACGCCTGCTCCAGTCCCCTGACCCTGCACCACGAGCCGGACGCGGCCCATGGCGCGCCGGCAGCACAGCTCGTCTGCCACTCGTGTGGCGCGCGCAGCCCCGTGCCCGTGATCTGCCCGCAGTGCCTGAGCGGGCGGATCCGGGGGTTCGGGGTGGGCACGCAGCGGGTGGCGGAGGAGGTGCGCGCCCGCTTTCCCACCGCACGGGTGCTGCGCTGGGATCGCGACAGCGCAAGCGGCAAGGGCGCCCACGGCCGCATGCTCGAAGCCCTGCTGCGCCACGAGGCCGACGTGGTGGTTGGGACACAGATGATCGCCAAGGGCCTCGATCTGCCCCTGGTCGCGCTGGTTGGTGTGGTGGCCGCCGACACCGGCCTGCACCTGCCGGATTTTCGCAGCGGCGAGCGGGCCTTCCAGCTGCTTACCCAGGTGGCCGGGCGCGCCGGACGGCGCTTCGCAGGCGCGCAGGTGCTGATCCAGAGCTACAACCCGGAGCATTACGCCCTGCTTGCGGCCCAGGAGCACGACTACAAGGGCTTCTTCACCCAGGAGATCGCCTTCCGCCGCGAGACTGGCTACCCGCCCTTCAGCCGGCTGGTGCGCTTTGTGTACGCCGCAGAAAACCAGCCGAACGCGCAGCACGCGGCCGAGCAGCTGGCCGCGCGGCTGCAGGTACAATTGGCGCAACGCCAGCTCGTGGGCTGGGGCCTGATCGGGCCGGCACCGGCCTTCATCCAGCGGACGCGGGGACGCTGGCGCTGGCACCTCATCCTGCGGGCGCCGGCCACGGCTGAGCGTGAGACGCTTGCCGCCCTGCTCGACGCGCTGGAGCCGCTCCACGGCTGGAGCATCGACGTCGACCCGGTGCACGTCCTGTGACCGCTTCTGGGGCCAGCCCCAACCTCCAGCCCACACCCTCTCAGGTGGAGGGTTTTTGGCGGATGGCGTCCTGATGCGCTGCTTGCCCTCCCCCCCTCCCCCCCTCTCCCAACCTGGGAGAGGGGGGTATGTTGTTGGCGTTGCGGTGCGCCAGCGGAG
>JACAEO010000239.1 GCA_013388805.1 Chloroflexota bacterium
ACATACCCCCCTCTCCCATCCTGGGAGAGGGGGGGAGGGGAGTGAGGGCAAGCAGCGCATCAGGACGCCATCCGCCAGAAACTCTACCCCTGAAAGGGGTAGTGCGGTGGCTGTGGCGACGCAGCTGCCACAACCACTGCACGACGATCGCGCGGGGCGGCTGCGCCGCCTACCACCCCGGCGTGAGCGCTGGTGATCAGTCCCTGGTAAGCTCGCGGCTGATCACCAGGCGCTGGATCTCGCTGGTGCCCTCGTAGATCTCGGTGATCTTGGCATCGCGGAAGTAGCGCTCGACGGGATACTCCTTGGAGTAGCCATTGGAGCCGTGGAGCTGGATGGCCTTGGTTGCGGTCCACATCGCCGTCTCGGAGGCGAAGAGCTTGGCCATCGAGGCATCCTTCACATAGTCGAGGCCCTGGTCCTTGCGCCAGGCAGCCTCATAGGTGAGCAGGCGCGCAGCCTTGATGCGGGTGGCCATATCGGCGAGCGTGAAGCCAACGGCCTGGAACTCGTGGATGGGCTTGCCGAACTGCTCGCGCACCCTGGTGTAGTTGAGCGCGGCCTCGTAGGCGCCCTGCGCAATGCCGACGGCCTGCGCCGCAATGCCGATGCGCCCGGCATTGAGAATGGTCATCGCGATCTTGAAGCCCTGACCCTCCTCGCCGAGCCGGCGCCAGGCCGGCACATAGTAGCTATCGTAGGCCATCTGGCAGCTGTGGGCGCTGCGGATGCCCAGCTTGTGCTCAACCTTGACGATGCTACAGCCAGGAGCGTGGGTATCGACCAGAAAGGCGGTGATGCCCCGATGGCCCTTCGTCGGGTCGGTCATCGCCATGAGAATGATCGTATCGGCGTGGTCACCATTGGTGACCCAGTTCTTGATACCGTTGATCACATAGCCATCACCATCGCGCACCGCGGTGGTCTTCTGGGCGGCGGCATCGGAGCCGGCGCCCGGCTCGGAGAGCGAGAAGGCGCCGAGCATACGCCCGGAGGCCAGGGGGATGAGCAACTCACGCTTCTGCTCCTCGCTGCCGAACTTCTCGATCCCGTGGCAGACCAGCGAGTTGTTGACCGAGGCGATCACGCCCAGTGAGGCGTCAACCCGGCTCAACTCCTCGATCACGATCGCGTAGGAGAGATAGTCGAGGCCGGCGCCGCCATACTCCTCGCGGACCGCCACGCCCAGCAGGCCCAGTTCCCCCATCTTCTTCACAAGCTCGGTTGGCCAGATGCCCTCCTCATCACGCCGGGCGACGCTGGGCGCGGCCTCCTTCTCGACGAACTGGCGGACCGTGTCGCGCAGCATCTGCTGGTTCTCGCTGAGCTGGAACTGCATGGCTACCTCCTCTACACCATCGTAGTTACCTGGCACTGTACGACCTGCTCCCATTCTACGCCCAAGGGCCGTCGCGGGCAAATGCAGCAGCCCGTCGCGCGATTTGTGCAAAATGTACAATTAGAAAGCCGTCAAGCTTGTTGATTTTGTACAAGAGATGCGCTATACTAAAGACACAGCGCGGCGGTAGCGCCGCAACCCCGGTGAAGGCAGCGTGGCCGTAGCCGGGCGTCACTGCAGAAGCACTGAACCTGGAGGAGGGATCACAATGCGCAACGGCAATCTCGAGAACAGCAGCGTCGAGCAGGTCATCCAGCAGCTTCCCGAGGCCCGCAGCTTCCTGCGTGAGGCCCGTATCGATAGGACCAGCGCGCTGTCGCTCCGCGAGGCGGCTGCGGCTGTCTCGATGAACAGCGACGAGCTGCTGGCCCAGATCGAGGACCGCCTCCGCCGCGAGGCTCGCCGCGCCCCGGCCCCCGTCGCGACGCCGGCCCAGATCGAGGACGAGGAGCTGGCGGCAGTCTAAGGCCGTTTAGCACCGACCGAGGGCCCCCACCACGATTGGTGGGGGCCTTTGCGTTGCCCCCGCGTTGCGTGCCTGCCCGGCGCCGGGCTGCTGCAAGCACCGCCTCCCGCGCCAGCTGCTTGACAAGCTGGCTGGCGCGTGGTATTTTAGGCAAGGCTAAAAATAAAATCGTCGATGACAAATTCTGAACCTATGCTGGGCGAACGAGGCACAATGCGACCGGTGATCCTCCTGCTGCTGCTACTTGTGCTGCCACTCAGCGCCTGCGCTCGACCAGGCGTCGCCGAGCGCGGTGACGGCACACCGTTGCGGGTTGTCTCCACCACCGGGCAGATCGGCGATGCGGTGCGTTATATCGCGGGCGAGACCGTGCAGCATAGCACCTTGCTCGGGCCCGGGATCGACCCGCACACCTACGTCGCCACCGAGAGCGATATCCGCACCTTCCAGCGGGCCGATGTGATCTTCTACAATGGGCTGCACCTCGAGGCCCAGCTCGAACGGGTGTTGAGCCAGCTCGGCCGGACCGGGCGCGTCACCGTGGTGGCGCTCGGCGAGACGATCGAACCCTCCCGCCTGCTCGGCTGGGAACCTGAGGCCGGCATGCCCCACGACCCGCATATCTGGAATGACGTGCAGCTCTGGAAGCTGGTGGTTGAGCAGATAGGCGCCACCCTGGTCGCGGCCGACCCGGCCAACGCCGCCAGCTACCGGGGCAATACCGCGGCCTACCTGCGCCAGCTCGATGAGCTCGACGCCTACATCAGGGCCCAGGTGGCCACTATCCCCGCCGAGCGCCGGGTGCTGCTCACCGCCCACGATGCCTTTGGCTACTTCGCCCGCGCCTACGGCTTCGAGGTGGCAGCGATCCAGGGCATCAGCACCGAGGCCGAGGCCAGCACGGCCGATATTCAGGCGCTGGCCAGCCTGGTGGTCGAGCGCCGCGTGCCGGCGATCTTCGTCGAAACGACGATCTCACCGCGCACGATCGAGGCGGTGCGGGCGGCGGTGCGTGCCGCCGGCCACGAGGTCGCGCTGGGCGGCGAGCTCTACTCCGATGCCCTCGGCGCACCCGATACTTCCGCCGGCACCTATATCGGCATGATGCGCCACAATGTCGATACCCTGGTGGCAGCCCTCGGGGCCAGCCAATGATGATTACCCCCTATGCCACACCGGCACCCCGTCACCCTGGAGCATACCCTATGCACGATGCACTGACCATCACCGATCTCACCGTGGCCTACCGCGACAGGCCGGTGCTCTGGGACGTCGACCTGAGCGTCCCCGCCGGCGTGCTGATGGCCATTGTCGGCCCTAATGGCGCCGGGAAGACCACGCTGATCAAGGCGACGCTGGGCCTGGTACGCCCCGCTGCCGGGCAGACGCTGATCTTCGGGCGGCCCTATGCCGAGCAGCGCCGCCTGGTGGCCTATGTGCCACAGCGCGGCAGTGTCGACTGGGACTTCCCCACCACGGTGCTCGACGTGGTGATGATGGGCCGCTATGGTAGCCTCGGCTGGCTGCGCCGCCCGGGTGTGCGCGAGCGCGACCAGGCGCTTGCCGCCCTTGAGCAGGTGCATATGGCCGAGTTCGCCGGTCGCCAGATCAGCCAGCTCTCCGGCGGCCAGCAGCAGCGCGTCTTCCTGGCCCGCGCCCTGGTCCAGGACGCCCAGATCTACTTCATGGACGAGCCCTTCCAGGGCGTCGACGCGGTAACCGAGCGGGCGATCGTCGCCGTGCTGCGCAACCTGCGCGCCGCGGGCAAGACCGTCGTCGTTGTCCATCACGACCTGCAGACGGTGCCCGAGTACTTCGACTGGGTAACGCTGATCAATGTGCGCCGCATCGCCAGCGGCCCGGTGGCCGAGGTCTTTACCGAGGCCAACCTGCGCGCCACCTATGGCGGTCGCATCGCCTTTCTTGGCCAGCAGGGCGCGGCAGCCTCCGCCGTCGGCGACCTGGCAGCCGATGAGGCAACGGGGTGATGGGGGACACCGGCGGGCCGCAGCATTCACCGCAGGCCCTCCGGGAACCAACACCTCCGCGGGGCGCATGCTGCGGCCCGCCGCCACGACGCAGGGATAGCTATGGAGCTTCTTACAGCGCTGTTCGCCGACTACACGCTGCGCACCGTCGCGCTGGGCGCCGCGCTGCTCGGCGTGGTTAGCGGGGTGCTCGGCTGCTTCGCGGTGCTGCGACGCCAGGCGCTGCTCGGCGACGCGATGTCGCACGCCGCGCTGCCCGGGATTGCGCTGGCCTTTATGCTGACGGGCCAGCGCGACCCGCTGGTGCTGCTGCTGGGCGCCGCGGCCGCGGCCTGGCTGGCCGCGCTGCTCGTGCTCGGCATCACCGGCACCAGCCGGATCAAGGAGGATAGCGCCCTGGCGCTCACGCTCTCGGTCTGCTTCGGCTTCGGCCTGGTGCTGCTCTCGCTGCTGCAGAAGCGTCCCGACGCGGCGCAGGCCGGGCTCAAGCGCTTTCTCTTCGGCCAGGCGGCAGCCCTGGTTGAACGGGACATCGTGGTGATGGCCGCGCTCGGCCTGCCTGCTCTCCTGTGCGTCGCGCTGCTCTGGAAGCACTTCAAGCTGCTCAGCTTCGACCCGGAGTACGCGGCCAGCCTGGGCATGCCAACTGGTGCGTTAAGCATCCTGCTCACCACGCTGATCGTTATGGCGATCGCGATCGGCCTGCAGAGCGTGGGCGTGGTGCTGATGAGCGCGATGCTCGTGGCGCCCGCCGCGGCCGCGCGCCAGTGGACCAACCGGCTCAGCATCATGGTGCTGCTCGCCGCGAGCTTCGGCGCGCTCGCGGGGGTGAGCGGCGCGCTGATCAGCGCCACCACGCGTGGCTTCTCGACCGGTCCCACGGTGGTGCTCTGTATGGCGGCGATCACCCTGGGCTCGCTGCTCTGCGCCCCCGAGCGGGGCCTGCTCTGGCGCTGGATCCGCGGGCGACGGCAGCTTGCGCCAGTCGATTAGTGTTGTCTATGGCACCCGAAGTTGAAGTCCAGCTGATTGCGGTGATTGTCGCCGCGGCGTGCGCCCTGCCGGGCGTCTTCCTGGTGCTGCGGCGCATGGCTATGCTCAGCGACGCGATCAGCCACACCGTGCTGCTCGGCATCGTGCTCGGCTACCTGCTCACCCGCGACCTCGGCTCGCCTCTGCTCTTCGTGGGCGCCGTGGCGATGGGTGTGGTCACGGTCGCGCTGGTGGAACTGGTGACCGGCACCGGCCTGGTCCGGGAGGACGCCGCGATTGGCCTGGTCTTCCCGGTGCTGTTCAGCATCGCGGTGATCCTGATCTCGCGCTTCGCGGGCAACGTGCACCTGGATGTGGATAGCGTGCTGCTGGGCGAACTGGTCTTCGCCCCGTTTGACCGGGTGCGCCTGCTGGGGCTCGACCTGCCGCGCGCCCTGCTGGTGGGCCTGGTCACTCTGCTGGCCAACCTGCTGCTGATCGGCCTGTTCTACAAGGAGCTGAAGCTGGCGACCTTCGACGCCGGGCTGGCGGCGGCACTGGGCTTTGCGCCGGCGCTTGTGCACTATGGCCTGATGACGATGGTCTCGATCACTGCGGTCGGCGCCTTTGACGCGGTGGGCTCGATCCTGGTGATCGCGCTGATGGTCGCCCCGCCCGCTGCGGCCTATCTGCTCACCGACCGGCTCGCGCGTATGCTGTTGCTCAGCGTGCTGATCGGCGCCGCCAGCGCGATCGCCGGCTACTGGCTCGCCTACTGGCTCGATGTCTCGGTGGCCGGTGCCATGGCGACGATGAGCGGGGTCGCCTTCGGCCTGTGCTATCTGTTTGCCCCCGGGCGCGGACTGGTGGCCGGTGCCGCCCGGCGGGCGCACCAGCGCTGGGAGTTCGCCCAGCAGATGCTCACGCTGCACCTGCTCAACCACGAGGGCACCGCCGAGGCGATTGAGGAGTGCAGCCCGAGCCGGCTCAGCGCACACCTGCGCTGGCCCCCCGCCTTCGCCGCTGAAGTGGTGCGCCGCGCGGAGCAGGGCGGCCTGGTGCAGCGCCGCGGCGAGCTCCTCACGCTCACCGAGCGTGGGCGCAGGCTGGCCCAGGAGGCCAGCCTGCGCTGATTGCCGCCGGAACTTCTGAAGGATCGGCAACGTCTCTCCTTCGTGATGGGTGAGCCCGGTGCTCACTGGTCCATCATCGTACAGATGCCCATGGCAAGGAGAGACAGACAATGAGGAACCTGATCATGCTGATCACCACGCTGGCCCTTGGCGGCCTGCTCCTGGCCGCCTGCGGCGGCGCCCCGAGCGGCCAGCCCGCACCCGGTGGCACGCCGGCCGGCCAGCCTGCAGCCGAGCCCACCGGCGATGCCCAGCCGCAGCCAACAGCACAGCCGGGCGCCGCAGACGGCACGCTGGTCGGCACCAGCTGGCTGCTGAGCGAGATCAATGGCGCGCCGCCGGTCGGCGATCAGACGC
Source organism: Chloroflexota bacterium (assembly GCA_013388805.1). Taxonomy (GTDB): domain Bacteria; phylum Chloroflexota; class Chloroflexia; order Chloroflexales; family Chloroflexaceae; genus JACAEO01. Next base: position 6,316 of record JACAEO010000239.1, read on the forward strand.
CGACCCTCGAATTCGTCGAGCCGGGCCGCGTCGGTGGAACCGGCGGCTGCAACCGCTACTTCGGCGGCTATCGCCAGGATGGGACGACCGTGAGCTTCGGGCAGATGGGCTCAACCATGATGGCCTGCCCACAGGAGGGGGTTATGGAGCAGGAGCGGGCCTTCCTCGACCTGCTCAGCCGCGTGACGAGCTTCAGTCTCGCCGACGACACTCTGACGCTGACCGCCGACGACGGCGCGACGCTGGTCTTCATCCGGGCATAGGCTCATGCCTCGGCCAGCCCGGGCCGGTCGTGGAGGAGCATCGGCGTGGACACGCTGATGCTCCTCCCTATTGCGTCTTCGCATCCTCGCCTTACGCCTCACGCCCCTGGCGAACGGTCAGGGCTTGTGCAACGATCCTGCTGGCAACCTCCGTTTTGCCTGCGCCGGGTGCGCGGGCGTCCCACGCGGGGCTAGCGGGGCGCCTGGCCCCCGCGCCCCCGGGCGGCGGGCGCTGGCCATCGGCAGTTCGCGGGGCGCGCCGCCCCCGCACCCC
>JACAEO010000240.1 GCA_013388805.1 Chloroflexota bacterium
CGCTTCCCGCCCCGCCGCGCCGGGTGCTCGACCTCGCCTGCGGTACCGGCGCCGCGACGCTGGCCCTCGCCACGAGCGGCGCCGCGGTGGTGGGCGTGGACCGCTCGCCTCAGATGCTCGCCATCGCCCGGGCCAGCGCCCTGGCCCGCGGCCTGCCGGTCACCTTCATCGAGGCCGACATCAGGCAGCTTCCGATCGGGCACGGGCAGGCCGCTCCTGGCCGGCTGGCGACCGATAGCCTGCCGCCGGCAACCTTCGACCTGATCACCTGCCTCTACGACAGCCTGAACTACCTGACCGGCGACCACGACCTGGATCTGGCGCTGGCGGGCGCGGCCCGGTTGCTGCATCCGGGCGGGCGGCTGATCTTCGACCTCAATACCGAGCACGAGTTCGCCAGTTGGGGCGCTGGCTGTGACCAGGTGGTGCACGATGCCGGCGGCATCCTGGTCTACAACCGGCTCCACTACGACCAGGCGGAGCAACTGGCCTATGCGCGCATCGGCTGGTTTGTGCGCGAGGGCGCGCGCTGGCGACGTGGTGAGGAACAGCACGTCGAGCGGGCTTGGAGCGAGGGTGAAGTAGACGCCGCCCTTGGCAGCGCGGGCCTGCGCCTGCTCGCCCGCTACACACCCGACTGGGCGCCAGCGCCCGCCGAGGCGCCCCGCGTCGTCTACGTCGCTACCACCACTGAGGAACAATGAAAAAGCCCCTGCTGAGCAGGGGCTCTTCGCCAACTAAGGGGTCGCCGGTTCGGTAAGACCTAGCGGGCCTCACCAGCGGCGACGCCCATACGCTTACTGTCATTCTTCATGGGCATCACCTCCTTTGCGCCTGGACGGCAGTTTTGGTTGTGAAACCGCGGACATTGATACTATAACCAGGGAAGCGGGGGCTGTCAAGGGGCAAGTCAGGGTTTACCAGGGCTCAGGGTGTTGCCAGGGTGGGCGAAGGCGTCACGAGGGGACGCGCTGTGCCAGTCACTACGGGTGTGCGCAACAGCGAGGGGATCAGCAGTGTCTGGCCGGGCTGCAGCGCATTCGGGTCGGTGAGCCCGTTGGCGGCGACCAGTTCATCAACGGTGGTATTGTAGCGCTCGGCGATCGCGCTGAGCGTATCGCCGGACTGCACGGTGTAGAGCGCGGCGGCGGTGGGCGTTGGCCGTTCGAGCGAGGCGAAGATCGTGGCCGTCGCGTCGATGTCGAGCGTCGGCGCGGGGGTGATGTCCAGCACGGCCGGCAAGGTTGGCAGCACCGTCGCGGGTGGATCGGGGACACAGGCGGCCAGCATGACAAGCAGCGTCACGAGCAGGGCAACCTGGCGCCAGCGCACACACAGCATCGTCTTACAACGAGCGGTCCGCCTTTGTCGCGCGCGGATGCCAGGTGCTGTCACCCTGCGCGGAGCCGCAGGCTTCGCTTCGTTCAGCATGACACGTCTCGTTGTACCAGAGGGCACGTTCACGGGGAGCAACTTTCGCGCAGAACCGTCGAGACGCGGCAAGACCGGGCTGATTCTAGCAGCGGCCCTGGAGCGTGTCAACGTTGAGAAACCGTTAGTGAGGCGACGGGCGCGTACGGCGGTGCGGCACAGTGCGGTATACTATCCAGAGCGGTCAGTGCATTGAGGTAACTTGCTCATGGCGATCACACTGAAAAGTCCACGACAGATTGAACTGCTCCGCGAGTCGGGGCAGCTGGTCCGCGCGACCTTTGAGGTCCTGCGCGAGCATATCCGGCCCGGCGTATCGACGGCTGAACTCGACGCGATCGCAGAGGAGTTCATCCGCAAACACGGCGCCGAGCCGGTCTACAAGGGCTATGTGCCGCCAAGCCGGCGCGGCATCGCCCAGACGCCGCCCTTCCCCGGCACAATCTGCGCATCGATCAACGACGTGATCTGCCACGGCATTCCGAGCAAGAAGGAGCGCCTGCGCCAGGGCGACATCATCGGCATCGACATTGGCCTGCGGCTCAACGGCTGGATCGGGGACGCCTGCGAGACCTTTGCGGTCGGCGCGGTCAGTGAGCGCACCCAGCAGCTGCTCGACACCGCGCGGCGCTGCCTGGAGCTTGGCATCGAGCAGGCCTACGTCGGCAATACGCTGCGTGCAGTGGGCGCAGCGATCCAGCGCCACGCCGAGCAGGCGGGCTTCTCGGTGGTGCGTGAGTACACCGGCCACGGCCTCGGGCGCAACCTCCACGAGGAGCCAACCGTGCTACACTACGACGAGCCGCGCAATATCCGCAAGATTATGGCCGGCATGGTCTTCACGATCGAGCCGATGATCAACGCCGGCCGTCCTGAGACAAAACTCGAGCGTGACGGCTGGACGGTGCGCACCGCCGATGGCTCGCTCTCAGCCCAGTTTGAGCACACGCTGGCCATCACCGATGAGGGGCCGATCCTGCTCACCGCCTGATCCTGAGGCCAGACGCGCACAGTGGTGACGATCCATGCCGATTGACCAACTCGAACAGCACCTGGTCGCGGCCCTGCTGGCCGATGACCTCGCCGAGGCCCGCCGGCTGGCAGCACGCCTGCACGCCCGCGGTTTCGATGCCGCCGCCATGGAGGCAGCGCTGCGCGAGCAACCGCAGCTCGAGGCTGCCCTCTACGCTGTGCTGCAGGAGGTCATGCCGCTGTCGCGGCGCGCGGCGAAGCGGCGGGCGATCCGCGCCGCCGAGGAGCGCGACTGGGGCGATTGGCGTGAGGGCAAGCGGGGAGAGTAGCCGGCCTGCTGCTAGTACTACAGTTGTAGGTGCGCTCCCCGTCGGGCTGAAAGCCCTCGGCTACGGGGGGCAAAGCCCACCTTCGTGGGCTCAACAGGCCACGGAGGTGACCTTCGCAAGCGCTAGCCGAGGCGTTTACGCCGACGGAAACGGATCATCTGCCGAAATACAACGGTAGTACTAGCGCACGCGATAGATCACGAACGTCCGTGGGCCGCTGTCATCGCGCACGAGCACTTCGACCTGTTCGTGGGTGAGCAGGCCGCGGCTCAGTGGATCGAAGTTCGGCGCACTCTCGATGTAGTAGTAGTAGACGGCGCCGTCGAAGCTGAAGCCGCGCAGGTTACTGGCACGCGCGCTTGTCCCGGGGGCGAGGTTGATCAACGGGTCGGCCACCGTGCCGCCGAGCCGGTCGCGCACAGCCTGGACCACAGGCGTCAGGTCGCTGGGCGCGGCAAGCGGAGTGGCGGGGGGCAAGAGGACGAACAGCGCCCAGAGGAAGACACCGGCGAGCAGCAGCACCTCGATCCCGATCAGCACCCCGAGCGTCCGTGGGCCGATCTGACGGATGACTCTGGTCCGATCACGCAGGGCGCGCTCGGTGCCCGTATGCGTTGTGGCAGTGATCACGGCGTTGCCCCCTCATCGCGTCACGCCGTCTGTTCTTGTGAAATCAGGAACGTATGCTGCTACAGCGTTCCGTGTCTTCTCAGTTTAGCAGAGAATGATCGCCAGCGCCATAGGTCGAACGTCGGAGAATCAGGGCAAACGCAACGGTTCGCCGCAGGAAACGTCGTCGACAGACCGCTGAGCGTCAGCTGAATACGCACGACAGCCAGGATATGCCACCACCATTACCACAAGCGAACCAGCCCGCCGGGCGCCGGGTTGCCGCGGTGCTGATCGCCTGGGGCGCCGGGGCGCTGGAGGGCCTGCTGCTGGCCCGGCTGGTCGCCCGGGCGCTGGCGGCGCGGCCCGATAATCCTGCGATCATGATTTTGTATACGTTTACCGATCTGTTTATCATACCTTTAGCGTGGCTCAATAGCGACATGCCGGCCTACGGGGCGATCATCGAGCACGGCACACTGCTGGCCGCCGTGCTCGTGCCGCTGGCCGCCTATGCGATCTGGCGCGCACTCACGCCTGGTGCAACCAGTGCGCCTGGCGCATCGTCACATGCGCGGCGTGATCAGATAAGTCGCGGAACAGGGGGCGCTGAAACCGATGCTTGAGAACCTGGGGAGTATGCTGAGCTGGTTGCTCGTGGCGATGGCCGTCGCCCTGAGCATTGCGGTGGTGGGACTGGCCATGATCTGGCGCAGCGTGCGCAATTTGAACGTCCCGCCCGAGGCGGGCTTCTTTGCGACGCTGCGCGCTGTGCCGCTGGCGCTGGTCATCTTGCTCGATCTGCTCGACTTCGGCCTCGATCTCCTGGCCGCGCCGGTGAGCTGGGTCATTCTTGATCGCCTGGGTCTGCGCGGGCTGCGCAACAAGGCTGCGCTGGAGGCGCTGATCCCGTTCACCCAGACCATCCCAACCTTCACCCTGGGCTGGCTGGCGGCGCGGCTGCTGAACCTGGGCGATGAGCAGTTCCAGCAGATTGTCGAGGGTTACTCCTCGCTGTAGAGCGGGGTGCTGAGGTAGCGCTCGCCGTTGCTCGGCACGATGAAGACGATCAGCTTGCCGGCGTTCTCGGGACGGCGGGCGACGCGCAGCGCCGCAGTGGCGGCCGCCCCGCTGGAGATGCCGACCATCAGCCCCTCCTCGCGCGCAAGGCGGCGGGCCATGTCGAAGGCGTCTTCGTTGGAGACCTGCTGGATCTCGTCGATGATCGCCGTATTGAGCACCTCGGGGATGAAACCGGCGCCAATGCCCTGGATCTTGTGCGGGCCCCGTTTGCCCCCCGAAAGCACCGGCGAACCTTCCGGCTCCACAGCCACCAGCTGGAAGCCGGGCTTGCGCGCCTTGATCACTTCGCCCACCCCGGTGATCGTGCCACCGGTGCCCACCCCGGCCACCAGGATGTCGATCGCCCCGTCGGTGTCGCGCCAGAGCTCTTCGGCCGTGGTCTGGCGATGGATTTCCGGGTTGGCCGGGTTCTTGAACTGCTGCGGCATGAAGCCGTTCGGCAGATCGGCGAGCAGTTCCTCGGCTTTCGCGATCGCGCCCGGCATGCCGTCGGGGCCGGGGGTCAGCACCAGTTCGGCGCCATAGCCACGCAGCAGCTTGCGCCGTTCGACGCTCATGGTATCGGGCATGGTCAGGATGAGCCGGTAGCCCTTGGCCGCCGCGACAAAGGCCAGGCCGATGCCGGTGTTGCCACTGGTGGGCTCGATCAGTATCGTCTCGCCGGGGCGGATCGTGCCCTCCCGCTCGGCGGCCTCGATCATCGCCAGGCCAATGCGGTCCTTGACGGAGCTGGCGGGGTTGAAGAACTCGAGCTTGGCCACAAGGGTCGCGTCGCTGTCATTGACCCGGTTCAGGCGGACCAGCGGTGTGTTGCCGACCAGTTCGGTGATGCTGCCATAGATGCGTGCCATGGGGTGCTCCTTCCTCTGGGCCACGGCACTGCCACCGTGGCCGGGTTGCTGCTGAGCAGATTGTAGCGCCGGCTTCTGGCATAGTCAAGTTCTTGACCAGAATAGTTGAGTAATGGCACGGGCGGCTGAAACCAGCACTAACCCGGGACGGATCTGCGGTATACTGCGGGTAGCAGCGAGGGGCGCAAGCTGAGGAGCGAGGTATGCGTGGCAGGTCGGTACGACGCGCGGAACGGGCGGGTGGCGGGGAAGAGGCTGCGCGGATCACCCGTTGCGCCGGGACGTGGCTGGCCACGGCGCCGGATGGCGCCGAGCAGCAGCGCATCGCCGAGGCGGTGCGCCAGGTGCAGGGCCAGCGGGCCGTGGCAGCGGCGTTCCACCGCGACAGCGAGGCAGCCAATGCCTTCTGCATCGAGCTGTTTCGCGGAGAGGAATTTGCGCCGCTGCACTTTGCCGACGAACTGGTGGCGCAGATGATCGCGCGGGTCGGTGAGCCGCCAGTGGTCGAGGTGGGCGACGAGGCGATCTTTTCCGACTACCTGCGGCGCGCCGTGCTGAGTGTGGCGCTGCCGAATACGCGGCGCCTGCTGGCCGCGCAGCTGCGGCGCTACCTGCCACGCTATGTGGAGGCCGGGCGCTGGCAGGAGGCAGTGGCGATCGACTACAGCGCCTTCCGCACCGCGCTCGGCAACGAGGTGACGCCCTTCCTTGCCCAGATGGCGCTCGCCGGGCTGGCCGACTACTACGAGACCCACGACGATGAGGGGTGACCCCGCGTCCCTCTACGCGCCCGCCAGGGCTGTTGCAACGTCTTTGGCGTAAGCCCCAGCTCTTTGGGCGGGTTTGGCGGCTACGCGGCACCACACCCCACGGCCGGAGGCGGACGTTGCATGATTATGCTGGCAACCTCCGTGTTGCCCACGCCGGGTGCGCGGACGTCCCGCCCGCATACCCGGGTTTGCCAGCAGTATCTGTGCAACAGCCCTGCCACGCTCGGCGGTAACTGTTCACACCCGGGGTCATACACGCGTCTGGGAGCGAGGGCGTCGCGCCCTCGTCGCGTCTCCGCGGGCACGATGGTCTTTGAATACATAATCCGCTCTAGCCCGCGCAGGCGGGGTTCGCATTCCATAGCCGGGGGCTTCAGCCCCACGGCTAGCCTGGCATAGCGGATTAATTTCTCAATAACCAAGATGCCCGCGCTCCCGGGAGACATGTGAACACTTGCGCTCGGCGAACGACTTGATGGGATCACGCCTCTTTGTTATAATCATGCCGCGCTAGACGGTCGTGCGCGTGGCGCACAACGCCGCGATGAAAACGGCAGCGGAGTATTACTACAGTTGTAGGTGCGCTCCCCGTCGGGCTGAAAGCCCTCGGCTACGGGGGGCAAAGCCCACCTTCGTGGGCTAAACAGGCCACGCAGGTGGCCTTCGCAAGCACTCGCCGAGGCGTTTACGC
>JACAEO010000278.1 GCA_013388805.1 Chloroflexota bacterium
CCTGCGGCTCCGTTCGGAATGACATGCACCATATGGTTCTGAGGAGCCCTTCGGCAAAGCTCAGGGTACACGCAGCGAGGAATCGTCCCCCCTCGTGGCTGGAAGACCCCTCGCTGCGCTCGGGGTGACAACCAGCTCCAGCCTACCAGTCAAGACAACTTCCAACTGTAGTAATAGCCGATAGGATAGTGATTATAGCTCGTGCTGGGGTTGGCAAACGCTGGCGACAAAGGATTACCGCCAGCTCACTCATTTTAGCCAACAACGACTTCGATAGTGCTCGCAACCGCTGTTTATCGGCTATCGGCTATCGGCTATTCCCATCCGGTTGGCCGCGCGCAGGTTGATCGGTTGATTGTTCCAGGAGCCCCCGCGCGGTCGCTCCGTTCCGCTGGCTCAAGTATAGCCGCCTTACTCGGCCGCCGCAACCCATCCCCCTAGCAGCCGGCCGACCTCGTCGATCAGTCGCGCACCATGCTCGTAGCGCCCCGCCTCGATCAGCTGGAGGGTGCGGCACAGCCGCCAGTGCAGACGCAGCTGCTCCAGGCGGATGTCGGCCTGCTGGAGCAGGCGGCGCCGCTCGCCCCGCTGGCTCTTGCCCGCTGCCACCAGGAGTTCGTGCAGATCAAGGGCGGCATCCTGCACGCGCAGGGCCAGCACGAAGCGCTGGCTCTTCGGAAACTGCATGGTGATCGGGATGAGCCAGGCCAGCAGGTCGTAGACCTTGACGAAGATCGGCGAGGGCTGAAAGCTCATCGCACGCCTCGGCGTGGAACAACCAGACCGCCGAGGAGTTGCGAGCGCAGCCGATAGGTGCTGCCGTGGGCCGCGTGGGCTACCCAGCCGTTGATGCTGGCCTGTACACGCTCAAAGGGTACCTCACCGTCGGCATAACTGGTAAGGATCGCTCGCATCCGGCGCTTGAAGCGGATCACGTTGGGGCGCTTGAGCCGACGGTGGAGCGGGAAGAGCCGGAAGCCAAGGAAGGGGATCCCGGTTTCTACCGGGTAGATTTGCGTCTTGCGGTCGTGCAGCACCAGACGTAAACGGGCGAGGCATGCGCTGAGCTGTTCGCGCCAGGCATGCAACTGCGCCTTATCGTTACTGAAGAGTAGTAGATCGTCGGCGTAGCGCACGTAGGCTCCCGTGCGCAGTTCCTGGGCAATGAAGGTGTCCAGCTCGTTCAAGACAACATTGCCCCAGAACTGGCTGGTCAGGTTGCCGATCGGCAGGCCACGCGGGCGCTCGAAGGGGGTAAACAGGTCGTCGCCCGGGAACCACTGGGGCGTATACTCGCTGGACAGCACACCAGCGCCACTGGCAAGGATCTGGTCGATCAGCGCCATAACCTGGGGGTCGGCGATCCGGCATGCCAGCAGGCCGCGGAGCACCGCATGATCCACACTGGGAAAAAACTGGACCACGTCCCCCTGGAGCACGTAGCGGTACCGGCGGGCGTAGTACTGGGCGCGATCAAGCGCGCGATGGGTTCCTTTACCTATTCTGCACGCGAACGATGCATCGCTAAAGCGTCGCTCGAAGATGGGTTCGATGACGTTGCAGAGCGCATGATGAACCACGCGATCGCGGAAAGGTGCTGCGCTGATCTTGCGCCGCTTGGGCTCGAAGATGTAGAAGTGGTGGTAGCGCCCCGGCCGGTAGCTGCCCGCGCGCAACTCGCGCTCGAGCGTGAACAGGTTGCGTTCCAGGTCGTACTCGAATGCGGCGACTGAGCCTTTGCTGCGCTTGCCCTTGCGCGCCTGGTGGAAGGCGTTCCAGAGGTTGTCGAACGTGCAGACCTGCGCGAACAGGTGCTTGTAGGTCTTCATAGCCCCCCAGAAAAAATTTACGATTCGCGCCGGAGCCTGCCCTGAGGCAGCGAAGGGGCGCGGGCAAGGGGGAACGCCTTCCCCCTTGCAACCCCCTGCGGGCTGTCCCGCGCTATCCGAAGCTACCTTACCTTCATGGCGTTCCTCACGCCGAAACACAGGACACAGAACTCTTGAAAAAGTCTTTACACTTTCAGGTGCCGGGCAAGCCGCACGCCCACATAGAGGAGACGGCGATCGGGGTAGTTGTGGAAGCGGCCGGCCGCGCGCAGGAGGATCGGTCGACCGTTCCAGGAGCCCCCGCGAATTGTAAAGGTTTTTCTCGCCGGATCGCCCCCGGCCTCGCGCCCATCGTTTGGATCATAGGGATACGACCGGTACTCGCTCCGCGTCCACTCCCAGACGTTGCCGGCCAGGTCGAGCAGCCCCTCCGGGGTGGCCCCCGCAGGGAAGCAGCCCACCGCCGTAGTATAGCCCGCATTCCGCCGATAGTTTGCCCGCTCGCCATCAGGCGTTACATCGCCCCAGGGGTACAGGCGCCCCAAAGTTCCCCGCGCTGCATACTCCCACTCGGCTTCGCTCGGCAGCCGGTAGACATAGCCGTCGTTCAGGTGCTGCGTCAGCCAGGCACAAAAGGCCGTCGCCTCGTACCAACTGACACCCACTACGGGATGGTTTGGCCGCGCGATCCCGACATCAGGATCATCCCAGAACTCGGGGGCGTCCTTCTCGAGGCGGTGGATCCATCCATCCTGCTCGCGCCTGGGCAGCGGCTCACGCAGCCAGGCAGCGCCAACGCCATCCCACCAGGTCGAGGTCGGGTTGTAGCCATCAGCATCGATAAACAGCTTGAACTGCGCATTGGTTACCGGGTAGCGCGCCAGCTCAAATGGAGCGACCGTCACCGGCACACTGTTGATCCAGCCTTGTAAAAAGTCGCGGATCTGCTGCTCCTGCTCAGCATCAAGCGTATCTACAGCAGCACGATACTCGGCAAGATACTGCTCAGTAAACTCGGCGATCTCATCAGCTGACGTGCCAATGATGAAGCTGCCACCAGTGATCGGCACCATTGGCGGCGGCAGGTCGCACACACCGGGGCGCGGGTCGCCGACGCGCGCCAGCACCGCCCCACAGCGCACACGGGCGGCAGCAGGGGCGCTCTCTACTGGACGCAGCTCCAGGATGCGGAGGGCCTCGTCGCGGATCTGGCCGCGGATCGGGCCCTGGCCCTTAAAGCGCTCCAGCTCAAGCAGGGCGCTTGTGGCGAGATCCAGCGCCTCCGCTCGCTCGGCAGGCGTATCGCCGCGGCTGATGAGCCGTTGCAGAAAGAGCCAGCTGCGCTCCTGGCTCAGGTGCCCGGCGCAGAGCACGATCACCTCGCGCCACCAGCTCTCCCGGTAGCGGTCGAGCAATTCGTCCCACACGGCCTCGCGCTGCTCGGCAATGTAGCGTGCGGCCAGGAACTCCTGGAAGGAGAGGTGGCTGAAGCCGAAGCGGTGCTGCTCCACCTCGTCGAGCAGGCCGATATGCACTGGCAGCTCTTTCAGGAAGGCGCGGGCCAGGTCGGCGGCCGCCTGCTCACTCGCTGAGCGCGGGCCCAGGTAGGCGCTGATGCGCTGCTCCAGGTCGTCGCGGTCGATCAGCTTGTGCTGCTCTCCACCCATGTGCATCTGGTAGGCCACCGCCGCCAGTAACTCACGACGAGCCTCCAGCCCCATCAGCAAGGCTGCCCGCTCTTTGCCGGCGGTATCGACCTTACCCCGGCCGCCGCGCAGCAGCACGGTCACGCACTCCTCATAAAGCTGGGCCCGGTTCTCGGGAAGATCCTGGCGGTTGAAGAAGACGATCGCGATCACGGTCAGCAGGAGCGGGTTCGGTGCCAGCCGGCGCACCCCGGGATTTTCGCTCACCGCGTGCCAGAGCCCGTCGTTGAATGTCCTGGCAAGCCGCTTGACGGTCTCAGCAGTGCTTTTTGGGTACACGAGCCGGTGGACGCAGGCGCTCCAATTCGCGATGAAGCGTTGCTGCTGTTCCTCGTCAAGATCATCGACGGTGCAGATGGTGAAGTCTGCACCGACCTCGGAAGCGCCGGTGTATGCGGCAACCCGTGCAGTGACCACGTAGCGGCAGTGCCGAAAGCGCCGGGCGAACTCACGCACGATGCCACTGACGATCTCCCGATCGTCAGTGCGCGAGACCTCATCGAGTCCGTCGAGCAGCAGAATCGCCTTGCCCTCGTCACATAGCCGGCCGAAAAAGTTGGCCGGGAGATCCAGACTGCGGCCCTGATAGTAGTTTGCCAGTCCTTCGAGCAACAGGCGTGGGCCATTGCCACTCAGCTCGCGCGGGCCACACTCGCGCAGATAGGCGCCCAGATCACGTAGGGGGAGGAGGATCGGCACCAGCGGCCGGTCAAGGCCCAGATCGCCGAGGCGTTGGTTCTCGTCGCGCGCAAGGATCTCGGCGAGCCGCACCGCCGTGTAGTGCAAGAGCGTGGTCTTGCCGCTGCCGGGCTTGCCCACCACCGCGATCCGGGGATGGTCACGCAGCGCCTCGGGCCAGGTGACTGTGCGCTCGCGCGCCTCCGCCTGCTCGGCTTCCAGAATCGCCGGAGCGTCGGTGGCGGCAGGCTCGCCGGGGGCGCCCATAAAGCGACGCACCGCGCCGGGGCCACGGAGGGTGGCCAGGGCCGGCTCCCGTAGGGTCAGCGAAATGTAGAGGTCGGTGAGTTGAATCTCTACCGGGCGTTGCTCATCAATGCCGCGCAGGTCGAGCGTGGCGTGGCAGGCGTAGAGGTCGTCCAGGTAGCGCCGCAGCGCGCCTTCGTAATCGGCACGGGGCGCCGCAGCACCGCCCGTGTAGATGTTGATCACCTCGGCGAAGTTATTGCTGTGGGTCTCGCCGGTAAACAGGTTCCGTCCGATATGCCCCTGGTTAATCACTCCCGCCTGGGCGCTGTCGCTCAGCACGACGCTGCGCGCGGCGGGCGAGGCCTCGGCGATGGCGCGGGTAAGGGCCAGCAGTTCGTTGGCGGCGGTGGGGTCGGCCTGGAAGCGGGCAACGATCTGGTCGGCGACCTTCTGCTGCATCGCCTCGCTCGCCGGGTCGTCCTCAAACAGGGTGAGGGCGGCCTCGGCCTTGCGGTCGCCCTGGAAGCGGCGCCCAAGCGCGTCCCAGGCCTTCCCGAGCAACTCCAGCGAGGCATCGGTTGCCTCCTCGCCGAGCTTGGCGAGGGCGCCGCCGGCGATCAGCGGCGAGATGTAGGTGAGCACGATGCGGGCCGCATCGGCGAGGCTGAGTTGGTCCATAGCTACCTCAGTGATGAGTGATGAGTGATGAGTGATGAGTGATGAGTGATGAGTGATGAGTGATGAGTGATGAGTGATGAGTGATGAGCAGCGTCACTTGTCACGTGTCACGTGTCACGTGTCACTTGTCACTTGTCACTCGTCACGTGTCACTCGTCACTAACTTCCGCCGGAGGCCATTGAGCATCCTGCGGAGCTCGTTGATCTGCGCTTCGATCTCGGTCAGCTCGGCGTCGGTGCCGTAGCCGAGCTGTCGGCTGATGATGATCTGGGTGTCGATCTCAGCGAGCGAGCCTTCGGCGTGCGAGAGGAACTGCACGAACTCGCCGGTCGTCCGGCGCGCCTGCCCCTCGGCGATGTTTGACGGTACGGAGACGGCAGCTCGACGGAGCTGCGCCGTCAGGCCATAGCGCTCTTCGGAAGGAAAACGCTGCGTTAGCCGATAGACGGCCATCGTCAGAGCGATGCCCTTCTGCCAGACTAACAGATCCCTGTAGCTTTGTGGCTTTTTCGTCTCATCACTCATCACTCATCACTCATCACTCATCACTCATCACTCATCACTCATCACTCATCACTCATCACTCATCACTCATCACTGGTTTCAGGTGCCGGGTGGGGCTGCACCAGCGCCGCCGGGGGGCAGAGCCGGATAGTGATGCTGGTGCACCGTCGTGGCCACCGTGGCGCTGGCGCCGGGCTGGACGATCGGCGCATTGACGCTGCCGCCGACATCGCCCTGGAGCAGATTGCCGACCTGGCCCTGATCGCGGACCTCGGCGTTGCGCTGCTCGGCCACCTCCTGCTTATCGCGACCAACCCCATCGTCGGTGGTCACAGCGCCGGTCTGGCTGCCGTCGAGGCGCAGAGCCGCGGACGGTGCGCCCTGGGCCTCCAGGCGCGCAATGAGTGCATCGAGTTGAGCCCGGCGGGCGGGGTCGGTCTCCGCGTCGCGGAGGGCACGTAGCTCGGCGAGTGGGTCAGCCATCACGGCCTCAGGGGTGTAGCGTGACGGGCAGAAGCCGATCCGAAGCAAGGTCGGAGGGGGCTTCAGGCAGTTCGGCACGCAGCACGGGGTGGATGGAAACAACCATACGTGAGGGCGCGGCTCGCCAACGGCTCAGCTGCGCGGGCGGCGGCGATCAACACCCCCGCGTCGATAGCGGTTCGTGTCAGCGCTTGCGACACCGGTGTCCGGTACGGCAGTGATCGCGCTCTGCTTCGCAGTATATCACACCCGTCTCGACACCTCCCTGCGCACACAGGGCCGATGCAACATCCTGTTGGCCTGGCTCCGTTCGTGCGCCGCCGGGGGCCTGATGGTCTTTAAGCATTCATGTGGGTAGACGCCCGTACCGTCGGCGTCAACGCCTCGGCTACGGGATGCGAAGGCCGCCTGCGCGGCCGCTACCCATTTTAATGCTTAAAACCCATAAGGCCCCGGCTCAGAGCGGCAAAGCCCACTGAAGCGGGCTCCAGCCTGCGAAGGCAGGCTTTGCAGGTGATAGCCGGGCGCTTCAGCGCCCCGGCGTGCGCACAGCCTGCGATGCTGTTCCGACCAGATACTGGATTTGAGTCCAGCGCGCGTCGTCTCGAATAGTTCGGCCTCAGCAATCGCACACGGACGCCCGATGCGACCGGTGCCCGCTCAGGAGAACTCAAGAGCGCCTCGTTGGTAGCGAGGAGGTCGCGGGGGCAGCTCCCGCCAGCGGACCCACACGTGCCTGTGGCATAGTCAGTCTGCGCGTCTGGCTGAAAACCAGCAGGTCTCGGTGCGATCCCGAGCGGGCACACCACACGCTGCCGTAGCTCAGAGGCCAGAGCAGGCCGCTTCTAACGGCCAGGACGCTGGTTGAACCCCAGCCGGCGGTGCCAGCATCAGCAGATCCTCATTGGCCAGGTCGATCTGCGGCGCGGCGACCGCGCCAGCGACCATGGCCTGCGGGCGCTGGAAGAAATACTGGTCGTGACCGCTGCCGGTCGAGCAGTAGGTCAGCACCAGGGCCGGCTGGCCGCTGCGGCCGGCGCGGCCCGAGCGCTGGGCGTAGTTCGCCGGCGTCGGCGGCACGTTGCGCATGTGGACGACATTCAGGTCGGCGATATCGATGCCAGGCTCCATGGTGGGCGAGCAGAACAGCACGGGGAGGTGACCGTTGCGGAACTGCTCCTCGCGCTGCTCGCGATCCTGCTGATCGACCTGGCCGGTATGCTCGCGGCCCGCAATACCGCGCAGGATCGCCGGCGGGCGGCGGTAGAACTCACGGAAGAAGGCATTGGCCTGGCGGACAGGTTCGCCGCCGGGGGAAGGCCAGGCCGGATCGGGTGCGCCATGGGGGCGTGGCGCCGATCCGTCACCGCGTTGCGCCCTGCTGGCGAGATCCATGCGCCGCGAGCGGATCGGGTCGGGCGGGGGCGGCGTCCCG
>JACAEO010000130.1 GCA_013388805.1 Chloroflexota bacterium
GGCAGTTTCTGCCAGCTTCGCTGGCAGAAACTGCCAACACAACAAAGCTTTCATCCTTCCGTGTGGGTGAGCGGTACGGCCGCAGCCCTTAACTTGATGCGTATGGGGCGCAACGTTCAAAAACCCTATACCTGAGAGCAGGCCCCAACCCCCCACTCCGCCGGAGGCGGTGGTACAATGATCGCGTATGCCGATTCTGATCGACGGTCACAATCTGATCGGGCAGGTACCCACCATTGACCTGGCCGATCCTGACGACGAGGCGCAGCTGGTGCTGCTGCTGCGGCGCTACGCGACCCGCCGCCGCGGGCGCCGGCTGATCGTGGTCTTTGACCGGGGCAGTTTCGGCCATCCGCAGCAGCTGAACGGCTACGGGGTCGAGGCCCACTTCGCCCGCTCACCCGCCGATGCCGATGCCGAGCTGATCAAGCGGATCCGCGCCATCAAGCGGCGCGACGAGTGGCTGGTCGTGAGCTCGGACCGGGCGGTGGCCGGTGAGGCGCGGGCACGCGGCATCCCCGTGGTCAGTGCGCAGGAGTTCGCCCGTCGCCTCGCCGCCCTCGACCAGCCCCGCGCCGCGCTGCCCGACAAGCGCAGCGAGCGCCCGATCAGTTCCGCCGAAGTGGAGGAGTGGATGCGGTTCTTCGGCTACGACGAGGCGCAAGATGGACGAAGCGACGCTTCGTGAACAGAACCGCCACTCGTGGAACGCCGCAGTGGCCGCCCATGCCAGCCACCGCCCCCATCTGGCAGCCTTTCTGCGCGCCGGGGAGCTGACGCTCTTCCCCGAGGAGCGCGCGTTGCTCGGGGCGGTGGCCGGGCTGCGCCTGCTGCACCTGATGTGCAACGCCGGCCAGGATACGCTCAGCCTGGCCGCGCTGGGCGCCGAGGCCACCGGCGTGGACCTGAGCGACGCAGCGATCGCCGAGGCGCAGCGGCTCAGTGTGGCGAGCGGCATCGCGGCGCGCTTCGTGCACGCCGAGGTTTATGCCTTTCTTGCCGCGGCCCCGGCGGGGAGCTTCGAGCGGGTCTACGGCGGCTACGGGGTGATCTGCTGGCTGCACGATCTAGCGGCGTTCGCCCATGGGGTGGCGCGGGTGCTGGCCCCCGGGGGGCGCTTCGTGCTGATGGAGTTTCACCCGGCCTCGAATATGTTCGACCAGGAGTGGCGGCTGGCCCGCGCCTACCCTGCGGGTGGCGCGCGGCTCACCCTGCCCGGGGTGGGCGACTACGTCGGCGCGGCGGCCGGCGGCCTCTCGCCGGGTGGCTTTGCCGAGGGTGAACGAGATTTCGTCAATCCGCACTCCTGCCACCTGTTTCAGTGGGGCGTTGGTGAGGTGGTAAGCGCCCTGGCTGCTGCCGGGCTGCGCATCGTGGCGCTGCGCGAGTACCCCTTCGTCAACGGCGAGCGCCCCTTCGCCCGCATGCGCCCCGCGCCGGGGCGGCGCTGGCTGCCGCCCGCAAACGTGCCGCCGCTCCCCCTGATGTACGGCCTGGCCGCCGAGGCCCCACGCTGATCAGTCGATGCGTCCCCAGATCACACTCAGCTACGCCCAGACGCTTGACGGACGTCTGGCGACGCGCTCCGGCAGTTCGCAGTGGATCAGCGGGCCGGAGTCACTACGCTTTGCCCACGCGTTGCGCGCGCGCCACGACGCGATCATGGTCGGCATCGGCACCGTGCTGGCCGACGACCCGCGGCTGACGGTGCGGCTCGTGCCGGGCCGTGATCCCCTGCGCATTGTGCTCGACAGTACACTGCGCATCCCCCGCGAGGCCGCCGTGCTGCGCGACGGCGCGGCACGCGGCACGATCGTCGCCTGCGTGGCCGGGGCCGCACCGGAGCGCCAGGCGGCGCTGGCGGCGCTGGGGGCCACGGTGCTGGCGCTACCACCCGGGCCCGAAGGCGGGGTGGAGTTGACCGCGCTGCTTGCGGCGCTCGGCGCCAGGGGAGTACGCACGCTGATGGTGGAGGGCGGCGCCCGGCTGATCACCGCGCTGCTACGGGCGCGTCTGGCCGACCGGCTGGCCGTCTGCGTGGCGCCGAAGATCCTCGGCGAAGGCATCAACGCCGTGGGCGAGCTGGGGCTCACCCGCCTGGCCGACGCCTATACGCTGCAGGATGTGACGGTGACGCTGTTGGGGGCGGATGTTATCGTGGAGGGGCGCCTGGACCTGGGGGCGTAGGGCGTGGCATTCGCCCGCAGTCGCTGGTGGGTGCGGGTACCCCTGGGGACCGGCGAGAGATGGCATCATCGTGCTGAACGGGGAGTTGCAAGCTCAGTCGCCTCCTTGCACTGCCAAGATTGCTGGGACGCGACCGGGGTCGCTCGCGGCGATTGTCCAGAACTTTACGTCGGTGTCGGCCCGGCGCATCAATCAGGCGAGAGGCCACCCGCGCTGTCAGGTCTGGCAGGAGGGCCGAAGCATTCGCCCGCACCGCAGCCCTGCGGTCACGCGCCCCCGGGCGCGAATGCTTCGGCCTCGCCCCCGCATCGGCGCGTGGCCTCGCATCAGCGCGTGGCCCCCCATCGGCACCCGGCCCCACGTCGGCGCGTGGCCTCGCATCAGCGCGTGGCCCCCCATCGGCACCCGGCCCCACGTCGGCGCGTGGCCTCGCATCAGCGCGTGGCCCCCC
>JACAEO010000216.1 GCA_013388805.1 Chloroflexota bacterium
CGCCAGCGGAGCTGGCGCACCGCAACGCCAGATTCTGGCCCCCTCCCCTGGCACGGGAGGGGGTAGGGGGGTGGGGTATGCGGGGCCTGGGGGCGCAACGCTCAAAAACCCTACCCCTGAGAGCAGCATACCCCCCGGGGGTAATCTGGATCACTGCCCTCCGGTGAGCTACGTGGTATACTGCGTGCGGTAGACCCGCAGGGGGTATGCTGTTCTGTGCGTGTTCGAGGAGGGAAGGATGCACAGCAAGGTTGTGATCATCGGCTCCGGTCCCGCCGGGCTCACCGCGGCGCTCTATGCCGCCCGCGCCAACCTGGAGCCGCTGGTGGTGCGTGGCCTGCAGCCGGGCGGCCTGATCGCCACCACGGCCGAGGTGGAGAACTACCCCGGCTTCGTTGAGGGCATCGGTGGCTTCGAGCTTGCCGACAATATGGAGAAGCAGGCCGCCCGCTTCGGCGCCCAGTTTATGGATACGCTGGTCACCAGGATCGACGCTGCGCAGCGGCCCTTTGTGCTGCACACCGACAGCGGCGAGTTGATCAGCGCCGAGACGATCATCATTTCCACCGGCGCCTCGCCGCGCAAGCTCGGCGTGCCCGGCGAGGAGCGCCTGGCCAACCGCGGTGTGAGCTACTGCGCCACCTGCGACGGTTTCTTCTTCCGCGGCAAGAAGGTCGTGGTGGTCGGCGGGGGGAACAGCGCCCTCGATGAGGGCCTCTTCCTGACGCGCTACGTCGATGAGCTGATCATCGTCCACCGCCGCGACAGTCTGCGGGCCGACCCGATCCTCCAGGAGCGGGCCTTCAGCAACGAGAAGGTGCGCTTCATCTGGGACAGCACAGTGGAGGCGATCCTCGGCGACGAGAAGGTCAGCGCGGTGCGCATCAAGAACCTGAAGACCGGCGCGACGAGCGAGCTGGCGGTCGACGGCGTGTTCCCCTACATCGGGCACGTGCCGAACACCGGGCTCTTCGAGGGTCTGCTCACGCTCGACGAGGGCGGTTATATCGTCACCGACGGGCGCCAGCGCACCAACGTGCCGGGGATCTTCGCCGCCGGCGACGTGGTGGACCACATCTACCGCCAGGCGATCACCGCTGCCGGCGAGGGTTGCAAGGCGGCGATGGAGGCCACCTGGTTCCTGGCCGAGCAGGAGCACGCCGCGAAGAAGGCTGCCCAGGAGGCTCCAAGTGCTGCCCTCGGCTGAGCGCTGCGCAGTGTCTGAGGCGCTGAAGGCACCGCACAGGTTGCGAGTGGTGTTCTGTGGGATCGCACTCGTCACGCATCGCTGACCATCAGCCCGCCAGCCCGTACAGCTCGCCATACTTGTGCCGCAGGTAGGCGACGTACGGCCCGGTCTGCAGCGGGCCGCCGGTGACCCGCTCGATCAGTTCCGGGGCGGTGAACTTGCTGCCGTGACGGTAGACGTGCTCGCGCAGCCAGCCGTGCAGGGTCGCAAACTGGCCGCGGCGGAGCTCCGCATCCAGCGTGGGGCAGGCGGCGTGCGCGGTCGCGAAGAGCTGGGCGCTCAGGATGTTGCCGATGGTGTAGCCCTGAAAGGCGCCGCCTATCACCCCCGCAAACCAGTGCACATCCTGCAGCACTCCGTCCCGGTGGTCGGGCGGGGTGAGGCCGAGGTCCTCCTGGTAGCGCGCCATCCAGGCCTCGGGCAGATCCTTCAGCGCCAGGCTGCCCTCCAGCAGCGCCAGCTCCAGGTCGAAGCGCAGCATCACGTGCAGGTTGTAGGTCACCTCGTCGGCATCGGTGCGGATGAGCGAGGGCTGCACCTTGTTGATCGCGCGGTAGAACTGGTCGAGCGAGACCGCGCCGAGCTGTGCAGGGAAGGCGGCCTGGAGCTGCGGGTAGAAGTGCTCCCAGAAGGGCCGCGAGCGGCCGACCAGGTTCTCCCAGAGTCGCGACTGGCTCTCGTGAACGCCGGCTGAGGTGCCGCTGGCAAGTGGTGTGGCCTCGAAGGCCGGGTCGATGCCCTGCTCATAGAGGGCGTGGCCCGCTTCGTGGATGGTGCTGAACAGGGCTTCACTGAGGTCGTCGGGCTTGACCCTGGTGGTGATGCGCACGTCGCCGAGGGAGAACTTCGTCATGAAGGGGTGATGGGTCTTGTCCTGGCGCCCGCGGGTGAAGTCGTAGCCGAAGCGGCCGATCACCATTTCGCCGAAGGCGAGTTGCTGCTCCTCGGGGAAATGGCCGCGCAGGCAGCTATCATCGACCGGGGGCCGCGCGGCGATCGCCTGGACCAGGGGCACAAGCTCGGCGCGCAGCTCGGCAAAGAGCGCCCGCACGGTCGCGGCGCGCATGCCTTCGTCGGCCAGGTCGATCAGCGGGTCGGCGATATGGGCATAGCCGGGGAAGCAGTCAGCGATCCGGCGGCTCAGCTCCAGCGTGCGCGCGAGCAAGGGTAGCATGGTCGCCACATCGCCAGCCGGGCGCGCCCGCGTCCAGGCCTGGTAGCAGGCGGCGCTGTGGGCGCTGAGCTCGGCGACCAGCTCGGGAGGGATGCGCGCGCGTTTGCTGTAGGCGCGGCGCGCGACGCGGATCAGCGCAGCATCGTCGTGCTCGAAGGGCAGGCGCTCCTCGTATGGGCGCAACGCTTCGAGCAACTGCCCGAGGGCCGGGTCGGTGGCCTTGCTGTGACTGAGCCGGGCAAGGGTGGCCAGCTGCCGGGCACGGGCCGCGGCACCGCCGGGGGGCATATACGTGCTCTGGTCCCACTGCAAGACTGCCGCGGCAGCCTCCAGGTCGTTGATCTCGCTCAGGCGCGTCCGTAACTCGTGCAGCTGCGTCTCCATGTGGACTCCTCAGGCATGTTTCAGCATCGGGCGTTCTCGCGTGACCGTTGCTCCACACCTCCACATAGCCGGTCTGGAGAGGTGGAGCGCTGTGGAGTTGAAGGCTGGCTTGTCACGTGAGTTTGAACCATGTCTCAGACAAAGCCTCCTCGCCTCACCACCGCATGTCCCTGCTCACGACTTTAACCGGGCCAGGCGCTCAGCGGCGGCCTGCAGAGTCTCCGTGCGCTTGGCGAAGCAGAAACGGGCCAGCAGGGGTGCCGTGGCCGGCTCGGCGTAGAAGGCCGAGGGCGGGATGGCGGCGACCCCCACTTCGCGGGTGAGCCAGCGGCAAAAGTCGGCATCGCTCGTAAAGCCGGTCCGGCTGATATCAGCCATCACGAAATAGCTACCCTCGGTGGCGAACGTCGGCAGCCCGGCGCCCGCGAGGATGGCGCGCAGCAGCCGGTAGCGCCCGGCGTACTCGGCGCGGAACTGCGCGTAGTAGCCATTGGCCAGCGCACCCTCCAGCGCCGCGGCCGCCGCGGCCTGCAGCGGCGTCGCCGTGGCAAAGGTGACCCACTGGTGGGCGGCGCGCAGCGCATCATTGAGCGGGGCCGGCCCGACGGCGTAGCCGATCTTCCAGCCGGTGACGCTGAAGGTCTTGCCGGTGGAGTTGATGGTCAGCGTGCGTGCCCACATCCCGGGCAGGGTTGCGATCGGCACGTGGACGGCGTCCTCGAAGACCAGCTGGTCGTAGACCTCATCGCTGACCACGAGCACGTCGTGCTCGGTGCACAGCGCGGCGATCAGCGCCAGTTCGCCACGGGTGAAGACCTTGCCAGTGGGGTTGTGGGGCGTATTGAGCAGCAGCAGCCGCGTCCGCGGCGTGAAGGCAGCGCGCAGCTCCTCGGGGTCGAAGTGCCAGGCAGGGAGCCCGGGCCCGGGGGGCTGCAGGCGCACATAGCGCGGCACGCCGCCGGCCATGGTAATGTCGGGCACATAGGCATCGTAGAAGGGCTCGAAGACGATCGCCTCGTCACCGGGGTTGAGCAGGGCCTGCATAGCCGCAAAGAGCGCCTCGGTCGCGCCAGTGGTGACCGTGACCTCGCGGGCCGGGTCGAGCTCGCGCCAGCCCTGGGCGCGCCAGGTAGCGGCCACCGCCTCACGCAGCCGCGGCAGACCCTGGTAGGGGGCATACTGGTTCAGGTCGGCGGCCACCGCCTCGGCGGCGGCCTGCTTGACCCAGTCCGGCCCGGCGAAGTCGGGGAAGCCCTGGCCCAGGTTAACGGCGCCACACTGGGCCGCGAGGGCGCTAATCTCGGCGAAGATCGACGTGCCGAAGCCGCTGACACGGGCGGCAGAGCGAACGTGACTCATAGCCTGCTTGCCTTGCGTTCTCCAACAAGCGTTGTCATATCGAGCCCTGCGGCGTAGATGCCGGCTCAATCGGCCGCTGCGCGCGACGGGGCCGGCGCCAGGATCGCGCGCAGGAAGCGCCCGGTGTGCGAGCCCTCGACCAGCGCCACCTGCTCGGGTGTCCCGGCGGCTATCACCAGGCCGCCGCCATCGCCGCCCTCGGGGCCCATATCGATCACCCAGTCCGCGGTCTTGATCACATCGAGGTTGTGCTCAATCACGATCACCGTATTGCCCGTGTCGACCAGGCGGTGCAGCACGCGCAGCAGGTGCTGCACGTCGGCGAAGTGCAGGCCGGTAGTTGGCTCATCGAGGATGTAGACGGTCCGCCCCGTGGCGACCCGCGCCAGCTCTTTGGCCAGCTTGACCCGCTGGGCCTCGCCGCCCGAGAGCGTGGTGGCCGGCTGGCCGAGCTTGATGTAGTCGAGCCCCACGTCGTGTAGCGTTTGCAGGATGCGGCGCACGCGCGGCACATTGTCGAAGAACTCGAGCGCAGTCTGTACGTCCATATCGAGCACATCGGCGATCGACTTGCCCTTGTACTTCACCTGCAGCGTCTCACGATTGTAACGCTTGCCCTTGCACTCATTGCAATGGACCCAGACATCGGCGAGGAACTGCATATCGATCTTGATCTCGCCGTTACCCTCGCAGGTCTCGCAGCGGCCACCCTTGACATTGAAGGAGAAGCGGCCGGGCGCATAGCCGCGCAGGCGGGCCTCGGGGGTGCTGGCGAACAGCTCGCGCAGCAGGTCGAATAGCTTGACATAGGTAGCCGGATTAGAGCGGGGCGTGCGCCCGATCGGCTGCTGGTCGATGTCGATCACCTTATCGAGGTATTCGATACCGTGCAAAGCCCGGTGCGGCCCCGGTTTGAGCTGGGCCTTGTTAAGCCGGTTGGCCAGCGCCGGGTAGAGCGTCTCGGTGACCAGTGACGATTTGCCGGAGCCTGAGACGCCAGTGACGGCCACGAAGCAGCCGAGCGGGAAGCGGGCGTCCACCTCATGCAGATTGTTGAGCGTGACGCCCTCGATCGTCAGCCAGGCCTCCTGGGCGGGGAGCGCTGCGCCGCTCGCGGGCGCCGTGGCGCGTGGCGGGCGCCCACGGCGGGGCGGCAGGGCGGCGCTGCGGGCGGCAACGCCTGCGGCGATCGCTGCGGCCTGCAGGGGGCTACGCCGCTGCGCTGGCACGGCGATCGCGAGGCGCCCGCTGAGGTACTGGCCGGTGAGCGAGCCGGGATTGCGGCCGATCGCCTCGGGTGGCCCGGCCACCACCACCTCGCCGCCCTTCACTCCGGCGCCCGGCCCGAAGTCGATGATCCAGTCCGCGGCCTGCATCGTCTCCAGGTCGTGCTCAACCACCACCAGCGTATTGCCCAGGTCGCGCAGGCGCAGCAGCGAGTCGAGCAGTTTGCGGTTATCGCGCTGGTGGAGGCCGATACTCGGCTCGTCGAGAATGTACATCACGCCCACCAGGCCCGAGCCGATCTGCGAGGCCAGGCGGATGCGCTGGGCCTCGCCGCCGGAGAGGGTAGGCGCCGGGCGCTCCAGGGTCAGGTAGTGCAGGCCCACATTGTTGAGGAACCCCAGCCGCTCGCGGATCTCTTTGAGCACATCGGCAACGATCTGCAGCTGCGTCGCATCGAGCGGGCCATCGCCCAGGCTCAGCACCCAGTGGTGAGCTTCGGTGATATTCTTACGGCACACCTCGGTGATATTCAGCCCCGCCACGCGCACGGCGCGGCTCTCGGGGCGGAGCCGCGCGCCCTGGCAGGCCGGGCAGGGCTGCTCGCTCATAAACTGGATGTAGTACTCACGGGCCAGGTCGCTGCCCGTCTGCATAAAGCGGCGGCGGATCTCGGCGGCCAGGCCCTCCCAGGTGCGGTAGAACTCACCACGGCTGCCGCCATCGCTCGACCAGGTGAAGCGAATGCGCTCCTTGCCGCTCCCGTAGACGATCACCTCCCGCTGCGGCGCACTCAGCTCGTTCCACGGCGTATCGAGGCTGAAGCCATAGTGGGCGGCGATCGCGACCAGGGCCTTGTAGGCCCACGAATCGGTCTTCTTGCGCATCTCGCCCCAGTAGGTGACCGCGCCCTCGTGGATACTCAGCGCCCCGTTGGGCACCAGCAGCGCCGGGTCGACCTCCAGGCGCGTACCGAGACCGGCGCACTGCGGGCAGGCCCCCTGCGGCGAGTTGAACGAGAACATCTGCGGCGTCAACTCGGGGAAGGAGATACCGCAACTCGGGCAGGTATTGCTCTCGCTCATCAGCCACTCGTCGCCCGGCGCGCCATCGCTGCCTGCCTGGATCGCGATCAGCACACTGCCCTCGCCGACGCGCAGCGCCTGCTCGATGCTGTCGGTGAGCCGGCTGACGAAGGCCTCATACGCGCTCCCGGCCGCCGCAGCCGCCACCCCGATCGCGGCCCCAGGTTCGCCCGGCTCAGCCACCGCGGGCTCAGCCGTCTGCTGCGGCATCACCAGCCGGTCGACCACCACCTCGATAGTGTGCTTAACTTTCTTGTTAAGCTTGATCTCCTGGTCGAGGCCGCGGATCTCGCCATCGACCCGTACACGCACAAAGCCCTCGGCCCTGGCCTCGGCGAAGATGTCCTTGTACTCACCCTTGCGCTGTGAGACCAGCGGTGCCAGGACCATAAAGCGTGTGCCGGCGGGGAGCGTGAGCACGCGCCCGACCATCTGCTCGGCGCTCTGCGAGGCCACCGGGCGCCCGCACTGGTGGCAGTGCTGCGTACCCACGCGCGCAAAGAGCAAGCGCAGGTAGTCATAGATCTCGGTGACCGTGCCGACCGTCGAGCGGGGGTTCTTGCTCGCGCTCTTCTGCTCGATGGCAATCGCGGGCGAGAGCCCCTCGATCAGGTCGACGCGCGGCTTCTCCATCTGGCCGAGGAACTGGCGCGCATAGGCCGAGAGGCTCTCGACATAGCGGCGCTGGCCCTCGGCATAGAGCGTATCGAAGGCCAGCGAACTCTTGCCCGAGCCACTCACACCGGTGAGCACCACCAGCCGGTCGCGGGGGATCTCGACGTCGATGCCTTTCAGGTTATGCTCCCGGGCGCCCTTGATGACGATCCTGTCCTTCGCCATAGGCTATTGCACCTCTGCTGCGCAGACGAAAACGCCGCCGGGCGTCGCGGCGGCGCTGGAGTTGAACGACCGTGCGAGTAGTATATCACATCTCGACGGCAACGTGCATCGAGGTGTGGCCGGTGCGCATCAGGCGGGCGATCAGTTCGACGATTGACCCTTCCCGCACGGGGTGGTGGAAGCGGGAAACATCGGCAGGACCATGCGCGTTTCGGCGCGGCTGGCCTCAGCCATTGGCTGTCTCCTCGAACGCCTGGGCCAGCGCCTGGGCCCCCGCCGTCACCGGGAGCGTCCCGGCGACGACCGCAGCCTCAACTGCCGACAGGCGCGCCTTGACGGCGGGGTGGTTGAAGAAGCGCGAACGCAGGTAATCCTCAATGAGGGCGTGGAGCCAGTCGCGGGTTTGCTGGCGGCGCCGCTCGGCAAAGACACCGGAGGCACTGGTCACCTTATAGAAGCGCTCAATGTCGTCCCAGAGCTCAGCGACCCCCTCGCCGGTCAGTGCCGAGCAGATCATGGCAGGAGTCTTCCAGCCGGGTGTCGCGGCGGTCAGGTAGTGCAGGGCCCTGGCATAATCAGCCCGGGCGGTCATCGCGCGGAGGCGGTTCTCGCCATCAGCCTTGGTGATCACCAGGGCATCGGCCAGTTCCATGATGCCCTTTTTGATCCCCTGAAGCTCGTCGCCGGCCCCTGCCAGCATCAGCAGCAGGAAGAAGTCCACCATTCCACGCACCATCGTCTCGCTCTGGCCCACGCCGACGGTCTCCACCAGGATCACGTCGAAGCCGGCCGCCTCGCAGACCAGCATCGTCTCGCGGCTCTTGCGCGTGACGCCGCCGAGGCTACCGCCGGTGGGCGAAGGGCGGATGTAGGCGTTGGGATGCCGTGCCAGGGCCTCCATGCGCGTCTTGTCGCCGAGGATGCTACCGCGGGTGACGCTGCTCGAGGGGTCCACCGCCAGCACGGCGACGCGATGGCCCCGTTCGCAGAGCATGATGCCCAGGGTCTCGATGAAGGTGCTCTTGCCCACGCCGGGCACGCCGGTGATGCCGACGCGCAGGGCGTGGCCAGTGAAGGGCAGCAGGGCCTGCAAGACCTCCTGGGCCTGGGCCATGTGGGCTGGCGCATTGCTCTCGATCAGCGTGATAGCGCGGGCCAGGATGGTGCGGTCGCCGCCGCGCACGCCGCTCACATACTCCGGCGTCGTCAAGTGGCGCCGCCGCGTCACGGGTGTCGCTGTCGCGCCGCTCTGCTGGCCAGGCAGCCCGTCGTGACCACCGGCCACGCCATCCATGACGGACGAGGCGAAGACCGCATCCTTCGGCAGCGCTGCTGGTTGCCACTCGGGGGGATGCTTCCCGTTGCTCATGGGTCGTTCCTTGCCTCGGCGCGCGCCGAGAGCGCCGGATCGCTGTCGGTCGCCTCACTTAGATGGAGCCGGCGGCGCAGTTCGTTCAGCAGCTTCTCGGCAGCCACGGGGAGCACTGTGCCGGGCCCGAAGATGAGCGCCGCGCCATGTTCGCGCAGGAAGGCGTAGTCCTGGGCCGGGATCACCCCCCCAATGACCACCAGGATATCTGCGCGCCCCAGTCTGGCCAGTTCTTCGACCAGTTGTGGCAGCAGTGTCTTGTGACCGGCGGCCAGCGAGCTCATCCCGACAACGTGGACGTCATTCTCGACGGCCTGACGGGCGACCTCTTCGGGGGTCTGGAAGAGCGAGCCAATGTCCACGTCGAAGCCCATATCGGCGAAGGCGGTGGCGACCACCTTGGCGCCGCGGTCGTGGCCGTCCTGGCCCATCTTGGCCACCAGGATGCGCGGACGGCGGCCCTCCTCCGTGGCGAACGTGTCGGCTAGCGCGCGCACGCGGTTGATCTGCTCTGTGTCGCTATACTCGCTGCTGTAGATCCCGGAAATGGCGCGGATGGTCGCCTTGTAGCGGCCAAAGACCCGCTCCATCGCCATCGAGATCTCACCCAGGCTGGCCCGTGTTCGCGCCGCTTCGATCGCCGCTTCCAACAGGTTGCCCTCGCCGGTGGCGGCGACCCGGGTCAGGGCATTCAGCGCGGCCTGTGTCCGGGCCTCGTCGCGCTCGGCGCGCAGCTTGTTCAGGCGCTCGATCTGCGCCTGGCGCACGGCGGTGTTGTCCACCTCCAGGATCTCCAGCGGCGGCTCGGAAGGCAGGCGGTACTTGTTCACCCCGACGATGGTCTCCTGGCCCGAGTCGATGTGGGCCTGGCGCCGCGCGGCGGCCTCCTCGATGCGCAGCTTGGGAAGGCCGGCCTCGATGGCTCTGGCCATGCCGCCGAGGGCCTCGACCTCCTGGATGTGCTCCCAGGCGCGCCGCGCCAGGGCGTCGGTGAGCCACTCCAGGTAGTAGGAGCCGCCCCAGGGATCGACGATCTTGCAGATCCCCGTTTCCGCCTGTAGAAAGAGCTGGGTATTGCGCGCGATACGGGCTGAGAAGTCGGTCGGCAGCGCGATCGCTTCGTCGAGCGAGTTGGTGTGTAGCGACTGCGTGTGGCCGAGCGCGGCAGCCATTGCCTCGATGCAGGTGCGCGCCACATTGTTGAAGGGATCCTGCTCGGTCAGGCTCCAGCCCGAGGTCTGCGAGTGGGTACGCAGCGCCAGCGACTTCGGGTCCTTCGGGTTGAACTGCTTGATGATCTTCGCCCAGAGCAGCCGACCGGCGCGCATCTTGGCGACCTCCATGAAGTAGTTCATACCGATCGCCCAGAAGAAGGAAAGGCGAGGGGCGAAGCGGTCGATCGGCATGCCGGCCTTGATCCCGGCGCGCACGTACTCCAGCCCATCGGCCAGCGTATAGCCGAGTTCCAGATCGGCCGTTGCCCCGGCCTCCTGCATGTGGTAGCCCGAGATGCTGATGCTGTTGAACCTGGGCATGTGCTGGGCGGTGTAGGCGAAGATGTCGGCGATGATGCGCATCGAGGGCTCGGGCGGGTAGATGTAGGTGTTGCGCACCATGTACTCTTTGAGGATGTCGTTCTGGATCGTGCCGGTGAGTTGATCCTGGCGCACGCCCTGCTCCTCGGCGGCAACGATGTAGAAGGCCAGCACCGGGATGACCGCGCCGTTCATGGTCATCGAGACCGACATCTGGTCGAGCGGGATGCCATCGAAGAGGATCCTGGCGTCGAGCACCGAGTCGATCGCCACGCCAGCCTTGCCCACGTCGCCGACGACGCGCGGGTGATCCGAGTCATAGCCGCGGTGGGTCGCCAGGTCGAAGGCCACCGAGAGACCCTTCTGACCGGCGGCCAGGTTACGCCGGTAGAAGGCGTTACTCTCCTCGGCAGTTGAGAAACCGGCGTACTGGCGAACGGTCCAGGGTTGAGTGACGTACATTGTGGGGTAGGGACCGCGCAGGTACGGCGGAATGCCGGCGGTGAAGCCGAGGTGCTCGAGGCCCTCGAGGTCGGCGGCGGTGTAGAGCGGTTTGACATCAATCTGCTCCATCGTTCGCCAGACCAGGTTTTCGAGGGGTTGCGCGGCCTCCTGCTCGGCCAGGGCGCGCCATTGCGCCAGGTCGGGTGTAGCGCCAGCCTCGCTATAGGGGATAGCCGTGAAGTCCGGTGTCGTCACAGAACCACTCCTTTCAGGCGCTGGAGCCGGGCAAGGGTCGCGTAGCAGTCGGCGCGAAGATGGATAAACTCGTCAACACCTGCCGCTCGATGGGCTTCAAGCTGGTCGGCGGGGTAGCCGGCCAGGACAACCGTCATATCGGGCCGCCCGTCTTTGAGCAGCCGGGTGAGCGGAGCCACCAGTTCCGGGTAGCGCTCGTCGGTCGAACAGATCACCACAATGGAAGCCCCCGAATGCTGGGCGGCCTGGGCGGCCTCTGCGACGGTCTGATAGCCTGGCCCGCTGATCACCTCGAAGCCGCCAGCTTCAAAGAAGCCGGTCGCGAAATCGGCGCGGGCCTTGTGCTCGGCCAGCGGGCCCATCGTTGCGAGAAAGACGGTCGGGCGGCCGCCGGTACGCAGCGCATACTGCTCGGCCGCGGTGCGTAGGGCCTCGAATTGCTCGGCAGCCCGGTGGGCGGGCACCGGCTCGGCTGTTCCCTGCATATTGTCGCCGACGAGCAGCGCGCGTGTCAACTCGCCGAGGGTTGCACCGGCCTGCGCAGCGCTGATGGCCAGCGCCATGACCTGCTCGGGTGCCGCTGTGACCGCGCCTTCCAGGGCCTCAAGGGCCGCCTGGCGCACCCGATGCTCGCCGGCAGCGCGCCAGCGCGCAAGGACTGCGACGCGCTCAGCCTGCAGGGCCGTGTGGTCCACCGGGCGCGCGGTGAGCGGCTGCTCTTTGAGGTTGACGTACATATTGGCGCCGACGATCACCTCGCGACGCAGGGCGATCTGGTTCAGCCGCTCGACGCGAGTCGCCGCCACCTGGGCCTGTGGGAAGCCTGCGCCGAGGGCGGCGGCCATTCCACCCTGACCCTCGATCGTCTGGAAGAGCGCCCATGCCTCGCGGGCGATCTGGTCGGTCAGGTGCTCGATCGCTGCGGCGCCGCCAGCCGGGTCGACCAGACGGAAGAAGTTGCACTCCTGGGCGAGAATGACCTGCACATTGCGTGCGATGCGGCGCGAGAACTCGTCGGGCAGCCCGATTGCCTCGTCGAAGGGGCTGACGTGCAGGCTATCACAGCCGCCCATCACCCCGGCGAAGGCCTCAGCCGTGGCGCGCAGCATGTTGTTGTAGGCATCGCTGCGTGTCTTCGTCCAGCGCGAGGTGCGCGCGTGGATCGTGAGCTTCTGGGCATCTTTGCCGCCGCCGAACACGGCCACCACCCGGGCCCAGAGCAGCCTGGCCGCGCGCAGCCGTGCGATCTCAAGAAAGAAGGGCGCGCCGATCGAGAACGCAAACTGCAAACGGGGGGCGACCAGGTCAACCGCGAGCCCGCGCGCCTGCATTGCCCGCACGTAGGCCACGCCGGTCGCCAGCGCGAAGGCCAGGTCCTGCACGGTGTTGGCGCCGCCGTCGTGGTAGGGATGCAGTGCAACAGTGATCGTGCGCAGACGCGGGGCGTACGTGGCTGCCCAACTGGTGTACCATGCCATCAGGTCATAGGCGCGCTCGAGCGAGCCAGGCAGCGTGCCAAGGCTGGCGAGCGCGCCTAGCGGATCGGCCCCGATGCAGCCCCGCAATTGCTCGCTGGCAACGCCCTGGCGCCCGGCGCTGGCCAGGGTCAGTGCAGCCAGGGGCAGTGCGTGAGCTCCAGCCGCAATGTGCAGCGGGGTCCGGGCGAGGGTGATCCCATCGAGCAGGGTATCCAGGTCAGCATAGTGCGTGAGTGAGGCCCCGCCGCGACCGACCAGTTGGGCAGGGGCCTGCTCAGGGTCAAGCCCGAGCAACGAGGCCTGATCCAGCGGCACGTGCAGCGCGGTCAGGCCACGGGGCAGGTCCTCGCGTGCAGCCTGGTTGACCGCGGCGGCCGTGGGGTAGGGCAACTCCTGGGCGACCTCCCAGGGGCGGATCAGGTAGCCGAGCGCGCTCGTGCCCCGTACATAGGGCGGCAGTCCCGGCAGTGAGCCGACATGCGGCAGGGCCGTCGTGTCAGTCGCGGTGTAAATTGGCTGAAGGTGGAAGCCCTCATACGTCCGGGTCAACAGGCGCTGATCGAATGGCGCGCCCTTGAGCGACTGCTCGGCAACCTGACGCCAGGCTGCATGGTCAGCCGGTGGAAACATAGCAAACAGACGCTGCTCGGGCGTATCATCTGGCACAGTGGAATCGGCATCATGGGTCATCGCAGCACTCCTTGGTCGCTGAAACGGGCCGGGTGCAAGAGACGCGCGATCCGTTCGACGCGGTCGATCACGCGGGGCGAGGGCCGCAGGCATTGCAGATTTTGGATTGCAGATTGCCGCACATGGCGTCACGATGAGCGATGACGGCAACGACAATGCGGAACTGCCAACTGGATTTGGTATAAGCTCCTCGAGCTCGGGCATCATCAGCGGGACGATGCGCGCGTTACGGGGTAGACGGTCGGTCAGGGCGCAGAGATCTTCGAACGAGGCCGTGCCGACATCGTAGCGATCCGCTCCCTTGGGTGGCCAACACAAAACCCCGGCCTTACTCAAGAGACCGGGGCGACATATGCCGGGCGGACCATCACGCGGGAGCGTTCAGGGGGCGCGGGGCATGTTCGTCCTCCTTAGCTCGAGAAGGGCTGAACGTACACGTCGCGGCAGGCGTCCTGGCTTCCGGCACTCCATTGGAGCGACCGGTTACAGTTGCGGCACAGCGCTGGACTCACACCAGCTTCCACCTTTATGCCCTGGCATCCGGGCTAGCGGGTCACCGCGACAATCATTTGGGATCTGGGTAGGTGCGTGAATTATGCGGAAGTATACCACGCTGTCGAGCCGGGCGGGAGGGGCAGCTGCAGGCCAGAGAAGAGATGTGCACTGAACGTTGTGCCTTCTCAATATAATGCACTATGCCATCGCCTGACCAGCATCTCGGAGCTTGAGCAGCGTTCGATCCGCGCATCTGCTTACCCCCCAGCACCGGCAAAGCGCAGCAGCGCCAGGCCGCCGGCGAAGGCGACGGTGAGCACCAGCGCGACGCAGGCCGGACGACCGAGGTGGGCCAGGCTGGTCACGCGCCGGCTGTAGCCAAGCGCGACCGCGGCAACCAGCAGGAACATGGTGAAGAGCTCGCCGATGATGCCCACCACGCCGAGCAGCGCCAGGGGCCAGTAGAGCAGGGCGAGACCGCTGTGGGCCAGCGCGACGAACAGGCCGTTCAGCACCAGCAGCCCGCCGAAGTCGCGCCAGTCCAGCACCGGGCGCTCGCGCTCGGCGTTGGCGCGCAGCGCCTGGTTGAAGACCAGCAGGATGATCGGCGTCAGCGCGATGCCGAAGAGCGCCCCGCTGATCGTGCGCAGATCGTTGCGCGGCACGTAGAGGTAGGCCCGGCCGGTGTCCTCAAGCAGTGAGTTGATCCCGTCGAAGCCCATCGCCAGCACCCCCAGGCCGAGCACGACCAGCAGCGGGCGCGCGGGCAAGGCGGCGGCGCGACTCCGACCGCGTGCCCACAGGTAGCTCAGAGACAGCAGAAAGCTGCTGTAGATGCCCAGGTTGCGCGCGCAGAGCGGGAGCGGTCGCTCGCCGAGGAAGACCAGGTGTTTCTGGGCGACCAGGCCATGGACTGCGGCGAAGAGTTTCCATTCGAGGGTGGCGCCCGGCCAGAGCACAAAGGCGAGCAGCAGGGCGGACAGCAGCAGCAGAAAGGCAATGCCCCAGTGCCGGTCACGCCGGTCCGCAGCAACCTCGTCGGACGCCCGCTCAGCGTCACGTCGTGCCGCGATGCGCTCGCGGGCCAGTTCCACGATTTCATCAGGTGGTGGTTGGCGCATACGGACATTATGCACCAGACTCGCCCATCGTGCGAACATCCCACTGCACTGCAGTCGTCAGCCCTGAGGTGAACATAGCCGATAGCCGATAGCCAATAGCCGATAAGCTGCCGCTGTTTTCATCGCGGCGTTGTGCGCCACGCGCATGACCGTCTATAGTGAAATCACCTGGTCCGGCGGATTGCCCGCCAGCGCAGCGTACAGCTGCGGGAAACAGCCGGCTACCACGCCTGCCACCAGACCTTTTGCCTGCACTTCGCCCATGCCGCACTGCGAGAAGTCACCCTCTGCCAGACCGCGCTCGATGGCGCAGCGGTCACACACCATCAGCAGGATGTTCTGCTCGCTGGCGATCTTCGCCAGGCGCTCGCCAACCGGCTCACCCTGACGCAAGACGTACAGATTGTCATCGAAGAACATCATCCCCACCACCTGAGCGCCGTGCATGCCTTGCTCAAGCTGCGGCAGGATCATCTTGCCCAGTTTGTACGTAGCCGACATGTTGGTAGCGAACACGTATGCGACCTTCACGCGTGTCTCCCTTTCCGCTTGACGCGTATCTCACAGGCGTGGCCTTTGCCACAGCGTACCAGCACCCAGCCGAGCCAGCTCAGCACCAGCGCCAGCATCAGCATAAGAAAATCAAGCCACATCGGCATTGCTTTCAGTAGGGTCGCGTGAACGGGCAGGCCACCCACGACGACCGACTACGCTCCGCCCGCTACGCGCAGCCGCTCTCCCGCGTGGCGTGCACCCGCGATGTTGCGGGCCACCGGCCCCAGCTCCAGCTCGGCCAGAGCGCCTGTCACGTACAGCCCTGGCGCCCAGGCCAGCGATGGCGCCACCACCGGGTAGCCGCAGGGCGCCAGGGGCAGGTCGTGCTCGGCAATTGCCCGGTCGAGCCAGGCCCCGCCGGGGCGCTGCTGCTCGAAGCCGGTGGCCAGCAATACCTGGTCGGCGCGCAGGGTCTCCCCGGACGTCTCCAGTTCAACGGTGCCATCCGGGTGCAGGCAGGCTTGCTGCACCTCGCCCCGCACAATGCGCAGCAAGCCCCGGCGCTCGGCACGCAGCAGGGTACGAGCAACATCCTCGGGCATGCTGCCGGGGCGTCTGGCGCCGCGGATCAGCGCCCGCCGCCGCTCGACGCTCGGCTCAGCCTGGAAGCCGCGCAGTTCCTTCGGCCCCACCCAGCCCGGCGGGCTATCGAAGGCTTCAATGCGGATGGCATGACGCATCAGCAGCGTCACGCTGCCTGGCGCCGCACGGGCCAGGCTCACCGCCACCTGGGCTGCGCTGATCCCGCCGCCGACCACGACCGTTTCGCCCGCCGCTGCTGCCAGCGCCGGCTCCTGGCAGCCGTAGAGGTGGCGCACCGGCCCGCCCGCCGCGCGCAGCTGGGCCGCCCAGGCCGGCCAGCGCGGCTGCTCGCCCACGCTCAGGGCCAGCAGCACCCGCTGCGCCACCAGCGCGCCCTGGTCGCTCTCCACACGCCAGCCGTGCTCGGTGCGCGCCAGGCCGCTGGCCCGCCCGCGCACGTGTTGCCGCTCGAGATCGTGCTCCGCGATCAGCGATTGGCA
Organism: Chloroflexota bacterium; assembly: GCA_013388805.1. Taxonomy (GTDB): domain Bacteria; phylum Chloroflexota; class Chloroflexia; order Chloroflexales; family Chloroflexaceae; genus JACAEO01. The sequence goes on from JACAEO010000216.1 coordinate 16,280, forward strand.
GTGATCGCGGAACAGCCCGAGGGCCGGCCGCCGGTACGGGCCGCGGAACTGGCCTGGTTGCGCGCCGCGTCGCCGCGCAAAGTGCCAGAGATCGTGCGGGTCGAGCGCCAGGTGGTGCACGATCGTCGAGCGCAGGTGGGTCATCCCCGTCGCCGCGGTGCAGCGCTCCCAATGGGCCAGCAGCGCCTCGTGGGGGTCGAGGATGCGCAGCCGCTCGGGTGCGACCCCGCCCCGGCCCAGGAGCACGAGGGCCAGGTGGGTGCCTTGGGGGCCCCCGCCGATGATCAGCCAGTCGAGCATACGTCTATCCCAACCGGGTTGGAGGAGCGCGGTTGTTGCGGGGAGGGCAGCGCCCTCCCACGCCCCCTACCGCCCCGACCAGCAGGCTATCGCGGCCACGCCGGAAAAGGATCCTCGAAGAACTCCCAGCGCTCCGGCCCCAGCGCCATCTCGCCATCGGTGAGCAGGCAGGCGTCCAGCCGTGCTCGCAGCGCCGCCTCATCGACATTCACGCCGATGAAGACCAGCTCCTGCCGGCAGTCGCCGACGCTATCGTCCCAGTAGCGTGCAAGGTAGGCGTCGAGCTCAGGCGTCTGCGGCCACTCGGCCCGTGGGATGGCCGCCAGCCAGGTTGGCCCGGCGCCCATGGCCAGGAAACGCCCGGTCTTCTGGAACTGGCCCGCCCGCCAGACCCGTGTGGCGAGCCAGAAGCTGCCCTTGGCGCGCAGTACCTGCTGGAGGGTGGCCCCGTGCACCACCTCGCGCAGGCGGGCTGGGTGGAAGGGCCGCCGCGCCCGGTAGACGAAGCTGCGAATGCCGTACTCCTCGGTCTCGGGCGTGTGCTCGCCGCGCAGCTCCTTCAGCCAGCCGGGCGAGTTGCGGATGCGCTCCATATCGAAGCGCCCGGTGTGGAAGATCAGGTCGAGCGGCACCCGGCCGTGCTCGGCGCGCACCACCCGGGCCTCGGGGTTAAGGGTCTGGAGCAGCGCCTCGGTGCGCGCCAGGTCGTGGGGGTGGGCCAGGTCGCTCTTGTTGAGCACGATCACATTGGCGCACTCGACCTGCTCGATCAGCAGGTCGGCCAGCGTGCGCGTATCCTGCGGCCCCATCGCCATGCCCTCCTCGCGCAGGTTGCGGGCCGAGATGTAGTCGCGCAGGAAGCTGGCGCCGTCCACCACCGTCACCAGGGTATCGAGCTGAGCTACGTCGCTCAGGCTCGTGCCCTCGGCGAAGGGGAAGGTAAAGGTCATCGCCACCGGCAGCGGCTCGGAGATGCCCGAGGACTCGATCAACAGGTAGTCGAAGCGGCCCTCCTGGGCCAGACGGCCGACCTCCTGGAGCAGGTCGTCGCGCAGGGTGCAGCAGATGCAGCCGTTGGTCATCTCGACCAGCTTCTCGTCGGTGCGGCTGAGCGTGGCGCCCTCGGCGACGAGCTGGGCGTCGATGTTGACCTCGCTCATGTCGTTGACGATCACGGCCACGCGCCGCCCCTCGCGATTGGCGAGCACATGGTTGAGCAGGGTGGTCTTGCCGGCACCCAGGAAGCCCGAGAGCACCGTCACGGGGAGCTTATTCATCGCTCGACATCCTTGATCGTGAGGCCGCGGTCGCGCAAGGCGGCTAACAGACCCTTCTTCTGGATCTCGCGCAGGCCGGCAGCCGAAAGGCGCAGGCGTACGAAGCGCTGTTCCTCCGCAACCCAGATGCGGTGGTAGTGCAAGTTCGGCTCCCAGCGGCGGTTGGTGCGCCGCTTGGAGAACGAGACATTGTGGCCGTAGGAGGGCTCGCGGCCCGTGAGCACGCAGCGTTTTGCCATCAGTTATGATCCTTTCGTCGCGCCGGCTGCACTGCCGCAGCTCGCCTCGATATCAACGGTCAGCATCTGCCACGTGCTCGTAGGCGACGACCCGGCGCAGCAGGTCGCCGAGCAGCGCTGAGAGCCGCGCACGGTCTGGATCGGCAGCACGGCTCAAGGCCGGGAGCTGTTCGTTACGCCAGATCGCCGGCGGAAGCGTGGTCTGATCCGTCAGCAGGGGCTCGAAGCGGAAGCGGTCGAGAAAGAGCCCGCCCGCGCCGGCGCGCCCGAAAAAGACCCCGAAGCTCCAGAGGATGAGCTGCGCGCCGGGGGCCGGCTCGAGCACATACAGCGTGCTGCCCTCGACGCCCGCGGGCGGCCACATACGGGCGAACCCATGGGCCAGCAGCAGGTTGCCCTCGGGGCGGCGCACATCACAACCCCAGTACCAGCACTGCTGGGTAAGCAACCTGGTACCCCGGCTCACCAGCCGCTCGGGGAAACGCCAGGTCGTTTCAGGTACGGGTTTGCGGGTTGCGTGTGACTTCATCGGGAGCACTGATCGTGGCTATTACTACAGTTGTAGGTGCGCTCCCCGTCGGGCTGAAAGCCCTCGGCTACGGGGTGCAAAGCCCACCTTCGTGGGCTCAACAGGCCACGCAGGTGGCCTTCGCAAGCACTAGCCGAGGCGTTTACGCCGACGGAAACGGGTCATCTGCCGAAATACAACTGTAGTACTATCGGGTATCGGCTATGATTCGACCCAGAGCGAGCAGGCGCGCGGGCCGCGATCGCTAGCCTCGACCTGGATCCGCACCTGGTCGCCCTCGCGCACATTCACCTCACGGAAGAGGCTGTGGTGGACGTAGACGTCGAAACCATCGGGCTCGACACGGGCGAAGAGGAAGCGCCCGGTTGGATCGATGTGCAGCACCCGTGCCAGCACCGGCCCGTTGGGCAGGCGCCCGGTGTATGGCGCGCGCTCCGTTCGCGACGAGCTCCGGCGCTCACCAGCAGACGCAGCAGAACCTGGGCTGCCAGACCGCACGACGCCCATGCCACTCACATCGTGTGGGCATGGGCCAGCCGGCAGCGGGGCGCCGTATTTCCGCGCTCGACGCTGGGCCGGGCAGCGCGTCGGCTCGTTGATAAAGCCCTTACTGGCGTAAAACTCCTGCTCACCTGCGGTGAAGATGAAGCGGCCCCCACACTCCCGGCAGGCGATCTCTTTGTCGGCGTAGCTCATCACTGGCTCCGGCGCTCCTGGCTTACTGATGGTAATGACCGGTGTCATCGTCGTCGTCGTCGTCCTCGTCCTCGTCGTCGAGAATGAGCACCCAGTCACCGAAGGGGTCTTCAAACGCGGCCCAGCCCTCCGGCCCTAGCGCCAGCTCGTCGTCGGTGAGCAGGCAGGCGTCCAGCCGTGCTCGCAGCGCCGCCTCGTCCATATCCTGGCCGATCAGCACAATCTCCTGGCGCCGGTCACCCCAGTCAGGGTGCCAGACATTGACCAGCAGGGCCTCTTCCGCCGGGTCATCGGGCACGGCATCCTCAGGCAGCGACGCCCACCAGCGCCCACCCGGTTCGACCCGACATACGCCGCCGGCCTGTGACCAGACCCCGTTCAGTTCCATCCGCGTCGCGAGCCAGAACAGGCCCTTCGAGCGCAGCACGCCTGGCCACTCTTCGTGGACCAGCTCCCAGAAGCGTTGGGGATGAAAGGGCCGCCGGGCACGGTAGACGAAGCTGGCGATGCCGTACTCCTCGGTCTCGGGCGTGTGCTCGCCGCGCAGTTCCTTCAGCCAGCCGGGCGCCTGGGCCGCCCGCTCGAAGTCGAAGCGACCGGTGTTGAGGATGGCGTCGAGGGGAACCTGGCCGAAGTTCGCGCGGATGATCTGAGCCTCCGGGTTAAGCTTGTGCAGCAAGGCCTCCAGGCGCCCGAGCTCATCCGGCGTTGCCAGGTCGGCCTTGTTCAGCACCAGCACATCGGCGAACTCGACCTGGTCGATCAGCAGATCGACCACACTACGCTCATCCTGCTCGCCGGCGGCCATGGCGCGGTCGCGCAGCTCATCAAGCGAGAAAAGATCCTGAGGAAAGTTGTAGGCATCGACGACCGTGACCATCGTATCGAGCCGCGCTATGTCGCCCAGGTTCAGCCCGTCGGGGCCAGCGAAGGTGAAGGTCTCGGCGACGGGCAGCGGCTCGGAGATGCCAGTCGACTCGATCAGCAGGTAGTCGAAGCGGCCCTCGCGGGCCAGGCGGCCCACCTCGACCAGCAGATCCTCGCGCAGCGTGCAGCAGATGCAGCCGTTACTCATCTCAATCAGCTTCTCGTCGGTGCGACTGAGCGTGGCGCCACCGCCGCGTACGAGTTGCGCGTCGATGTTGACCTCGCTCATATCATTGACGATCACCGCGACACGCATCCCCTCGCGGTTGGCGAGCACATGGTTGAGCAGGGTGGTCTTGCCCGCACCGAGAAAGCCGGAGAGCACCGTGACGGGCAGCAGGCGGGTGGGTGGGTGGGCTTGCTTCATAGTTGAGAGATAATATCAATAAAATGATGCGAAAAACAACGACTCATTGCAGAGTCGTCTGCAGTGTTTGGCAGTTCGCTCAAAGATGATATATCATATCATCCAATCCTGTCAAGCTACATCGTGCGCTACCTGTGCAGGCTTGAGGGAGCTACGCCCGCCCGGGAGCACCGGCGTGACTGCTCGCCCCGGCGTGTAGGGGCATACTGGCAGCGCTCCCTCGCGACGGGTGCGCACGTGCTGGAAGCCCACGTTGCCCTGTCCTGGTGCACGTCCAGGCGACCTGTTCGGGTGTCAGCGCGACCTCGACCGTGTCCAGATGCGCCGCGCCCACTCTACAATCGCAAATCTGCAATCTGCAATCGCACTAGCACTCCAACGAGCGTTCGCGTTTCGCCGCATCAGAACGCAGTCCACCTGTCACCCTGAACGGAGGCGCAGCCGGAGTGAAGGGTCTCAGCAGGCATCAGGAGCCGGGCTTCCTCGCGGAGTTTACCCTGCCCCGCGACAAGCTCGGGAGCCGCGTAGCCGAAGGGCTCGGAATGACAACCTTCGTTGTAGGGCTAGGCTGCGCTCGCGGCGAGGCAACGCGGGCAGAGTCCAAAGAGCTCAACCAGGTGCGCGCTGATACGGTAACCGGTGCGCTGTTCCAACTGCTGAATGAGGCTCTGCACACCGCAGTCCTCAAAGCGCTCCATGGCCCCGCAGCCGGTACAGACCAGGTGGTGCCCATGGCCCTTGCCCAGACTATAACGGTGGCAGTCGTCCAGCCCGTGGATGCGCTGGAGCAGATTCAGGTCGCTGAGCAACCGCACGGTGCGAAAGATGCTGGCGATACCGGGCGACTCGCCACGGGCGATCAGCCACTGCTCCAGTTCGTGGACGCTGAACGCCCCGCGTAACGCGGTTGCCGCCTTGAGCACCGCCAGGCGCGGCCCGGTCACTTTGTAGCCCGCCTCGGCCAGTTGCTCGGCCAGGTCGGTCACAGCGGGGGGGAGTGTCTCACGTCGCGCCTCGAGATAGCGGCTCATCATCCTGCTCCTTGACCTTCCAACAGCTCGTCGGCGCGCCCCTGATCTGCCCGTGAGCTGTCGAACCATTGTAGCACACCTGGCTGATATGAACTCTCAGGCTGGCGTATCCCACAGGGCTGGTGCGAAGATACTGCTGGCAAACCTGGGTACGCGGGCCTCCGGCCCGTATGCGGGCGGGCCGCCCGCGCACCTGGCGTGGGCCAAACGGCGTTTGCCAGCAGTATCGTGCAACGTCGCCAGGTGCGTCGGAACCTCACCCCCCCAACCCCTCTCAGGTGGAGGGTTTTTGGGAGGTGCGCTCCCAGGCCCCGCATACCCCACCCCCCTACCCCCTCCCCTGCCA
>JACAEO010000287.1 GCA_013388805.1 Chloroflexota bacterium
ATGATCACTACGTCACCTGGCGCAAGAGCGGTATCTGGGCGCAGATCTGGGTGGGGCTCAGATTCCCAGGTGCCCGCCCATTCGAGCAACTCCAACTGTAGTAATAGCCGATAGCCGATCGTCCTGCCGTTGGCGTTCCCGGGCCAGCGCCCCTGTCATTCCGCGTACCCGCTGGCCCGGCGGCGGGCCAGTGGCGCCGGGCCAGTGGCGCCGGGAGCAACCCATGTCACCCCGAGCGCAGCGAGGGGTCTTACGGAGCATGGGCACCGCCAGATTCCTCACTGCGCCTGCGGCTCCGTTCGGAATGACATGCACCATGTCATTCCGAGCGCAGCGAGGAAGCTGGCAGCGCACCGCGCTGAAGCCCCCGCGCGGCACCGCCAGATTCCTCACTGCGCCTGCGGCTCCGTTCGGAATGACATGCACCATGTCATTCCGAGCGCAGCGAGGAAGCTGGCAGCGCGGTGCGCTGAAGACCCCGCGCTGCGCTCGCGGTGACACGGCGGCACCGCGGACCAGTGCCACGACGACCCGCCGCGCCACGACGACCAGCCGCGCCACCGCGGGCCAGCGCCGCGACGGACCAGCGCCACAACGGGCCACCGCCATCCCATGTCATTCCGAGCGGAGCGAGGAATCTGGCAGCGCACCGCGCTGAAGCCCCCGCGCGGAGGTTACCCTGCCCCTCGACAAGCTCGGGAGCCGCGGAGCCGAAAGGCGCGGGGTGACAACTAGCTCCAGCCTACCAGGCAGGTCAACGACAACGATAGTGCTACCGGCTATCACCTCAGGCGGCGACATAGCGTGGCGCGACACTGTCGTCCTGGGCTACCTCGTCGAGATTGGCGATCGCCAGCATGCCGCGCTGGTCGAGATACTCGACATAGGCGCCGACCTTCTGCAGGGCAAGCAGCTCGTCGTAGTCGCCGACGGCAGGGTAGAGCCGCGCAGTCAGTTCCTCAATCGTACTGGCCTCAGCGCAGGCCTCGTAGACCCGCTGGATACGCTGGCGCTGGGTCGCCTCGATCTTCTCCACCGCGGCGCCCAGGTCGGGCACCGGGCGATCGTGGCCGCCAAGCCCGAGCCGGACCCCGCTGAGCGCCGCTACCTTGCGTAACGAGAGCAGGAAGTGGTCCACCCCGTTGGAGGCGGTGAGGCTCTCTGGTGACAGAAAGATCGAGAAGTTGGGCAGCACGTGGTCAGCGGTGAGTAGTACATCGTCGATCAGCAGGCAGACCTGGCCCGGGCAGTGGCCGGGGACGTGAATCACCCGGAAGACGCCATCGAGCAGATCGCCGTCGTGCAGCACGTCATCCACGGGCAGCGAGCGGAAGAGGTTCTTGCCGCCACTGTACATTGCCAGCATACGCGCCCGGCGCGCCTCATCGAGGCCGGCGCGGCGCAAAAAGACACCCATGCGAAAGCGGCTCAGGGCCAGCCGCTCTTCGTGGTGTACAATCACCCGGCGATCGAGCTCGTGCACGGCCAGCGGCGCGTCGGTGAGGCTGCGCACCATGTTCAGGCCGCCATGGTGGTCGATATGGGCATGGGTCAGCACGATCCGGTCAATGTCGCGCCACTCGACCAGTTCTCCCCACTCGTCGCGCACGCGCTCCATGCCGTCGCGCAGGTCCGCATCGCTGACCCCCTGGCCGCTGCCGGTGTCGACCAGGGCGACATAATCGCCGGCCAGCACAAGGTGGACATAAGCGCGCAGGCTGGGGAAGACCTGCAGCGGGAGCCGGTAGATGCGGGCGCCGCCCGCTGTCTCAAAACGTATGATACCCTCGGGAGCCATCCGGGAAACCTCCTTCGACAGGGCCGCCGGCGCGCGTCATCCCCTGCCAGCGTCTGGTGCTCATTGTACGGCACGCGCCAGGTGCCGTGTGCAGACCCGGGCTGGAGCTGGCCACGTTCGCGCGGGGTTAACGTACCTGCACGCCCGGTGAGCGGTACTTCCTGCACGGCGCTGCGCTCGCCTGCTACAGTGGCTCCATCAGGAGGGTACGCCAATGAGCCACATCGAGCGGGTGCTGAGCGCCCACCTGGATTATCTCAGTTGCACGATCGGGCCACGCCCGGCGGGCTCGGCGGCCAACCGGGTCGTCGCCGGCTACATCGAGCGGGTGCTTGCCGCCTGTGGTTTTACGGTTGAGCTGCAGCCGTACCATTGCCCGGCGTGGGAGGATCTGGGTGCCAGGCTGGAGATCGCGGGTGATGTCGCCGAGGTAGGGGCGAACGCCTTCTCGCCATCCTGCGATGTGCAGGCGCCGGTAGTGGTCGCCGGCACGCTTGCCGAGCTACGGGCTGCCAGGCTTGCCGGGTGCGTGGCAGTGCTCTATGGCCAGCTGGCTGCCGCACCGCTCGCGCCCCGGGCCTGGCCGCACAAGGGCGAGCTTGATACGGCGATTGTTGCCGCGCTGGAGGCCGGGCAGCCGGCCGCCGTGCTGGCAGTGCAGCGCCACGGCCCACCCCTCGTCCGCTTGATCGAGGACCCCGAGCTGGCCATCCCCTCCGCGACGGTGCCCGCCGAGGTCGGCCTGGCGCTGGTGCGCCAGCCTGGCGTCCCGGTGCATCTGCAGATAGCCGCACGCCGCGGCGCGGGCAATGCCTGCAACGTCATTGGCCGCCGTGGCGCGCCGGACGTGCCGCGCGTGGTGCTCTGCGCCCACTTCGATACGAAGATCGACACCCCCGGCGCCGCCGACAATGCCGCCGGGGTGGCAGTGCTACTTGCATTGGCGGAGTTGCTTGGCGCCCATCACCTCGCTGTCGGCCTCGAGTTGGTGGCCTTCAATGGTGAGGAGTATCTGCCGTCGGGCGCCGAGGAGTACGCCCGCCGCCGCGGCGCCGATTTTGAGCCGATCATCGCTGCGCTCAACTTCGATGGCGTTGGCCAGTGGCTTGCGCCCAATAGTATCACCCTGCTCGCAGGCTCACCCGCCTTCGAGGCGGCGCTGCGCGGGCTCATCGTGCGCTATCCTGGCGTGGTCTGGGGCGCGCCGTGGATCGAGAGCGACCACGCGATCTTTGCCCTCCGCGGCGTGCCCAGCGTCGCCTTCACCACCGCCGTCCGCCAGCCCCTCGACCACTCTCGTGCCGATACCGCCGAGTGGGTGAGCCCCGCGCGCCTGCGCGAGGCGGCTATGCTTGGCGCCGAGATCGTCGCAACCCTGCAGCACAAACCAGCCAGCTGGACCCGGGCGGACGCTGCGGTGACAGCGGCAGGGTGAGCCGGAGCGGTCGGGGCGCGCAAGATAGGGCTGGCAAACCCGGGTCCGCGGGCCTCCGGCCCGTATGCGGGCGGGACGCTCGCGCACCCGGTCTGGGCAAAATGGCATGTGCCAGCCGTATCCTTGCATCACGCCTGCTCGCCTCATGCCCGCCCGCTCAGATGAAGGCGCTCATCCCGGTCACGGCGCGTCCGACGATCAGCGTATTCATCTCGTGGGTGCCCTCGTAGGAGTAGAGCGCCTCGGCGTCGGCGAAGAAGCGGGCCACGTCGTGTGCGAGCAGGATGCCATTGCCGCCGAGGATGTTGCGCCCGATGGCCACCGTCTCGCGCATCTTGTCACCACAGAAGGCCTTGGCCAGCGAGGCCCGCTCCTGGCTGACCTTGCCGTCGCGGGCATGGAGCTGGCTCAGGCGCATGCACATGGTCTGCATCGCCGTGATATTGCCGAGCATCTGCACCAGACCACGCTGGACCAGCTGGAAGCCGGTGATTGGCCGGCCAAACTGGATGCGGTTGTTGGCGTAGTCCAGGGTGCGCTCGTAGGCGCCCATAGCCAGGCCGGTCATCGCCCAGGCGACATGGCCGCGGGCCATACCAAGCTGCCGGGCCACGTCGCGGAAGCCCCGCACACCCGGCAGCCGGTTGGCCTCGGGCACGTGCACGTTCTCCAGGCGCACGTCGGCGTTCTGCACCACGCGCAGCGCGATCTTGCCCTCCAGCTTCTCGACATGGTACCCGGGCGTGCCGCGTTCGACCACAAAGCCCTTGACCTGGTTGTCGCCCAGGTCGCGGGCAAAGACGACGTTCAGATCGGCGAAGGGGGCGTTGCCGCACCACTTCTTTGCGCCGTTCAGCACCCAGCCGTGCTCGTCGCGGCGGGCCGTGGTCGTCAGCCCGGCCGCAGTCGCCGAGCCGACGTCGGGCTCGGTGAGCGACCAGGTGCCGATGCGCTCGAAACGCTGTATCGGCATCAGCCAGCGCTGCTTCTGCTCATCGGAGCCGAAGAGATCGATCGAGCCCATGGCCAGGCCCCAGTGCACGCCGAGGAAGGTGTAGATCGAGGCGTCCACCCGGGCCAGTTCCATGGCAAGGATGCCGCCGATGACCGGGCCGATGGCGCTGATGCCGTGGAGCCGGTCGCCGAGCACTTCCCTGGTCATCACCGCAAACGAGGGCAGCAGTTCGTGGGGGAACTCGCCGCGCTCCCAGTAGCTGCCGATGATCGGGCGCACGCGCTGCTCCATATAGGCGCGCACGCCGCGTTGCACGGCCCGCTCCTCTTCGGTCAGCAGATCGCTGATGTCGTAGAAATCGCTGTTGATCGGCGGCAAGCGCTCGGGCCGGCGCTTGCTGGTAATGCTTTTGAGCAGCAGCCCGAACTCCTGGGGACTCACGCTCCCGAGCGAGCGCATCATCTCCGGCAGCCTGACCTGCTGGAACAGGCGTGAGAGGCCAGCGAAGGGTAACGTGACGGGGGCCATCGGTGTTCTCCAGTCGTTGCATCTGGCCAGCGACGCCACTGTCGCCAGCCGGCGTCGCCGTTGTGCTGCAGCGCCCTCGCCTCGTGCCCCGACCGGATCCAGTGACGATCCGGCCTCCGGGATTACACCACGCAGTGCCACAGATGGGAGAGATGGTATGCCCCGAGGGGATGAGGAGGTAGCGCGCATGATAACGCGACGCGTTATGCATGTTATATCACAAAGAACCCCCCGCTGTCAATGAAAAGGTGGGTTGTGCGGTGGATGTGGGGCTCGCCCCCGGGGAGGTTACATCAAGCACCCCGGCACTCACTCGCCGCTGGTGAGCATATAGCCGGCGCCGCGCACACTCACCAGCAAGGTGGGCGCACGCGGGTTGGGCTCGATCTTGTGGCGGAGCCGGTGCACGCGGGCCTTGATCAGCTCGCGGGCCTCGTCGCTCGAGCAGCTGTAGCCGAGCACCTCGCGGGCCAGTTGCTCAGCCGGCAGCACCTCGCCCTCCCGCCGCGCCAGGTAGAGCAGCAGGTCGAATTCACCGCTGGAGAGCGGCACGACCCGCTCGCCAATCGCGGCGCGACGGCGGCGCGCGTCGATCCGCAACGGGCCGACCTGCACCGCGTCGGGCGCGAGCGCCGCGGTGCGGTAGGGGCCGCCGTGCGGCTCGGCGATGCGCAGCAGTGCCGAGCCGAGCTGGCGCAGTGTGGCGTGATGGTTCAGCCGCTCCTGTCGCCGCTGCAGGGCCGTGGCCACCTGCTGCTCCAGCTCACCCGCGGCGACCGGCTTGCGCAGATAGGCGCGCGTGCCCAGGTTTACCGCTGCCACGGCCGACTCGACCGTTGCACCGCCAGTCAGGACGATCAACTCCAGGTCCGGGTCGAGCGCGCGGGCCCTGGCCATGAGCTGGATGCCATCCAACCCGGGCAGATGGATCTCGCTGATCAGCAGGGCGAAGTGCTCGGCGCTCAGCCGGGCCAGCGCCTCTTCGGCGCTGCTCGTTGTGATGACGGTGAACCCGGCTGCGCGGAGCCGCGTGTCGAGCAGCATCCGCATGGCCGGCGCTTCCTCCACCAGGAGCAGGCGTGCGTCGTTCATTCGATCCCCCTGGCTCGTGCAATTGCAGATGGTTGCGTGCCGCGTGCGCCCGGCGCCAGTGCCGCAGCCGGACATCCGGGCGAGTACCTACGCTGTACGGTAGCAGGCCGGGCGGGGGACAAACAAGGCCCGGCGCTCCTATTTCACGCCGGGCCACTGGTACTCTGCCAGCTGGCAGATGCTGATCGGCTGAGGCAGGCCGCTCCCGGCCTATGCCGCCCGCGGGAGCGGGGCCTCTCAGGTGTAGCGTTTCTGGCGGATGGCGTCCTGATACGCTGCTTGCCCTCACCCCCCTCCCCCCCTCTCCCAACCTGGGAGAG
>JACAEO010000217.1 GCA_013388805.1 Chloroflexota bacterium
CCTCCGGCCCGCGTACCCGGCGTGGAACCTGGGTATGCGGGCCTATGGCCCGCATGCGGGCGGGACGCCCGCGTACCCGGCATGGGCAAAACGGCGTTTGCCAGCAGGATCTTGCAACGTCGCCAGCTGCGCCGGAACCTCACGCCGCAACCCTACGCTTCTTTCACCGCCTCCAGCAGCAACTCGGCAATATCGCGGCGCTTGAGCGTCTCGTCGCGGCCGGTGTTCTTGGCTGCGTCCTCGAACATCACCATGCAGAAGGGGCAACTCATCGCCAGCGTCTCGGGCTGGTTCGTGGTGAGCTGTTCGAGGCGGATGTAGTTCACCTGCTGCTTGCCCCAGCCCTCCAGCCAGACGTTGCCGCCGCCGCCGCCACAGCACATGGCCCGCTCACGGTTGCGCTCGGGCGCCTCCACCAGATCGACGCCGGGGATGCTGCGCAGCACCTCGCGCGGCGCATCGAAGATGTCGTTGTAGCGCCCGATGTAGCACGGATCGTGGTAGACCACCTTTTCGTTCACCGGCTTCACCGGCTTGAGCTTGCCGCTGCGCACCAGCTCGGCGAGCAACTCCGTATGGTGGACAACCTCGTACTCGGTGCCGGCGCCACCGCCGAACTGCGGGTACTCGTTCTTGATCGTATTGAAGCAGTGGGGGCAGGTCGTCACAACCCGCTTGAACGTGTACTGCTTCATCGTCTCGACGTTCTGCTGCACCTGGGCCTGGTAGAGCATCTCCTCGCCCATGCGGCGCGCCGGGTCCCCGTTGCAGGTCTCTTCATCGCCGAGGATCGCGAAGTCGACGCCGGCGTGCTTCAGCAGTTGCACGAAGGCGCGGGCCACGCGCTTGCTGCGCTCGTCGTAGCTGGGCGCGCAGCCGACCCAGTAGAGCACGTCGGCGCGTTCCTTCTCGGCCATCACCGGCACATCGAGGCCATCGGCCCAGGCGGTACGCTCGCCCTGCGGCAGGCGCCAGGGGTTGCCGGCGCGCTCGATGCCCTCGAGCACCCGCTTGACGCCGGCCGGCACCTCGCTGGCGATCATCGTCAGGTGGCGCCGGGCGCCTACGATGTCGTCCACATGCTCGATCATCGCCGGGCACTCGTAGACGCAGGCGTAGCAGGTGGTGCAGCTCCACAGCTCGTTCTCGGTGAACAGGTTGCCGTAGAGCGGCACGGTCTCCACGTCAAGCGCGGCGTGGCCGTTGCCGTTCCCGTTGCTCTTCCCGTGCTCCTCGCCCGCCTCCAGATCCGTCACCTGCTTCACCGTGCCGTCCTTAAAGCGGATCGGCTCCTGGCGCATCAGGTCGTGCAACTTGGTGATGATGTACTTGGGCGAAAGGTCGGCACCTGAGGCGTGGGCCGGGCAGTTGGCCTGGCAGCGCCCGCAGCGCATGCAGGCGTCCAGGTCGAGCCGGTGCTTCCAGCTCATGTCGCCGAGCGTGGCGATGCCAAGGCGCGGCTCGTCCTTCTCGATCTCGGCGTCCAGGTCAGGGATGGCATCGAGCGCGCCAGCAGGGGTGGTGTCGCGGAAGAACGTATTGAGCGGCGTGTAGAAGAGGTGCTTAAATTTGCTGAAGGGCAGGGTGGCGATGAAGGCAAAGGTGGCGGTGGCGTGGGTGAACCAGAGCACCTGATGCAGGCCCAGCGCCAGCGGGCTGCCGTCGCCCAGACCGATCGCGCGGAAGAGGGCGGCGAAGCTGTAGCCCACGTAGGCGAGGGCGGCCCAGCTCTGGGTGTAGGTAAAGACCCGGCAGTCCTCGTGCGAGGGCCAGCACTGGTTGGCGATCCGCAGCCCTTCGATCAGGAAGCCGCCAATGCCGAGGAACAGCAAGACGCCAAGCACCCAGGCATCGGTGCGCCGGTTATCGAGGCGGGGCTCTTTGCTCCGGTAGCGCCGCAACGCGGCCCAGCTCAGGCCGAGCACAAAGAGCAGGCCGAGGGTGTCGAGGATGATCTCATAGGCCTGGTAGAAGCCGCCGACCAGGATCGTGCCGGCCGCCTCGCCCATCAACGGGATGGTGAAATCCTCCTCGACGGCGATGATATCGGTGCCGATGAAGAGCGCCAGGAAGCCGAAGAAGATCAGCGCGTGCATCGAGCCGGGCCGCCGGTCGCGCAGCACTTTCTTCTGACCGAAGAGCTGCGCGAGGAACTCGATTGCCCGCGCCGGCACCTGGTCGAGCCGCGGGTCGGGCCGGCCCTTGCGCCAGCGCCCGATGTCGCGCGCGATGCCCCAGGCCATCACCGCAGTGGTGATGATCGCGAGGCCGTAGACGAACAGCGAACCAAACGGTTGGGGGATGTTCCAGTAGATTTCGCGCAGCGCGATAATCTGCTCTTGCTGCATGGTGCCCGCGCACCTTTCTAGAGCTTCGGAGCGTGGAATTCTTGCGTATCATAGCACCCGCTTCTCCACACGTCAAAGTCAGGTTTATTAACAAAGTGCGCTATAATCATTACTCATGGACGAGGTTGCACTGCTCGAGGCGTTGCTGCGCATCCCCTCGCTCTCCGGCCAGGAGGGTGCGGCGGCGGCATTTCTGGTGGAGCAGATGCGCTCCTTCGGCTGGGAGGCGTTCGTTGATGGGGCGGGCAATGCGGTCGGCCTGCTCGGCACGGACGGCCCGCTGGTGGTGCTGCTGGGCCACATTGATACGGTGCCCGGGGCCATCCCGGTGCGCATCGTCGACGGCAAGCTCTATGGCCGCGGCGCGGTCGATGCCAAGGGGCCGTTTGCCAGCTTCATCGCTGCCGCGCGGCGCGCCGAGCTGGCCGGGCGCCTGCGCTGTCGCCTGGCGCTGATCGGTGCCACCGAGGAGGAGGCCGCCAGCTCCAGGGGCGCCCACTACGCCCGTGAGCGCTACGCCCCCGCGTTCTGCGTGATTGGCGAGCCGAGTGGCTGGGATCGCGTCACCCTGGGCTATAAGGGCCGCCTGCTGGTCCACTATCGCATCGAGCAGGCTGCCGCGCACAGCGCCGGCGAGCTGCCCGCCGCCCCCGAGGCGATGGTCGCCTTCTGGCGCGCAGTCGAGCAGCGTTGCACCAGCTATAACGCCGGGCATGAGCGGCTCTTCGACCAGTTGATCCCCTCGCTGCGCCGGGTGGCCAGCGGCGGTGATGGGCTCGGCGACTGGGCCGAGGCCACCATTGGTCTGCGCCTGCCCGAGGGGGTGGACCCGGCGCGCCTCGCCGGCGAGCTGCGCGGCCTGGCCGGCCCGGCCAGCCTGCGCTTCGAGGGTGGCTGCCCTGCCTTTCGCAGCCCGCGCACCACACCACTGGCCGCGGCCTTCGTCCGCGCCATCCGTGGCCAGGGCGGCCAGCCCGCCTTCCTGCACAAGACCGGTACGGCCGATATGAACGTGGTAGGCCCGGCCTGGGGCTGCCCGATCGTCGCCTATGGGCCAGGCGACTCGCGCCTCGACCATACGCCCGATGAACATCTGGAGCTCGCCGAGTACCAGCGGGCCATCGCCGTGCTGACAGAGGTGCTGGCGGGGTTTGGGTGAGCATACCTTGCACATACGGCGCTGCGCGCGGCACGGCCCCCCTCCCAGCCTCCCCCCGCTGGCTCTCAGGTGTAGGGTTTTTGGCAGATGACGTCCTGATGCGCTGCGTGCCCTCACCCCCCTCCCCCCTCTCCCAGGTTGGGAGAGATTCTC
>JACAEO010000379.1 GCA_013388805.1 Chloroflexota bacterium
CCCCCCAGGCCGGGGCGGCTGCGCCGCCAACACCACCGCAAACCGGGGTCTGGGGCCTGCTCCAGGTCACTGCGCATACGGGCGCGGCATGCTGCGTCCTCATTCATACCTTCCATATGGCTGAACTGCCACTGCTGCCGCTGCTGCCCGTGCCCCCCAGCCACTTCGACTGGCATGGCGCGCGCATTGCCCATTACACAGCCGGCGCCGGGCGCCCGCTGCTGCTCATCCACAGTATCAACGCAGCCGCCTCGGCCTTTGAGATGCGCGGCCCCTTTAATGGGCTGCGCGACGACTTCGCCGTCCACGCGCTCGACCTGCTGGGCTACGGCAATAGCGACCGCCCGGCGCGCAGCTACAGCGCCGAGGATTACATCGACCAGATCGGCGCCGCCCTGGCCCGGATCGCCGCGCCGACCGCCCTGGTCGCCAGTTCACTTGGCGCGGCCTATGCGATCAACGCTGCCGCTCGCTGGCCCACGCGCGTGAGTGCGCTCGTCCTGGTCTGCCCGACCGGCCTCGAGCAACTGGCCGATCCGGCCGGGCCGCTGGGCTGGGCCGCTTACCGCGCGCTGCGCGGGCCGCTGGGCCAGCGCATCTACGATAGCCTGACCAGCAGAGCGGGCACGGCCTACTTCCTCCGCTCCCAGGCCTACTACGACCCGGCGTGCGTCACCCCCGAGACCCACGATGGCTTCTACTATACCTGCCGTCGCCCGGGCGCCTACTATGCGCCGATCTGCTTCCTGACCGGGCTGCTGAACTGCTCGGTGCGTGAAACCTTCCCGGGCCTGCAGCAACCCATCCTGCTCGTCTGGGGCAAACAGGCCACGACCACGCCGTTGCGCCAGGCCGAGCGCTTCCTGCGCGCCAACCCCCGGACCCGCCTCGAGGTGCTCGACCACGCCTCGCTGCTCGCCCAGGACGAGCGCCCCGAGCTGTTCAACGCGATTGTGCGCGCATTTCTTACAAGCTCGTCATCTTCCGTCGCTGCTGATACGCTATAGTGTGAACAGATCCAGGTGCATCGGCGGTGGTCTCGCGAGGAGCCCCTGGCTATGCGCGCACTCTCCTGGCCGGCACAGCTCTACCTTGCCGGCCTCTGGCTCATAGCGCTGGTGGTGGCGATCGGCGCGCCCGGCGTTCAGTGGCGCCCGCCCGCGGCCCCCGAGTTGCTCGCGGCGCTGATCTTCGCCGCGCTGCTGATGGTGGCCGATCTCACCGCCTTCGAGATGGACAACGGGCGGATCGTCTCGATTGCGGTGGCCGTGCTGATCGGCGCGCTCACGTCGCTCAGCTGGCCGCTGCTGCTGGGAGCGATCGTGCTCGGGACACTCTGCGCCGCCCTTGCGCGCGACCTGGAGTGGTGGAAGCTCCTCTCGACCGTGGCGGTGCGCTGGCTGGCCGTCGCCGCGGGCGTGGCCCTGGCTTCCTTCCACGCCGGCACCTGGATCCGCGACCCCCAGGGCGGGATCATGCCCTATACGTCGGTCCAGGCCCTGGTGGCGCTGCTGATCACCGGCGGGGTCTTCTACCTGGTGGAGCGGGGCGCCGTGGCGCTGCTCGGACAGCTCAATGAGGGGACCCCGCTCGGCGAGGGTCTGCGCCCGCGCCGCGACGAACTGACCTGGTACGTGCTGCTGCTCGCGCCGCTCGGTGGCCTGCTGGCCCTGCTCTGGCAGATCAACGGCATCGCGATCGCTCTCGGCATCGTGCCCATGGTGCTGCTCCAGAACGCGTTGCGCAACCAGAGCGAGCTGACCCGCTATAGCAATGAGCTGCGCGCCATGGCCGATGACTCGACCGCGCTCTCCGAGCGGCTCGAGCGCTTGCAGAGCCTGATGGTCGCGCTGATCACCAGCCGCGACGTGCCGACCATGCTCCAGGTGCTGGTCGACCGCCTGGCCGGGCAGATGAACGCCGCCAACGGATGGGTCGTGCTGCTCGATGATCAGCAGGTGCCGCAACTGGTCGCCGCCTACAATCTGCCGCTGGCCGCCACTGGCCCCGATCCTGTGCCCGTGCCGCTGCCGAAGAGCTACGAGGCGGTACTCAGCCGCGAGCGGGTGGTGATGTTCACCGATCAGCATACCCAGACCCTGGCACCCCTGCCCGAGCTGACCCAGGGGGTCTACTGGAATGCCCTGGTCTGCATCCCGCTGGTGGACGATCAGCGCGTGATGGGCGCAGTCTGCCTGACCTTCGCCGAGATCCGCGGCCTCAGCGAGGATGAGCAGCGCGTGCTGATGGCCTTCGCCCGCCAGGCGGCCACCGTGATCGCCAATGCGCGCCTCTTCCGGCGGCTCCAGGAGTCGCAGGCCGAACTGGTCCAGTCATCGAAGCTGGCGGCCGTGGGCACCTTCGCCGCCGGCATCGCCCACGAGTTCAACAATCTGCTGGGGGGCATGCTCGGCTACGCCCAGCTCGGCCTCGGCAGCAATGACGAGGAGACCAGAACCGAGGCGCTCAAGGTGGTGGTGGATACCTGCAAGCGTGGCAAGAGCATCACCGGCAGCCTGCTCACCTTTGCCCGCCGCCAGGAGCCCCAGCGCGAACTGGCCGACCTCTACGACGCTGTGCAGGGCACGCTCACGCTGATGGAGATCGAGCTGCGCAAGCATCACGTCCAGGTGGTGCGCGATCTTCACCCCGTGCCGCTAACGATCTGCGACGCCGGCCAGCTCGCCCAGGTCTTCCTCAATCTGCTGACTAATGCCCGCGACGCGATGAAGCCGCAGGGCGGCACGCTGACGGTGAGCCTCCACGGCGACGAGCGCGCGATCGTGCTGGCCGTGCGCGATACGGGCAGCGGCATCCCCGATGCCATCCGCGACAAGATCTTCGAGCCCTTCTTCACCACCAAGGGCGCCCTGGGCGGCAGCGCCACGCCGGGCACCGGGCTCGGCCTCGCGGTGTCCTATGGCATCGTCAAGAGCCACGGCGGCACCTTCGAGGTCGAGAGCGCGCCCGGCCAGGGCACGACGATGCGCGTGCGCCTGCCGGTGGTGAGCACGCCCGAGGCCGCGGCTGCTCTGGCCGAGAGCGAGCGCGAGCCCGCCGAACTGCCGAATCTGCGCATCCTGCTGGCCGAAGACGATGCCTCGGTCGGGCGTTCACTGCGCCGGCTGCTGGAGCAGATCGGCCACAGCGTGACGTTGTGTGTCGATGGCCGAACGGCGCTCGATGCCTATCGCACGGGCGAGTTCGACGTGGTGCTGAGCGACCTGGCTATGCCGGGGATGGGTGGGCTGGAACTGCTGCGCGAGCTGCGGGCCTACGACCCCGACGCGCGGGTACTGGTGCTCACCGGGCAGACGACGGGCAGCCAGATTGACGAGGCGCGTCGCCTGGGCGCGCTCGAGGTGCTGCGCAAGCCCTTCGAGCTGGAGGAAGTGCTGCGCGCCATCCGGAGCGCCCATATGCGCCGTCCCGTTGTGGCACGGTGAGCCGACGGGTTACGCGGGGCCTGCCCGGTCCCGCTGCGGGGCGCTGCCAGCCCCGATGCTGCTCGCGGGGCGCGCCGCCCCCGCGCCC
>JACAEO010000314.1 GCA_013388805.1 Chloroflexota bacterium
GGCGGCGCGCCCCGCCAGCCACCACGGGGCAGCACCACGCGCCCCGCGGGGCCGCATCCCGCGCCCCGGGGCCGCCCCGCCGCGGGGTATAGACAGCGCCAGGGGCCTGGTCTATACTGCTAGGCTACAGACGGTCGTTTTGCGCTGGCCAGGTCGTACACACACACGGGGGGCCTATGGCGTCACGGTTGATCGATCGCCTGAACAGGGCACGGCACCAGCGCTTTATCGGCCGTGCAGATGAAGTGACGCTGTTCGCACAGGCCCTGGCGGCGGAGTTGCCGTTTTTTGTCCTGTACGTCCACGGGCCGGGCGGTGTCGGTAAGACGACCCTGCTGGCTGAGTATGCACGCCTGGCCGAGCAGACCGGCGCCATGGCGTGGAGCATCGACGGGCGCAACGTTGAGGCGACTCCCGAGGCCTTTCTCGCCGCGCTCCGGCTGGCGCTGGGCCTCGATCCGGCCGCTGCCCCCGCTGAGGCGCTGGCGGCACACCAGGGTCGCTGGGTGCTGCTGATCGACACCTTCGATCTGCTGGCCCCACTGGAGCGTTGGCTGCGCGAGGTCTTTCTCCCACAGTTGACCGAGCAGGGGCTGGTGGTCCTGGCCGGTCGCCAGCCGCCCGACGCATCCTGGCGCGCCGACCCGGGCTGGCAGCAACTGCTGCGTAGTGTGCCGCTGCGCAATCTGAACCCGGACGAAGCGCGCGCCTATCTGGCGCAGCGCAACATCCCCGAGGCGGATCTCCCGGCAGTGCTCAGCTTTACCCATAGCTATCCGCTCGCTCTGTCGCTGGTTGCCGACCTGTATGACCAGCGACCGGACTACCATTTTGCGCCGACCGAGGCCCACGATGTCGTTTCGCTGCTGCTCGAGCGGTTCTTGCAGCGCGTACCGGGGCCGGCGCACCGCGCGGCACTGGAGGTCTGCGCGCTGACGCGGGTGACGACCGAGTCGCTGCTGGCCGAGATGATGGCAGTGCCCGATGCGCACGATCTCTTCACGTGGCTGCGTGGGCTGTCCTTCATCCAGACGCGCCCCGGCGGGCTGTTTCCGCACGATGTCGCCCGCGAGGCGCTGGTTGCCGATCTGCGCTGGCGTAACCCGCAGTGGTACGCCGAGTTGCACCGGCGCGCCCGGGTGTACTACACGCAGCGCCTGCACCAGACACAGGGGATCGAACAACAGCTGGTGCTGTTCGACTTCGTCTACCTGCACCGCGACAACCCGGCGGTGCGGCCCTTCTTTGAGTGGCAGGTCGGTGGCCGTTTGCTGCCCGATCGCCTGCACCCGGACGACCTGGAGCCGCTGAGTGCCATGGTCGCCCGCTATGAAGGTCCGGCCGCTGCCCACCTGGCACGCTACTGGCTCACGCGCCAGCCCGAAAACGTGGTGGTGTTTCGCGACGCCGAAGGTGGAGCAGTCGGGTTTGTGACGCTGCTGGCCCTGGAGCGCGCCTCGGCCGACGACCTGGCGACCGATCCGGCTATGGCCAGCGCGTGGGCGTTTCTGGAGCGCCAGGCCCCGCTGCGTGCGGGCGAACGTGCGACCTACTTCCGCTTCTGGCTGGCGGCCGATGGCTACCAGACTGTCTCGCCGATCCAGAGCCTGATCTTTGTCACCATGGTGCGCCACTACTTTACGCCTGGCCTGGCCTATACCTTCTACGCCTGCGCCGATCCGGAATTCTGGCGACCGGTTTTTGCCTACGCCGAACTGTACCGCCTCGCAGAGCTCGACTTCCGGGTGGGCGATCGGTCCTTTGGTGTGTATGGCCACGACTGGCGCACCATGCCACCGTTGCCATGGCTGGAGTTGCTGGGCCAGCGCGAGCTTGCTGCCGCGCCTGACACGATCCAGCCACCTGCACCAGCGCGCGTGGAGGTCTTGAGCCGCGAGGGCTTTGGCGAGGCGGTGGAACACGCGCTGCGCAACTATATACGCCCTGACGCGCTGCGCGGCAATGGGCTGCTCCGCTCGCGGATCGTGACTGAGCGGGTAGGCGCCGATGGCGGCGATGGCGCGCGCGTCGCCACCCTGCGCGAGTTGCTCAAACAGGCGGCTGAGCAGTTGTGCGCGGCACCCAAAGAACATAAGTTCTATCGCGCGGTGCATCACACCTACCTCCAGCCGGCGGCAACCCAGGAGCAGGCCGCCGAGTTGCTCGATGTGCCATTGAGTTCGTACCGCCGTCACCTCAAGGCCGGTGTGGCGCGCATCGCCGAGATCCTCTGGCACATCGAGGTCGGTGGTGCGGAGTAGGGCCGAAGCAGTGGCTGCGCCAGTGCTTCGGCCCTACGGGGCGGGGTTCGCCCCATCATTTGTGCGATTGCAGATTGCAGATTTGCGATGGTAGATTGGGCGCGGCGCATCTGGACACGGTCGAGGTCGCGCTGATGCCCGAACAGGTCGCCTGGAACTGCAATTTGTATCAACAAATGGTCAATTTGTGAGCACGACATGGTCTGGTGGTCGCAGTGCACCTGCGGTATCTTCATAGCAAAGCAGTTGAACCTGAGTTCTGGGGAGCGTGTCGATGCGCGAGCATACATTGGCAGTTATTGAACAGTTGGTGGCGGCGTGGAATGCGCATGACCCGGTGCGCGTCGCTGAATGGTATACCGAGGATTGTTACGGGCTCGATGTTGCGATTGCCCAGCCGCAGATCGGCCGTGCCGGGGTTCAGCGTATGTTCGAGGCCTACTACCAGGCATTTCCCGACCTGGAGATCCGCCCCGACGATATGGTGATCGACGGCGAGCGGGTGGCGCTGTTCTGGACCGCCTATGCCACCCATAGCGGACCGATACTCAACATCCCCCCCAGCGGGCGCCGCGTCACCGCCCGCGGCGTCAACCGCCTGGTACTGCGCGACGGCAAGGTCCACGAAACGTTGACCATCTGGGACGTCGCCGGGATGCTGCGCGGCCTCGGCCTGTTGCCGGATCTCTAGCGGCCACCCCTGACCCAACAATGAGCGCAACGTGAGCGCCTTTCAGGCTGGAAGGTGACCACCGGCGCGCGGCATACTGCGCCCGTCAGTTGTTGATGGCGCCCGTATCACACCGCGCAAGAGGAGGTTCACCGATGACCAGCCCGGATGTCGAGTTCACCGTGCGCAGCTACTTCAGCCTGATGGACCGTGGGCACCTGTCCTTCCTCGGCCATCTCACCGCCCCCGACTACCAGCTCCATTTCGCCGATGTGCCCGAACCGTTCGATCTGGATGGGGCCATCGATCTGATTGCCGGTTTCCAGACTGCCTTTCCCGATCTCAGCCACGACATCCGCAAGGTGAGCGAGACCGGCGGCGCGGTTGAGGTGCTGATCACCGCGCGTGGCACCCAACGTGGCCCGTTCCAGGGCGTGCCGCCCAGTGGCCGCGCAGTCGAGACGCCAACCCGCCACCGTTTCCGCTTCGCGAACGGCAAGATTACGGAACACTGGATTGCGGTGGATATGGCCGACATGATGCGCCAGATCGACGCCGGGCCGGCCACGCCGGAAGCGAACAAGGGCCTCGCCGTGCGGCTCTACGAAGAGGTGATCAATCAGGAGGACAAAGCGGTAATCGACGCGATCTTCGCCCCCGATGTCATCCTGCACGATCCGCTCACCGGCACGCATCAGGGGGTCGACGCCTGCAAGGGTCTGCTGGCCATGTTTGATGCCGCGTTTCCGCACCACCGCGTGGCCGTTGAGGCCGTGCTCGCCGATGGCGACTACGTCACCGTGCTCCACACCCATTACGCCACGCACAATGGCCCGTTTATGGGCCTGGCACCCACCGGTAAGGCGCTGGCGGTCGGCGGGCTGGAGTTGTTCCGCTTTGCCAATGGCCGGATCATCGAGTTCTGGCGCAAGGACGACGATGTGAGCCTGTTGATGCAACTCGGCGCCCTGCCTGCGCCACAGGGGGCCTGAGGCCGACGAGACCTGCAATGGCAGATGAACCTGCTGGCGCCGCCCAGCAGCCTGCTCACGCCCGGCATGCTGTTGCGCGTCTGGCGGGCGAACCGCCAGCGCTTATGGCTGCTGATGCGTGAAATGGACATCGACACTTGTACCCAGGTCGGTTAGACCTGATGATGAAAGGATTTTCACGATGGAACACGCTCTCTCACGACGGGGTTTACTGAAGGGCGCGGCGGCAATTGGGGGTGGCATCGCCCTGGCGAGCTTCGCGCAGGTGCTCGGCGTCCACGCCGCCGCAGCAAACGATGACCCGCAGACCATCCTGAACCTGGCGGCAACTGCTGAGACCCTGGCGGTGACGTTCTA
>JACAEO010000380.1 GCA_013388805.1 Chloroflexota bacterium
GGCCTGAGCCGGGACGAAGGCTCAGGGTGCGGTTTGTGGCGATCAACACCTTTCGATACGCGCCTCTGCACCGCTCCAGCACTACTCAGGGTGCTGAAAGACGCGAACATTTGTAATACTCTACCGGCGCTAGCGCAGTTCCAGGCGACCTGTTCGGGCATCAGCGCGACCTCGACCGTGTCCAGCTGCGCCGCGCCCAATCTACCATCGCACATCTGCAATCTGCAATCGCACTAGCGCAGGCCCTGCTGCTGGGCCCAGAGCGCCGCCTGAGTCCGGTCACGTACCCCAAGCTTGCTGAGGATGTTGCTGATGTGGTTCTTGACCGTGCCAACGCTGATCAGCAGCGCCGCGCTGATCTCCTGGTTGGTGTGGCCCTGGGCCAGCATGGCCAGGATGGCCTGCTCGCGCGCGGTGAGCAGCGCCAGCCGCGCGGCCTGGGCCGGGCTGGCCACCGGGGTGGTAGCCGGACGCTCACCGGCCAGGCGTCCCAGGTGTGGCAAGAGCTGGGCCGTGATCTCCGGGTCGAGCAATGCGCCACCGGCGGCCACCGTGCGCACAGCCTCGGCGAGCGCGCGATGGTCCACGTCCTTCAGCAGGTAGCCGCGCGCGCCCGCCGCGAGGCCGCGAAAGACATACTCGTCGTCGCGAAACGTCGTGAGGATGATCACCGCCGGGCGGGGACCGCGCTCCGCCAGGCGCCGCGTCGCCTCCACCCCGTCCAGCACCGGCATCATCACGTCCATCAGCACCACGTCCGGGTCCAGCGCGGCGACCAGTTCGAGCGCCTCCTGGCCGTTGCCGGCCTGACCCACGACCTCGATCCCGGGCTTGCGCGCCAGCAGGGTGGCGATCCCGGTGCGGATCAGGGCCTGGTCATCCACGATCAGCACGCGGATCTTTTCATCCATTGCCCGGCCCCTTCTGCGCTCGCTAGTGCAGTTCCAGGCGACCTGTTCGGGCATCAGCGCGACCGCGACCGTGTCCAGCTGCGCCGCGCCCAATCTACCATCGCACATCTGCAATCTGCAATCGCACTAGCTGTCTTCGGTCGGCAGCACCACCCGCAGCCGCCAGCCGCCATGCGGCAGCGGCCCCGCCTCCATGCCCCCGTTCAGCACCTCGGCCCGCTCGCGCAGGCCCACCAGCCCGAAGCTCCCCGTTGCGCCGCGCCGCTCGCCCGCGGGGCCGGCGCCAGCCAGCCCGTCATTCGTGACCGTGACGGTGACGTAGCCCCCGCGCACCACAACCCGCGCATCGACCAGCGTGGCGTGGCTGTGCTTGCGCGCATTGGTCAGGCCCTCCTGCACGGCCCGAAAGACCGTACAGGCCACCGGGTCGGGCAATTCGTCGAGCTCACCCTCGATCGTCAGGGCCACGGTGGGGGGCGCAAGGCCCGGCGCGGCCAGTTCGCTCAGCGCGCGGCGCAACTCTGCGCCGCGGAGCGGCAGTTCAGCATCGGCGACCGCCAGCACACTGCGCCAGGCCAGGCGCAGCTGCTCGCGGCTCTCGCGCAGCTGTTCGAGTGCAGCCTCGGCGTCAGCCTCGGCCAGATCCTCGGCCAGTTGCAGCTGCAGGTTCAGCAGCACCAGGCGCGAACCCAGGTCATCGTGCACCTCGCGCGCCAGCCGCGAGCGCTCGGCCGCGACCGCCAGCGTGCGCACCTCCTCCGTCTGCTGCTCGATCTCGGCGCTCAACAGCGCCAGGCGCCACTCCGCCTGCTTGCGGCGCTCCAGCTGTCGGCGGGCCATCAGCAACGGGCCGCCGACCGCCACCGCGGTGACAACACCGATCAGCAGGGCTTCGTAGCTGAGCACCTCCGGACGCCACTGGATCGCCAGCCACGCCAGACCGGCCAGGATGGCGCCCAGTTGCAGCACGATCTGCTGCAGCGGCAGGCGCACCGCCAGCTGCCAGAGCACCAGCAACAGCCCCAGGATGGGCGCGAGCGTGTGGGTCAGCAGCACCAGCACCAGCACTGCGAACGTCTGGCCGAGCAGCCCGGCCTGGATCAGCCACGGGCGCCGGGTGTACTGCGTGCAGACATAGGCCAGCGCCAGCAGCCCGGAGCAGCCCAGCAGCGGCGCCAGCAACTCGACGCCGAGGGGCTGTTCGAGTGCGGCCAGGCCCAGCATCAGGCCCAGGAAGACCGCTGGCATCACCCAGGTGAGCACGATGCCTGGCATACGCGCGATCAGCGTCTCCTCCGAGGCCGCTACCGCCGCCAGCCGCGCGCCTGGCGCCGGCGCCGCGACCTCACCCTGGCGCAGGGTCGCCACCGCGCCCCGCAGCCGATCCACTGCATGCGCTGCGGCATCCCGCGTCTGGCTCACGGCCAGCTGCAGGCGCGACATGTTGCTCTGGGCCTGGCTCAGGGCCGCCGTCACACTCTGCTCGGTACGGCTCAGCGCCACCTGCACGTCCTCGACGATCGTCTGCGCAAGCCGGTGGCGCTCCTCCAGCATCACCCGCTGCTGAAACTCGCGCAGGCCGCTGGTCAGCGTATCGTAGCGCTGCTGCACCTGCTGGAGCACCTGCTGCACCTGCTCGCTGCGCCGTTGCTGGCGCAGATAGAAGATCGCCGCAATGATCGCGCAGGTGATCGGAAAAGCCAGCGCCAGGTTGCTTTGCAGCCACTCCACCACATTCGCCGTCACCGCCAGCAGGACCCCGCTCCACACCGCGTACACCGCCACCGCAAACGGGATCCAGAGCCAGGGGCGAAAGAGCGTGATCGCCTGCAACACCAGCGCCAGATAGACGTAGGCCAGCAGCGGGGTTGGCGCGAGCGCCTGGGCCAGCGCCGTCAGGCCCACCTGCCCCAGCAGGTACAGGATCTGGCCCCAGAGCGGCAAACGCCGGGCTGGCACAAACGTCACCGCCAGCAGGCAGAGCCCGCACAGCGCGGCCAGCGTTGCCAGGCGCCAGGGCGCAAGCCCCTGGCCCATCGCGCTGAGCGGCGCCCCCAGCAGCGCCAGCGTTACCACGATCTGTACGGCAAAGGGATACGGCAGGAGCCCGCTCGGAATGATCCGTTGTTGGGCAGAGAGCTTCATGGCCTACAGTGTAGCATATTCGGCTTGTCGTCCTGACGCATACAGCAGTGGCCCTGGGCCTCCAGTGGCGCACCCATGCCCGGATTGTGGTAGAATAGCAAGCAGTTGACAGAAGGTACGCAGGCTGCTGCGTGGGCCGACCGCGTAGATCCTCGTTGTTGAGCGCTCAGGTGCGCCCCACTGGCCGCCTGGGCGTCTATGTGTGAGTGAAGCACACGCGCCTACCCGGCGCCAGGAAGTTATGCTGCGTCACGATCTCCGCAATATCGCCATCATCGCCCATGTCGACCACGGGAAGACCACCCTGGTCGACGCGATGCTCAAGCAGAGCCGCGTCTTCCGCGAGAACCAGGCCGTCGAGGAACGGGTGCTCGACTCGAATGCGCTCGAGCGCGAGCGCGGCATCACCATCCTCTCCAAGACGACCGCGGTCTCGTACAGGGGCACCAAGATCAACATTGTTGATACCCCTGGCCACGCCGACTTCGGCGGCGAGGTTGAGCGCGTGATGAATATGGTCGACGGCGTGCTCCTGCTGGTCGATGCCGTCGATGGTCCCATGCCGCAGACCAAGTTCGTGCTGCGCAAGGCGCTGCAGGCCGGACATCGCGCCATCGTTGTCGTCAACAAGATCGATCGCCCTCAGGCCCGCCCTAACTGGGTGGTCAATGAGACTTTCGATCTCTTTGTCGACCTGGGCGCCAGCGATGAGCAGGCCGAGTTCGCCACGATCTTTACCAATGCGCTCGCCGGTCACGCCGGTCGCTCGCCGCTCAAGCTGCACGATTCGCTCGAACCGCTGTTTGAGGCCATCCTCGACCGCATCCCCGCCCCCGATGTCGATGTGACGGCCCCGGCCCAGTTTCTGGTGACCACCAGCCTCTATGACGACTACAAGGGCAAGATTGTTACCGGTCGCCTCAGTCGCGGCACGATCAGCAAGGGCCAGGCCCTGGTTCGCATTGACCGCGCTGGCACTCTCTCCCCGGCCAGATTGACCCAGCTCTTCGTCTACAATGGCCTGCAGCGCCAGGAGGTCGAAAGCGCCCAGGCCGGCGATATCATCGCCCTGGCCGGGATCGCCGACGCCAATATCGGCGATACCATCGCCGATGCCGCGCGCCCCGAGGCGCTGCCCACGATCACGGTCGAAGAGCCCACCGTGCGCATGACCTTTGGCGTGAATACCAGCCCGTTCGCTGGCCGCGAGGGTAGCTTCGTCACCTCACGCAAGCTGCGCGAACGGCTCTATCAGGAGACTGAGCGCGACGTGGCCCTCCGCGTCCAGGACACTGCCAGCCCCGATGTCTTCCTCGTCGCCGGACGTGGCGAGCTGCACCTCGGCATTCTGATCGAAACCATGCGCCGCGAGGGCTACGAGTTCCAGGTCTCCAAGCCCGAGGTGATCTTCCACGAGGCTGACGACGGTACCCGGCTCGAGCCGATGGAACTGGTCGAGATCGAGGTCGCCAGCGACTACCAGGGCGTCGTCGTTGAGCTGCTCGGCAAGCGCCAGGGCGAGATGCGCGATATGCACGTCCGTGATGACGGCAGCGTCCACTATGTCTATCTCGTGCCCACCCGTGGCCTGCTCGGCTTCCGCCAGCTCTTCCTCAGCGCCACCCGTGGCACCGGGATTATCAATAGCCTGTTCTACGCCTACGCGCCCCTGGCGGGTGAGATCGCCACGCGCGAAAATGGCTCGCTGATCGCCTCCGAGAGCGGGGTCGTCAGCACCTATGGCATCAACCAGGTGCAGGATCGGGGTGTCTTCTTCGTCACCCCCGGCCAGGAGGTCTACGAAGGCATGGTGGTCGGCCAGCATATCCGCGACGTTGACCTGGAGGTGAATGTCTGTAAGGAAAAGCACCTGACCAACATTCGCAACAACAAGGGCGCGGAGAATATCCGCCTCGAGGCGCCGCGCATCCTCTCGCTCGACGATGCGATTGAGTACATCGGCGATGATGAGCTGGTCGAGGTCACGCCGAAAGGCTGGCGCCTGCGCAAGAAGCTGCTGAGCGCTGACGACCGCCGCCGCGAAAAGAAGAAACGCGACCTGGCACTGGCCTGAGCCCCCGACCACTCCGCGCTCCCGGTGCAGCGCCTGCCGCGGGCGCTGGCATCTGCGCGTACCTCTCATCCTGCTCTCATCCAGACCTAAGCCTCTCCTTAGCCGGCAGGCCTATACTGTCCTTCTGACGTCCCCCGTGGGAGGGCTGACCCTCCCGCACGTCCACGTCCCCCCAGGCCCCGCCCCCGCAGTACGGGACCACAGATCACTTTCGTGCGCTCCGGTCGCAGCCCGGGCGGCGAACTTGAAAGGGGAGTCCGCAATGACCAACCCGGTGCTCACCGTTCCCGGTGTAGCTGATTCGATCATTCTGTACTTGAACGAGATCGGCGACGAGCCGCTGTTGACCTTTGACCAGGAGCAGGAACTGGCCCGCGTGATGCACGAGGGCCTCGCGGCGAGCCAGCGCCTGGCCTGTGACGCTCCGGTCTCCACCTCCGAGCATCGACGCCTGGAGCAGCAGGTCGCCGCGGGCGATCGCGCCCGCGCCCAGTTGATCAATTCGAATCTGCGCCTGGTGGTGAGCATTGCGCGTCGCTACCAGGGCCATGGCCTGAGTCTGCTCGACCTCATCCAGGAGGGCAGCGTGGGCTTGATGCGCGCGGTGGACAAGTTCGACCCCAGCCGTGGGCTGAAGTTCTCCACCTACGCCACCTACTGGATCCGCCAGAGTGTCGGGCGCGCCATCGCGGACCACGGACGCACCGTGCGCCTGCCCGTCCACCTTGGGGAGCGCCTCTCGCGGCTGGCCCGCGCCCGCCAGCAGCTGACCCAGCGCCTCGACCGCGAGCCGACGGCCGAGGAGGTGGCCAGTGAGGTCGGGCTGACCCCCGAGCAGGTGACCCGTGCCGAGCAGGCGGCGCTTATGCCGGCCTCGCTCGACGAGCCCCATACCGAGGATGGGACCGGCACGCTCGCCGAGATCATCGCCGACCCGCTGCAGCTCTCGCCGCTTGAGCAGGTTTCGCATACCTTGCTCCAGGACGACCTGAGCGAGGCACTGTCGCACCTGACGCCGCGCGAGCGCCACATTATCCGCCTGCGCTACGGCCTCGACGGTGAGACGGCGCTGACCCTCGAGCAGATCGGCCAGCGGCTCAACCTCACCCGCGAGCGCGTGCGCCAGCTGGAGAGCGAGGCGCTCAAGAAGCTGCGCGATCCATTGCTCGGTCGCCGCCTCCACGGCTACTTCGAGGAGGCGTGAGGCCTGCGTGTGTGCTGAGGTGCAGTGGCGACGAAGTGGGGACAGGCGGCGCATGCGCGCCGCC
>JACAEO010000458.1 GCA_013388805.1 Chloroflexota bacterium
CATGAAGAATATGATGCGGGAAAATGGAAGGAGTAACCCATGACCGCAAGTGAACTCCGCACGGTGGAGCAGCTCTGGCCGGGCCTTGCACCACTGTTGTTCGTTCCGCACAGCGAGCGCGAGTATGAACGCCTCGTCCAGATGCTCGACACGTTGCTTGATGTCGTTGGTGAGGATGAGTCCCACCCGCTTGCCTCGCTGATGGAAGTCATCGGCGTTTTGATCGAGCGGTACGAAGATGAGCACGTACCGGAACTATCAATATAACCCCAGAGGAAATGTTGAGAAAGAGCGAATCCCATGGCCACTACTGCCTCCGTCTACATTGCAACCAGTCTCGATGGGTTCATAGCGCGCGAGAATGGCGCTATTGACTGGCTCATGGATGCAAACGCATCAATACCGCCTGGCGAGGACTGCGGTTATGCGGACTTCATGAGCACTATCGACGTTCTGATAATGGGTCGGAACACATACGAGCAGGTTGCACAGTTTGATCCTTGGCCATACGACGGGAGGCGTGTCGTGGTTCTTTCGTCCAGGGCACTTGTCTTCCGGAGAGGCGCGGGAATTCAACTGGAGGCGAGCACTGAGTCCCCTCGGTCGCTCTTGACGCGCCTTTCAGCGCAAGGCTACAAGAGAGCGTACGTTGACGGTGGTCAGGTCATACAGAGCTTCTTGAGAGAGAGGCTGATCCACGACATGACGATAACGACCATTCCCATCCTGCTTGGTAGCGGTCGACGGCTCTTCGACACCCTGCCGCGCGAAATGAAGCTTCGCCTTGCATCGTCCAAGTCGTTCGAGTTTGGCTTTACCCAGGCTACCTACCTTGCATGCGCTGACGCCTGACCCCTCGCTCAACCTGACAGCGGCAACCCAGCCGTTGGCCGAATACGCGCAGCAAGCCGATACTGGACCACTCGTGGTGACGGCGCGTGCGCAAACGCGATGTGAGCTTCGGGCCACAGTCGCGGGCGGGTGCACGTGCCTGGGACACGTGCCAGACCATCGCGGCCACGGCTGCGAAACCTGGCGTGGGGCTGTGTCACTACCTCCACGACCGGCTGGTCAGCCCCGAGACCATGCCCTCACGTGCCGAGCGCATCGTCCGCTCGCACCTCGCGGCTCTCCCCGCTGGCTGATCCAGCGATTATGGAGAGGATACCAATGATCTCGAGACTATGCACGAACGCACGCTTCAACTGCGATAGGTCGTGCGCTCAGGTGTGCGCTCGTGGCGGCCAGCGCCAATCCCAACACCCCATAGTGCCAGGACGAGTGCCTGCGGTTTCGAGCGGTGCAGCATCTGCCTTGACACGGTCTGCTGCCGTTGCGATAATCCGTCCGTGCGAGTCATGACGTTCTCCCGATGCATGGATGTTCATACCCACATACGACCAGGAGGGGCTGGCTCGGTTCTTAACGTGTGACACACCCGCGTGTCCCTTGCCAAAAAACCTACCCATGAAAGAGGGAGAGCGTCCGCGGCGCTTCCCCCCAGCGGGGGAAAGTTGCAAGGGGGTGCCGTGCCGCGCGCAGCGCCTTCTTCGTGGCGTGCTGTTCCATATCGGAGGCAAACGTACGCGATCATGTCTCGCCCAGTGGTCTATCTTACACGCCGCCTGCCCGCGGCGGCCATGGCCATCCTGGAGGCGGCCTGCACGGTGACGCTCTGGGACGAAACGGAGCGCCCGGTGCCGCGCGAGGTGTTGCTGCGCGGCGTGGCCGGCGCCGAGGGGCTGCTCAGCCTGCTCACCGACCGGGTCGATGCCGAGTTGCTCGCGGCTGCGCCACGCCTGCGGGTTGTGGCCAACATGGCAGTGGGCTACGACAACATCGACGTGCCCGCCTGCAGTGCGCGCGGCATCCTGGTGACCAATACGCCGGGGGTGCTCACGGAGACCACGGCCGACCTGGCCTGGGCGCTGCTGCTGGCCGCTGCGCGGCGCATCGTCGAGGGGCAGAAGCTGATCGAGGCCGGCGGCTGGGGCCCGTGGCACCCGCTGCAACTGGTCGGCGTGGATGTGCACGGGGCGACGCTGGGCGTGGTGGGCGCCGGACGTATCGGTGCAGCGGTGCTGCGGCGCGGGCGCGGCTTCGCGATGCGGCTGTGCTACCATAATCGCCACCCCACGCCCGCGCTCGAGGCCGAGACCGGCGCGCGCTACCTGCCGTTCGACGAGTTGCTGCAAACGAGCGACTTTGTCGTCGTGACGGTACCGCTCAGCGCTGAGACACGGGGCATGTTCGGCGCCCGTGAGTTCGCGCTGATGCGCGAGACCGCCGTCTTCGTGAACGTGGCGCGCGGGCCGGTGGTGCGCGAGGCCGATCTGGTAGCGGCGCTGCACGCCGGACGGCCGCGCGCGGCAGGTCTCGACGTCTTCGAGCACGAGCCGATCGGCCCCGCGCACCCGCTGCTGGCCCTGGCGAACTGTGTCTGTGTGCCGCACATCGGCAGCGCGACCGTCGCGACACGCACGCGCATGGCCACGCTGGCCGCCGAGAACCTCGTCGCCACGCTCAGCGGCCAGCCGCCGCTCAACCCGGTGAATGCCCCGCCCCCTGCCCCCTCTCAGGGGTAGGGTTTTTGGCGGATAGCGTCCTGATGCGCTGCGTGCCCTCACCCCCCTCCCCCCTCTCCCAGCCTGGGAGAGATTCTCTCATTCGTGTCAAGTGGCCAGTGCCGCTTTCGGTGATGCTTTGACCGGATCAAAGGGTTCCTGACGTTGAAACACTGCCCACGCCCAAC
>JACAEO010000395.1 GCA_013388805.1 Chloroflexota bacterium
CCCCCGGCCCCCAACGGCCGCATTGCGTACTGTACCCCGCTCTGCAGATCCGCGCGGGTGATCAGGCTATCGAGATTGAGGCCGAGCGTAACCAGCAACTGGGCCAACTCGGGGCGAATGCCAACCATCATCATGCGCGCACCCAGCAAGCGGACTGCCGTAGCAGTCTGCACCAGCGCCAGGGCAAGCTGCTGGTCACACGCTACCAGCCCGGTCACGTCGACGATCAGCGTGTGGGCGCCGCTCCGCTCAACGTCTGTGAGCAGCGTGGTGTGCAACAGTGCGGTGCGCTCCGCGTCGAAGATGCCGACCAGGGGCGTGACCAGCACCCCGGCATACACCGGCAGCACCGGCGCGGCGAGGGTGCGCACGGTAGCGCTCAGCTCGGCGCGCTCCTGCATGACAGCCTGAAGCTCGGCGTTGGCCCGCTCCAGGTCGGTGTTGCGTGCGTGCAGCGCCTGCTGCTGCGTGCGCACCGCCTCCCGCTCGCTCAGCACTGAGGCCATGAGCGCGCGAAAGTCGCCGGCCAGCGCCTCCAGTTCGTCCCCCGACTCGATCACGACCCGCTGCTGCAGATCGCCCGCCGCGGCGCGCCGGGTGGCGCGTCGCAGGTCACGCAGCCCGTCGGAGATGTCGAGCGCCTGTGAAAAGCCTACCGTTGTGCCGAACATGACCAGGATGGTCAGGGTCGCGATCGTCACCGAGCGCGCCGTGTCGTGGGCGGCGACGACGGTTGTCAGCGCCTCGTCGGCGCGCGCCCTGCTGACGTTGTTCAGGGCCGCGGAGGCGGCGATGAGCTGTTCGTGGGCGCTGTGGCTCGCCTCCAGGTGGGCGCGGCGCGCGGCGTCGCTACTGAGGCGCGCGAGGGCGGCGACGCCGAAGGCGTCCAGGTAGGCATGCCAGCGCGCCTCGAGCGTTGCGAGCGCCGCGCGCTGCTGGGCGGAGGTCTCCAGCGTGTGGTAGTGGGCAAACTGCTCGTTCAGGCGGGCCTCCAGCGCCGTGAGCCGGGCGCGGGTCGCCTGCTCGGCGAACTGGGCGGGGTCGCGCCCGATGGCCAGTTGTTCAGCCTGGTAGCGGGTGAGCGCCTCTTTCAGCGCAATGGCCTCGCTCAGGGTGGGCAGCGTCGCCTGGACGAGGCGTTCGACCTCGCGGTTGATCGTGTGCATCTGCAGCAGCACGAACGCACCAAGCGCAATGATCAGCGCCACGAGCAGTGAAAAGATACTGATGAGCTTGATCCGAATCGACATCGCGCAGTTCGCCGGAGTTGATGGAGGCCGGGGTGTGGCCGGGCGCAACCGCGCAGGCCTGGCCTGATTGTAGGCCAGCGGTGTTACCAGCGGGGGGGACCAGGCGGAGCCGCTACCAGAGCCGGCCCTGGGTGGGGCCGGCATCGTCGGGGGAGGGCTGGCGCTCGATGTAGGGTACGCCAAGGTGGGCATAGGCGCGGCGTGTCGCGATGCGCCCGCGGGGCGTGCGTTGCAGAAAGCCGAGCTGCAGCAGGAAGGGCTCGTAGACGTCTTCGATCGCGTCGACTTCCTCGGCTAGCGCCGCGGCCAGCGTCGAGAGCCCGACCGGGCCACCGTTGAAGAGCTCGATCAGGGCCCGCAGCAGGCGTCGGTCGTTCTCATCGAGGCCGAGCTCGTCCACCTCGAGCTGGGCCAGCGCGGCGCGGGCCACAGCGAGGTCGATCACGCCCTCGGCCACCACCTGGGCGTAGTCGCGCACGCGGCGCAGCAGGCGGTTGGCGATGCGCGGCGTGCCGCGGGCCCGGCGCCCGAGCTCGTGGGCGGCCTCTGCGCTGATCGGCACCGCGAGAATACGGGCCGAACGGGTGAGGATCTCGCGCATAGCCTCGTCGGAGTAGAACTCCATGCGGTGGGGGGCCACGAAGCGATCACGCAGGGGCGAGGTGAGCAGGGCCAGCCGGGTGGTCGCGCCGATCACGGTGAAGCGCGGCAGCTTGAGGCGCAGGTTGCGCGCGCTGGGGCCCTTGCCGACGATCAGATCGAGGGCGAAGTCCTCCATCGCGGGGTAGAGCACCTCTTCCACCGCCCGGTTGAGGCGGTGGACCTCATCGATAAAGAGGATGTCGTTCTTCTGCAGATTGGTGAGAATGGCGGCCAGGTCGCCCGCGCGCTCGATCGCCGGGCCGCTGGTGACCTTGATCTTCACCCCCATCTCATGAGCGATCACGTTGGCGAGCGACGTCTTGCCCAGGCCGGGCGGGCCGTAGAAGAGCGTATGGTCGAGTGGCTCGGCGCGGGCCCGTGCGGCGCTGATCGCGATCCGCAGCTGTTCGACGACCTTCTCCTGGCCAATGAACTCGGCCAGGCTGCGTGGGCGCAGGCTCTTCTCCACCTGCGGGTCGTCGCTTGCGGGCCTCGGGCTGAGCAGCCGCTCCTTGTCGTCCATCCACCCCTCGCACAGACGTGCC
The DNA here is from genome assembly GCA_013388805.1 of Chloroflexota bacterium. Lineage (GTDB taxonomy): Bacteria > Chloroflexota > Chloroflexia > Chloroflexales > Chloroflexaceae > JACAEO01. The sequence goes on from JACAEO010000395.1 coordinate 2,438, forward strand.
ACCTGCCGGGCATTATAACACGGAGGGACGCTGGCTGGCGCGTCCCTCCGTGCCGACTGCGACGTCCTGCTGGCGATCCGGCGTTACTCCACGCTACGGGTAGGCGCGACAACGTCGGCCAGGGCGCGGAACATGTCACTCTCGGTGATGATCCCGACGAGCATGCCATTGTCGTCAACCACCGGCAGGCTGCCGATGCTGTGGTTGGCCATGATCAGCGCTGCCTCTTCGATCGGCGACTCCGGCTTGACCGTGAACACATCGCGCGACATCACCTCGCTCACTTCGATGCCGGCCTGCAGGTAGCGCGAGGCCGCGAGCAGCAGGTCGCGCTCGGCGAGGATGCCAACCACCCGGCTACTGGCATCGGTGACCGGCAGATGGCGTAGGCGGTGATACTGCATAATGCCCAGCGCAGACAGGGCGCTCGATTCGGGCTCGATCGTTACCGGGTGGGCACTCATCCGATCGCGGACCTGCATGGTCTCGCTCCTTTCCATGCGCAGCGCACCACTACCGGGCAGGGGGAGGTGTCATCGCTGCGGTGCGTCATGTCTCGCTGCTGCCTACACTGACGACTAGCGTGGTCCTTTTCATCCTACTGCCCGCCGGCCATTTCGGCGAGAAGAAACGTTAAGCGACTGTGAATATCTCTTACCCCCGGTTGCGGCGCGAACATTCACCAGTGGTTGGCGTCTGTTCACTCGCTGCAGCGCCTGGTGTGAGACGATCACCCTGTACGACGGACGAGATCGAAATCCTCACAACGAACGATGGCTGCCTGGCGCCGGGGGTGTATGATTGGAGGCAGATGTCCGTTAACGACGACCGGCTGCTCCTGCCGGCCGCCGCCCGTACCCGCCCCGGGGTCACGGCGCATCCACGCTGGCCACCTGGCGCACCGCGCCAGGCGTAGCCGGGGATGGCAGCGGACGCCGGGCGCGCCGTGGAGGTGAGCGATGTTTCCGACCGTCGCACGTGTCGCCTGTATTGCCGGGATTGCCGTGGTGCTGCTTGCCGGTTGTGCCGGCTGGGGTGGTGCTCAGCCAACGCCGGTGCCCGATACTGCCGCCGAGCTGCCGGCGCCCCGTGTTGTTGCCGATGGTCGGATCGTGCCGCTGCGCAGCGCCGAGCTGCGCTTTCTTGGCATGGGCAATGTCGCTGAGATCCTGGTCAGCGAGGGACAGGAGGTGAGCGCGGGTGCGCCACTGGCCCGCCTCGACTCGGCCGAGCTTGCCGCGGCGGTCGAGCAGGCCCGCGCCGCCCTCGATGAGGCCAGCGCCCAGTACGAGTTGCTGCGCGAGCCCGCCGATCCCGAGGCGGTGGCGATCGCCGAGGCGCAGGTGGCGCAGGCTCAGGCTGCCGCGCGCCAGACGCAGGGCCGCGTGACCGCCGCTGAGCTTAAGGCCGCCCGCGATGAACTGGCCGAGGCGCGCGCGCTGCTCGCCCGGCTGCAGGCTGGCCCCAAAGCCACCGAGATCGAGCAGGCCCGTGCCGCGCTGGCCCAGGCCCAGGCGGCGTTGCAGACCCAGACGGCCAGCCTCTCGGCTGCCAAGACCGACGCCGAGCTTCGCCTGGCCCAGGCCGCCAATGCACTGCGCGATGCTCAGGATGCCTACTCGCGCGTCTACTGGGAGAATATCGAGCTGGAGAAGCTCCCCGGTGACCTGCCCCAGGCCCGCCGTGACGCCGAGGCTGCTGCCCGGCGCGCGGTTGAGAATGGCGAGACGGCCCTGGCCCAGGCTCAGGTCGACCTGGAGCGCGCCCGCGAGGCCGAGCGCAACGGGCTGGAGGCGGCCCAGGCCCAGGTGCGCGATGCGGACGCC
>JACAEO010000259.1 GCA_013388805.1 Chloroflexota bacterium
CACCTCCCAAAAACCCTCCACCTGAGAGCTACCCCCTCCCCTGGCAGGGGAGGGGGTAGGGGGGTGGGGTATGCGGGGCCTGGGGGCGCACCTCCCAAAAACCCTCTACCTGAGAGGACTCCCTCCCCCCGTGTCGCTGCGGTTGAAGCGATTGACTGCTTCAATCCCCCTGCTGGGGGGAGGAGCCGGACTCCCTCCCCCAGCGGGGGAGGGGTGGGGAGGGGGCAGAAACATATTGCGCCTAGTAGTACGACTCACGCATGGCGTGGGCCACCACCGGCCAGACCGACTCGAAGGTCACTTCGCGCGGGTTGCCGGGCGTCGAGCCATCGCCGAGGACGTGCTTGGAGACGCGGTCCACATCGTTATCGTCGCCGATGATGCGCGGGCCGCTCCACTTCTCGTACACGCCCTTGCCCATACGCGACTTGCTGTACTCGCCGACGCTCTTGAAGTTCGGCGGAATGCCCACATCCCTGGCCAGGCGGATAGCGGCCTCAACTGCCCGCTCGGCGGCCGATACGTCGCTCAGGCCGTCCACGTGCTCGCCCATAGCGCGGGCGATGTCGCGGAAGCGCCGGTAGTTTGCGGGCATGTTGAACGCCCAGACCCGCGGCAGGGCGATGGCGTTGTTCAGGCCGTGGTGGCTATCGTAGTAGGCGCTGACCGCGTGGGAGATCGAGTGGATAATGCCCAGACCGCCGCTGTTGAAGGCCTGCGCGCCAATGTACTGCGCCCAGACCATGTTGGTCCAGGCCTCATAGTTGTTGCGGTTGGCCACCACTTCGCGCAGATTCTGGGCCACCAGTTCGATACACTTCAGCGCGCCGCCCAGGCTGGAGGGGAGATCGAGCCGCGAGACATACGGCTCCGAGCCGTGCGCCAGCACATCAAAGCCGCAGAAGGCGGTCAGATCCTGGGGCATCGTCTTGAATACATAGGGGTCATTGATCCCCAGGGTGACGATGCAGCTATCATCGAAGCCCAGCCACTTGCGCGGGGCGCGATCCGAGGTCGTGTCGGTGATCACAAAGGCCCAGCTCGTCTCCGAACCGGTGCCGGCGGTCGTATTGATTGCGATGTGGGGCGGGTTCTTCTGGCGGTCAGGGTCCGACTTATTGAACCCATCGAACTCATTCACGTTACGCCCATCGTGGGCGACCACCAGACGCGCGCCCTTGGTCGCGTCGGTCACGCTGCCGCCGCCGACCGAGACGAAGCTGTCGCACTTCTCGCGCATGTAGAGGTCGGCGGCCTCCATGCAGTTATAGTCCTTGGGATTCGACTCGACCTTATCATAGATGACCACATCAACGCCCTGGTAGCGGAGCTTGCCCGCGACGTCCTCCACCAGGTCGGTGCCACGGAGTCCTGAGGTCATCAGGAGGGTGCGTTTGAAGCCGAGCTTCTTCGCCTCCACGCCAACCATCTCATAGGCCCCCGGACCGATCAGCCCCCGTGGGAACGGGTGGAACTCCTTAATGGGGAACTGCCAGAGCTTGTGCGCTTCCATTCGTCTTGACTCCTTCGTTCAAGCGGCGGTGGGCGAGGCAGCGCGCCTGCCCGTTACGACCCATCATCGGGACTTCGCCAGATCTGGTTGCGAACCGGACTACTCTGCGCAGATGGACCGAACCACGGCGCCGGGCACTATCAAACTAGCTCCCGCCGGCCTTGCGGGAGAACGGTGAAACAGCAGTTGACCCATGATCGCCAGTGATAACGGCGCGGGCTTTGCGTTATAAGGTCGAGGTCGTGGAAATACGCGTGGCTTACAGGGTGATTTGAGTATAGTTTATGTTAAAAAGGCTTGCCTACTGCCATATGGCAGGTATTTTTCATTGAAATCCATTGCGCATCGCGTTATATTTCCCTGGCTCTGGTGGCGCTGCGGTACCGTGCCCTACTCCTCAACCGCACGCAGCAGGCCCAGTTCCACGGCCCGCACCGCCGCATGCGTGCGCCCGCTGACGTGCAATTTCGCGATAATCTGCTCAACATACGCTTTCACGGTGCCGCGACTCAGTGCCAGGTCGTGGGCGATCGCGGCGTTGGTTTTCCCCTGGGCCAGCAAGCGCAAGACATCCAGTTCACGCGGGGTCAGCGTCTCTTGCACCGTCGCGGCCTGGCCGTAGATCCGGTTGAGCCGTGAGGCTTCATCGGGCGCGCTGATCAGCGTGGATCCCTGGCGCACCAGGCGCACCGCCTCAACCAGGGCCTCGCGGGTGATGTTCTTGAGCAACCAGCCATCAAGCCCATAGCGCGCCATCCGCACCCGATCCAGCCGGTCGCCTTGCGGCGAGAGGACGATCACCCGCACGCCCAGCGGCCTGATCCGTTGGGCCGCCTCAATCCCGTCGAGCAGCGGCATGCGTTCATCGAGGATGGCTACCGCGGGGCGCAGCTGGGTACACAGGGCCACTGCTTCCTGACCATTGCTCGCCATCCCCACCACGCTCAAATCCGGCTCGGCGTTCAACACCGTGCACAACCCGATGCGCATCAGTTCAAAGTCGTCGGCGATGACAATTCGGGTCGGGATGTTCGCCGTGTCAGGATCGGTGTCTTGCATGGCAGCCCTCTCCCGCGAGGCGGTGATCAGGCCGGCGCGACCGTGGGTGGCACGTGGGGGGCGTCGGCCTCCGGCGCGACCCTGATGATCACGCCGAGGCGCTCGAGGTGCGCCAGGGCCCGCATGTACTGGCCACGCACCGGCTCAGACGTGGGCAGCATGTCGAGCGCGTCGTCCAGGGTGACGCTGCCATCCAGGGCGTTTAGCAATTCGACCAGCGCCGGCGCGTGCAGGAAGTAGAGCCGGCGATTGTCATAGCGGTAGATCAACCCGCCGAAGCGCTCGGCACGGAGCACTGCGTAGGGTGCCAGCCGGTAGGTCGCCGTACGTTCCATCGGCTGCCTGCCCTTTCCCGGGCTATGTAGCCCTGCCGGCTACGCCGGACACTTGATCATCTGGCCCGCGTCAACCTTGAGCTCCAGACCGGTGACATAGCGCGCCTCATCGGAGACCAGCCACAGGGCCGCGTTGGCGATGTCCTGTGGATCGACCAGGGCCACGGGCAACAGGTTATCCTCGCGCAGCTGGTCGACCAGTTCCTGCCGGAGCATACCAGCAGCCTGGGCCATGCCGGTAATCAGTGGCGTGTCAACCCCGGTCGGGTGAATGGTGTTGACGGTAATGCCGGCATGGGCGACTTCGAGCGCCAGGCTGCGGGCCAGCCCCACCACGCCCCACTTTGCCGCGCAGTAATGGGCCAATCCCGCCATCCCCTTCAGTCCGGCCACCGACGAGGTCATCACGATCCGCCCGCCCTGCCCGCGCGCGAGCATATGCGGCACCACATACTTCACCGCCAGCCAGCACCCCTTCAGGTTGACATCGAGCATGATGTTCCACCACTCCTCGGTGATATCCCAGGTGGTGGCCATATCGGCGACGCCGGCGTTGCAGATCAGGATGTCGATGTGCCCGAAGGTGTCGATGGTATGCTCCACGGCCGCCTCCATCTCGGCGGCGCTGCGCACATCGGCGCTCAGGCTCAGGCAGCGACGGCCCAGGGCCTCCACTTCTGCCGCCGTCGCCTCCAGTTCCTCGCTGGTTGCCAGGTGGTAGCGCGGGTACGGCAGATCATGACAGATGTCCAGCGCCGCAATGTCGGCCCCTGCACGGGCCAGGGTCAGGGCGTGTGCCCGCCCCTGACCGCGCGCCGCTCCGGTAATCAGCGCAACTTTGCCTTCGAGTCGCTGCATTGTTGCTCCTTCGGCGCTGTACGCGCAGCAACGGGTTCCGCAGACACGGTTTCAGCCAGGATGCTGCCGGCGGGGCCTGCGAACCGGGTGCGAGCAAGGTTCTCCTGGGAGGGCGATGCCCTCCCAATCCCTACCCGTGAGCGGCCCGTTGTCACCTCAATACACGCCGCACATCCCGTCGATGCTCACTTCTTCGATCACCAGTTCGGCCAGGATCTCCGGTGGGCGCTCGTCTCCCTCGGGCGCCTCCTCGCCGTCAACCAGATCGGCCTCTTCCTGGATCGCAGCCCCGCCTGCGAGCTCCTCCAGGCTGACGGATTCATCTTCCATACGCAACAACCTCCTTCGCTCGCGCGTCACACGGCGCCATTTCCGCCGGTGCCCCTTCGAGGAACGCTGCAATTGTGGTAGACTCAGGGTAGTTTGCACTATAGCAGAACAGCAGCCCTCCTGTCACCCGCTACCTGTGCAACATTCGCCTGAACGACCGGTGAGCATCGTACCCTGTCCACCTAGACAGGGGGATAGAAAGAACCTATAATCCAATCCATACCCGGTTACCTGCGGCAACACAGCGAGGATGCGCGGCGCTGCGTACGTCCGAATCGTGTTGGGTAACTCCATCGCGGGCATGCTACTGGCCTGTAGCCGCCTGGCGGTGGCCAGGGCGCGTGCGCACCTGACGAGACCCGACAGATCTGCTGGCCAGGACGGCGTGTATGCAGGTGAGTAAATTTACACTCCCAGAGATTGTCGTGGGCTGCGGCGTGCTTGAGCAGGCCGGCAAGGCTGCGCGGCGGCTCGGTGCCACCAGGGTGCTGGTGGTGAGCGACCCGGGTGTCATCGCCGCGGGCTGGCTTGAGCAGATGTTGCCTGTCATTGAGCACGAGGGCCTCGATTTTGCCATCTGGACCGGTGTCACACCGAACCCCAAGGATTATGAGGTCGAAGCTGGGGCAGCCTTCTATCGGGCGCAGCACTGCGATGGACTGGTGGTGCTCGGCGGCGGCAGCTGTATTGATGCTGCCAAGGGCATCGCGGTGCTCAGCACGAACGGTGGCCGCATCCACGACTACGAGGGCATCGACCGCATCACCCGCCCCTTGCCGCCACTGGTCGCCATTCCCACCACTGCCGGCACCGGTGCCGATGTTTCCCAGTTTGCGGTGATCACCGACTCGGACCGGCGCGTCAAAATGACCCTGATCAGCAAGTCGCTCGTCCCCGATATTTCTCTCACCGACCCGCTGCTGCTCACCACCAAAGACGCCTGGCTCACTGCCAGCACCGGGATGGATGCCCTGACCCACGGCATCGAGTCGTATGTCTCGCTCGCGGCGACCTTTCTCACCGAGGTTCATTCCCTGCGCGCGATCTCCCTGGCGGTCGCCGGGCTGCGTCGCTCCGTCGCCAGCCAGTCCGATCTGGAAGCGAAGGAGCTTATGGCCCGCAGCAGCCTCCACGCCGGCATGGCCTTCTCCAATGCCATTCTGGGCGCAACCCACGCAATGGCCCACCAGGTCGGCGGCTTGCTCGACCAGCCCCACGGCGAATTGAACGCGATCCTGCTGCCCACCGTGATGACGTACAACCTGCCCGCCTGTCCCGAGCGCTACGCGACCATCGCCGAGGCGATGGGCCTGCCCGTCGCGGGGCTCACGCCGCTCGAGGCCGGCGCGCTGGCGATCGAGGCCGTGCGCGCCCTGGTCGCCGATGTGGGGCTGAGCAAGCGCCTGGCCGATCTCGGCGTCAAGGAGTGCGACCTGCCCACGCTCAGCGCCAATGCTATGCACGACGCCTGTATGGCCACCAATCCGCGTGAGGCGACTGTCGAGGCGGTGATGGAGCTGTTCTACACGGCAATGTGAGGTCGCCGTATGATGGAAGATAGCGCGCGCGAGCATCTGCTGGCGAGCCTGATTGGCGTGAGCGCCTCGCGCCGCACCTACTACAGCGAGTACCGTGAGAACGAACGCCGGCTCGACCGGGCGATTGCCTCGGTGGCGATGATCTCCGGCGCTCTGTGCAATACCACCAGCGGCGTCGCCTGCCTGGCTCGCGCGGTGGTTGAGGTTGCGCTGCAGCACTTCGACGCCTCGCTCGCCGTGCTGGTGCTCAATGCCCCCGAGACAGTGCGCTGGGGGATGCGCCGCTCCGCGCGCGGTGTCGAGCCGCTGGACGCTGACGCCGATCTCGCCGGGATCGAGGGCGCGATTACCCAGGTGCTGGCCCAGCACGGCCTGGTGATGCACGAAGCCGGCACCGGGATGAGCGTCCTCGGCGCGCCGATGTTGTTGAGCGACCAGGTCGTCGGCGCGCTGGTGGTCGTGTTGAACTCCGGGTTTGCCATGGACGAGCGTGAACTGTCGGTGTTGCGCACCCTGGCCAACCAGGCTGCGGTGGCGGTGGAGAATGCCCGCCTGTATGAAGAGAGTGAACGCCTGCGCACGCAGGCCGTCGCACTCTACGAAGACGCCCTGCGCCAGAAGAGCGAACTGGAAGAGAAGAACCGTCAACTCGCCAAGGCCCGCCACCGCCTGGCGGTTGCACGCCAGAACGAGATTTTGAACAGTGAACGCACCCGGATTGCACGCGACCTGCACGATAGTGTCGCCCAGCACCTGATCAGCATCGGGATGAACCTGGAGTGGTGCCGGGTCCAGCTCGATCCGCAGTTGCCGGTCTATGAGCGGATCTGCAATGCCAAAGAAATGGCCCGCAGCGCGGTCACACGGATGCGCGCGACCATCTTTCAGCTCTCGCCTCTCAATGGTTCGCAGTCAAGCCTGGTGGCCGCCCTGCGCGAGCTGGCGATCGATTTTGAGAAGACCACCAATCTGAGCGTGCAGTTGCATACGGCCGATGTGCCGCCGCTGGTGAGCGTCCAGCTTGCCAGCGGCCTGTATTACATTGCCCAGGAGGCGCTGTTCAACGCCTATAAGCACGCGCATGCCCGGCAGATCACCATCACGCTCCAGTTCGATCCTGGCGCCGTGCGCCTGGTCATTGCCGATGATGGGGTTGGGATCGCCGAAGCGGCTCTTGGCGCCACCACGACCGAGGGCGCGGACGCCCACTTTGGCCTGCGCAATATGCGCGAGCGTGTCCAGGAATTGGACGGCGCGCTGACCATTCTGCGCCCCCCCGGCGGCGGAACCGAGGTGCGCGTGATCGTCCCGCTTCAGGATCTGCCGGGGTAGCCGGCGACCAGTCTGGTGGTACTATGAGCGAGCCCATTCGGCTGGTGATCGTGGACGATCACGCTATCGTACGCCACGGTCTGCGCTCGATCCTGGAGTTGGAGCCGGGCATTCTGGTGGCCGGTGAGGCCGGCGATGCGGTGACGGCCCTGGCCCTGATCGACCAGGCGCATCCCGATGTGGTGCTCCTTGACCTCAGCCTGGGCGCGCAGGGGGTTGATGGCGGCCTCGGCTTGTGCCAGGCGATCTGCGCCAGCTATCCGCAGACCAACGTTATTGTGCTCACCACGTTCCTCGATGACCAGCTGGTCCTGCAGGCCATCCGCAGCGGCGCGCGGGGTTATGTGCTCAAAGACGTCGATGCCTTCGACCTGATCAAGAGTGTACGCGCCGTTCATCGCGGCGAGTCGGCCCTTGATACCCGCACCGCCTCGCTGGTGATGAAAAGTCTCTCCAATCCCGATAAGGCGCAGGAGATCGTGCTGACCGAACGTGAACATCAGGTTATGCGCCTGCTGGCCTGCGGTCTCTCCAATCGCGAGATTGGCGAACAGATCGCGATCAGCGAGAGTACGGTAAAATTCCACCTGCGGAACGTTATGCGCAAGCTGAACGTTCACCACCGGGCCGAGGTGGTCTATGTCGCCGGAAAGCTCGGGCTGCTGTGAGCGATCGGCAGCAATCGGCTGTTGCCGCGCGAAACCGGAGGACGGAGTACCTGAGGTGCAAGCTGGACGATGCACGGGAGGCGCTGGGCGGGCAAAGCTCTGCCAGGCACGTCGCTTGCCGCCCGACACAGCCATAGAGGGTCTATGATCGGAATCCTGGTTGTCTCCCATAGCGCCGAACTGGCCCGCGGGGTCAAAGCGTTGGCCGAGCAGATGGCAAAGGGCCAGGTGCCGATTGCGGCCGCGGGCGGCACGCACGACGGCGCCCTGGGCACGTCGTTCGACCTGATTGCTGCGGCGCTTGACCAGCTGCGCGGCGTCGACGGGGTGCTGGTGCTGGTCGATATGGGCAGCGCGGTGATGAGCGCTGAGCTGGCGCTGGAGGCGGCAGCGATCCCGTTCCTGCTCAGCGGGGCGCCACTGGTCGAGGGCGCGGTGGTCGCCGCGGTCGAGGCGAGCCGCCCCGGGGCAACCCTGAGTGAGGTGGCTGCGGCCGCCGCGCGCGCGCTCGAGAGCAAAGGGCTGCTCGATCCGACGGTGGCCGTCGCTGCGCCCGCGCCGCCCGCGCCGCCCCTGTCCGGGGAGGTCGCCGAGGTGCTGCTGACGATCGCGAACCCGATCGGCCTGCATATGCGCCCGGCTAAAGACTTTGTGCAGACGGCCACCCGCTTCAGCAGCAATGTTCGCATCCGGAACCTGGACCGGCCCGAGCGTCCCGCTGGAAACGCCAAGAGCATGATCGACGTGCTGAAGCTGGGCGTGTCCGCCGGCCAGCGCGTGCAGGTCTGGGCCGAAGGCGCCGATGCCTACGCGGCAGTGGAGGCGCTCTCCCGGCTCGCTGCCGCGAATTTCAGGGAACCCTAGCCTGAGGAGTAGCTTTGTCTCGTCCTCCCGTCGCGCAACCGACGCATGGCCCGTTCAGGGCAGTCCTGATCAGTTTCCTGCTCGTTATCGTCGTCGCTGCCCTGGTGGCCTGCGAACGCCAGGCCGCTCCCGCAGCTGTCAGGCCCGCCGCACCTCCGCCGCCAACCGCGACCACACCGGCACGTGCCACGCTCCCACCGCCAGCCACGAGCGCAGCCTCGCCTACAACTCGCGCGCCCGGGCTGCTTCGGATCATGCCACTTGGCGACTCGATTACCGAGGGAGTGAATGGCGGCTACCGCGTGGGCCTGTGGCGGCGGCTGCGCGCCGACGGCTTCACGATCGACTACGTTGGATCGCAGCATGATGAGTATGCCGCCATCCCTGACCAGGACCACGAAGGCCATCCCGGGTTCACGGTTGGCGACATCATGGACGAGGCCGAAGCCTGGATCGCCGAAAGTAAGCCAGACTATATCCTGCTCCTGGCGGGAACCAACGACCTGGCCTGGTGGAACGTCGAGGGTCCTGACGTGACAGCCGAGCGCTTTGGGGCCTTGCTCGATCTGATTCACGCCGCCGCCCCGGAGGTGCAGGTGATTGTCGGCTCACTCCCGCCGATGGAAGGTGAGAACGAGCAGGGAGACGCGCGTGCAACCCTCGTGGAGGCCTATAACGCCGCGATCGCAGACCATGTCCGGGTGCGCGCCGCCAATGGAATGCGGGTGAGCTTCGCCGATCTCAATGCAGTGCTGAGTGTGGCCGACCTCTACGACGGCATCCACCCCGATGAGGCAGGCTACGAGAAGATCGCCGAAGAATGGTATCGAGCATTGACGGCACTGCCTGGCTTCTGAATGGTCAGGCAGCGGCTGAGGCGATCCGTCGTTCGGGTACGGACGATTACTCGTCCTCATTGCCGAACCTCATCGTAGCGTGAGCGTCCCTTATCTTGCGATCCCGCGCGGCCGCGCTACCATAGGCGCGGAAATCGCTTGCCTGGACAGTGGAGCGTGCTATGAGTCCGCGACTGCGGCCTGTCGTACGGGGCACCGTGCTTGCCCTGCGGTATGGATTCGGCGCCTTCTTCCTCTATGGGGCCTACCACAAGATCACCCGCGGCTGGCTGACCAGCCCGGTCATGCGCGAGCACTTCGTGCAGCGGCTCAGCGAGATCGACCCCGAGTCGTTCTCGGCGGCCTACCTCAAGTATTTTGCCATCCCCTGGTACCGCCCCGTGGCCTGGGTGCTGACCCTGGGGCAGGTGAGCGTGGCGCTCGGCATGCTGCTTGGCTTTGCCGTGCGGCCAAATGCGGCCCTGGCGCTCTTTCTGGTCAGTAATATCAGCGCCGGATCTTACTATAATGCCTCGATGCCGCCGTTCTTCGTCGTCTCACTGCTGCTGCTGGCCACGCCATCGGGCCACTGGGTCGGCCTGGATGGCCCGTTGCATCGCCGTTTTCCGCAGTCGCCGCTGTTCCGTTAACGCAAACGCCTATGCTGGACCAGATCGATCTCGACCTTGCATTGAGCAAACGGGAGTACCGTCAACTGCTCCCCGCGTTGCAGGCCCGGCTCTACGATATGGAGCAGGCGGTGCTTGAGGCCCGTGTGCCAGTGCTGATCGTCTTTGAGGGCTGGGCCGGCACGGCCAAGGTGCGCACGATCAGCGTGCTCTCAAGCCGGCTCGACCCGCGCGGCCTGCGTGTCTACCCGATCACCCCGCCGCGCACCTACGAGCAGCAGTACCCCTGGCTGTACCGCTTCTGGCTCAAGCTCCCCGCCTATGGCGAGATTGCCGTGTTCGACCGCTCCTGGTACCGCGAGATGCTCGCCGAGCGGGTCCGCGGCGGCGACTCGGCGCGCTGGCGTCAGCGCTGCGAGGACGTGGTCACCATGGAGCGGCAGCTGGAGGACGATGGCGCCGAGATCATCAAGCTCTGGTTCCACATTTCGAAAAAGGAGCAGCGCCAGCGCTTCAAGCGGTTGACCACCAACCCGCTCACCGCGTATCAGGTCACCGAGGAGGACCGCTGGCAGCATCGCCACTACGCGGCCTACGCCGATGCGGTCGAGGACATGCTGGCGCGCACCAATACCGCACAGGCGCCCTGGCATGTCATCCCCGCTACCGACAAGCACTATGCCCGGGTCGCCATGCTCAAGGCGGTGCTGGTCACCCTCGAAGAGCGGCTGGGCCGGCGCACCGTGCCGCTCGACGAGACGGCGCGCGCCGAGGGCCTCGATGATGCCGGCGCGGCCTTCCGTGGAGTCAACGGTACGGGGCAGCGCAATCTGCCGGTCAGCATGACGCTCACCACGACCCAGCCGGTGACGCCGAGCATCCTCAAGCGGGTGGACCTCACCCAGCGCAGCGATGAGAAGAGCTACAGCCGCACGATTAAGCAGCTGCAGGCGCGCCTCCACCTGCTCGGCCTGCAGCTCTATCAGCAGCAGCGGCCCGCGGTGCTGGTCTTCGAGGGCTGGGACGCCGCTGGCAAGGGGGGGACCATCCAGCGCCTCACCGCCGAGCTCGATCCACGCAGCTATATCGTACACGCCATCGCCGCACCCGCTGGCGAGGATAAGGTCCGCCACTACCTCTACCGCTTCTGGCGGCGCTTGCCGCCCCGCGGCCAGTTCGCGATCTTCGATCGCTCATGGTATGGCCGCGTGCTGGTCGAGCGGGTGGAGGGCTTTGCCCGCCCCGATGAGTGGCGGCGCGCCTATGCCGAGATCAACGAGTTTGAGCGCCAGTTGATCGACTTCGGCACGATCATCTGCAAGTTCTGGATGCATATCGGCCCGGAGGAGCAGCTGCGGCGCTTCGAGGCGCGCAAAAATGTGCCCTACAAGGCCTGGAAGCTCACCACCGAGGACTGGCGCAACCGCGAAAAGTGGCCGCTCTACGAGGAGGCCGCCGATGAGATGCTCCTGCGCACCTCCACTCCCGCCGCCCCCTGGACGATCGTTGAGGCCGAGGACAAGCGGTTCGCCCGGGTCAAGGTGCTGCGCACCCTGGTCCAGCGGCTCGAGAGTGAGCTTGGCAAGGTGTCGCTCCGTTAGCAGGCCCTCCAGGCACCTACGACGAGGCCGGCCCGGTGGCGATCGCTAGCTGCTCTTCGCCGTGGGGCTTGAGGCCGAAGCTCAGCAGGAGCATTGCCACCATCACGGCGGCCGAGGCGAGGTAGGCCACCCGCAGCCCGGCCATGCCGCCCCCCTGCGTGTCGGCCAGGATGCCGAGCGCTGCCACCACCAGCAGGTTGCCGACCGCGATGCCAACGTTGACCAGGCCCTGGGCCGCGCCGCGCTGCTCGGGTGCCACCTCGTTGAGCACGATCGTGCGCAGTGTGCCGCCCACCACGATGCCGACGCCGAGGCCGACCAGCATGCTGGCGATGAAGAACATCCACAGCCCCAGCGCCGAGAGCGTCAGCGTGGCCGAGCCGATGGCGAGTGTGCTGAAGCCGATGATCATCACGTTGCGCGAGCCAAGCCGGTTGAGCAGGCGCCCGAAGACCACCGACCCGGCGGTCGAGGCAAGCACCATGGGGATGAGCAGCAGGCCGGCCTGCTCCGGCGCCACGCCCAGCGCAGCGACCGCCACCGAGGCGATGAAGATCACGCTGCCCATGCCGAAGCCGGCACCCACGCACAGCGTGTAGGTCAGGGCGATCTGCCGCGTGCTGAATAGATCGAGCGGCACCACCGGTCGCGCGGCGCGCCGTTCGACCGCGATCAGCAACGGCACGCAGAGCGCCGCACTGCCGAGCAGGTAGGGCCAGAGGGTCAGGCCGAGGGCCGTGTCCAGCACCCGGTTGATCCCCAGCGTCAGGCCGCTGAGCATCACGGCCACGATCAGGATGCCGGTCCAGTCGAGTGGTGCCGGGTGGCCATCGACGTGGGTCGCCGGCAGGTTGCGCAGGCCCAGCCAGATCACCAGCGCCGCCACAGGCAGGTTGATCAGGAAAATCCAGTGCCAGCTCAGCACAACAAGGATCAAGGAGGCCACCAGCGGGCCGAGCAGAAAGGCCATGCCCACCGTCGCGCCGATCAGGCCGAGGGCTTTGCCCCGCTCGCGGGGCGGGAAGGCGTCGCCTACCACCGCACTTGCCGTGGGCGATACGCCGCCGGCGCTGAAGCCCTGGATGGCCCGCCCGACCAGCACCAGCCAGAAGCTCGGGGCGAGCGCGATCAGCAGCGAGCCGAGGGCAAAGCCGGCTACACAGAGCAGGTAGACGCGTCGCCGCCCATAGCGATCGCCCAGGCTGGCCATCAGCGTGGTGCTGCTCAGCGTGAACAGGCTGAAGACGATGGTGAGCATGCCGATCTGGCTGTTATCGACCCCGAAGGCGGCGCGCAGCGCAGGGACGGCCGGCGCAATGATCGCGGCATCCAGCGCGGACATAAAGACGCCAATGAACAGGACCGTCAGGATGCGCCGCTGCAGGCGCGCATCAAGCGTACCGGAAGCACTGGTGGTCGTCATACCCTATCTCTCTCCATAAATGGCTGATGGCCCCCATTATACCAAGTGGAATCGGCCTTCCCGCATTGTCCCGCTCAGCTCCACAGCGCTCCAGCTCCACACAGGGCTTTGTCGAGCTGGAGCGCTGTGGAGGTGTGGAGCTGAGCCAATGCGCTGCCAGCAAGCAGAATCGGGATTATACCAAATCCAGTTGGCAGTTCCGCATTGTCGTTGCCGTCATCGCTCATCGTGACGCCATATGCGGCAATCTGCAATCCAAAATCTGCAATCGGAAATGGTCTTATACTGCCTCTCGTGCGCTGTACCACCTCCAGCACGCACCGCGGGCGTATCTCCTGTATAATGACAGAAACCGTCGCCGAAGGTGGTGGCAATGACGATGTACGAAGTTGTAACCTCCCAGCCGCCGGATCTGGTGGCCGCGCTCCGCGAGACATGGCCGGGCATCGCGGACCTGCTCGCGCAGCTCGAACAGGAGCCTAGCCACGAGGCCCGGGTCGGCGGGCTCCGCCATATCGGGGCGATCTGGTACGCGCAGGGCGGCGCCGCCGAAGTCCTGACCGAACTGGGCCTGCATCTGGCCGGACGGCTCAAGCTCTCACAGGGCCTGGTGGTAAGCGAGCTGCTGCTGGCCTATGGCGCCGCGCAGGAGGAGCAGCGCACCCGCGAGTGGGAAGCACGCCTGCTGGCCCGGGCCACCGAGCTGAATGGCTTGCACCGTATCATCTCGGCCGCCAACTCAACGCTCGACCTCGACACCTCGCTGCAGACCGTGGTCGAGACGGTCGCCCAGGTCGTCGGGGTCGAGGCCTGCTCGGTCTATCTCTATGACAAGCATCGGGACGAGCTGGTGCTGCGGGCTACGCGCGGGCTCAACCGGGCCGCGATCGGTCAGGTGGTGTCACACCTGGGCCAGGGGGTCACCGGCTGGGCGGCCCAGCTTGGCCACCCGGTCGCGGTGCGCGACGTCCGGCAGGAGCCGCGCTTTAATGTCGAGCCGCAGCTGGGCGAGGAACTGTTCCACTCCATGCTCGCCGTGCCGATCGTGCTCTTCAACGCCGAGCGTTTCCAGTTCAGCGCCGACAAGCTGCAGGGGGTGATCACCGTACAGACGATCGGCCCCCGCGACTTCTCGCAGGAGGAGATCTCGTTTGTTGAGGTGGCCGCCGGCGAACTGGCCTTCTTCATCGCCAATGCCCAGCTCTACCAGCAGACCGACGAGCGGCTGCACCAGAAACTGCGCGAGTTGACCACGCTCCAGCAGGTGTCGAAGAGTATCGCCGAGCAGATCGGCCTGCCGGGGGTGCTGGCGCTGATCTCGGAGAAGGCGGTGGAACTGGCCCAGGCCGACCGGGCCGCGATCTTCCAGATGGGCGACGATGGCCAGTTGCAGCTGGTGGCCAGCCATGGCGGGGAAGGCGCGGGGGTGCGCGAGTTCATCATCCAGACGGTGCGCGATAGCCGCCCGCTGGCGGTGATGAACGCCTACCAGGATGCCCGCTTCCCCGAGCTGGCCACGGTGGCCACCCGCGAGGGCTTCCACTCGCTCTTCTGCATGCCGCTGCGGGCTCGCGAGCGCACGATCGGCGGGATCTGTCTCTACAAGCGCCAGCCCCACCTGTTCGACTATGAGCAGGTGCGGCTGCTGAGCACCTTCGCCGACGAGGCTGCGATCGCGATCGAGAACGCCCGCCTCTACGACGAGAGCCAGCGTGCCCTGGCGATCAAGTCGGCCCTGTTGCAGGAGATGCATCACCGGGTGCGTAACAATCTGCAGACGATCTCGGCCCTGCTCGCCATGCAGCTGCGCCGGGTCGAGCCGGGCAGCCAGGGCGCCAAGGCCCTGCGCGAGAGCGCGGCCCGCATCCAGTCGATCGCCGCTATCCACAATCTGCTCTCGCGGGAGGACCTGGGGATCACGACGGTCAACGCGGTGACCCGCCAGGTGGTGGAGAGCGCCCAGGCCACGCTGGTGAACAGTGAGGCGCCGGTGCGCTTCGCGATCATGGGCGACGAGGTGCGGGTCGGCTCGCGGGATGCGACGGTGCTCGCCCTGGTGATCAACGAGCTGATCAGCAATGCGCTCTCCCATGGTCTCGCCGCCGAGGGCGGCCGCCTCGAAGTAGAGGCAACGCTCAATGACAGCATGGTCACTGTTGAGGTGCGCGATGACGGCCCACGCCACCCGCCGCCACCCCGCCCGGCGCATAGCAGCGGCCTGGGCCTGCAGATCATCGAAACGCTGGTGCACGAGGATCTCGGCGGCAGTTTCCGGCTCGAGCGGGACGACGAGCAGGGCTGGATGCGTGCCCGCGTGCGCTTTCCGCAGCGCAGCCTCGCCGTGGGCGGCGACCCGTTGTGAGCGGCCGCTAGCGCGCCAGGCACTGCCCGGAGGCTCCGATGAGCGATTTCCCGACCGAGGGCAGCCCGCCCTTCATCAACCGCCGGCTGAGCGTCAGCGAGTGGACGCAGTACGTCGCCGGGTATGACTTCGGCCGGCTGGCCCCCAGCCGGCTGGTGCTCCACCACACCTTCCGCCCCGACGAGCGGGCGTGGGCCGGCCTCACCACCATGCGCGGCATCCAGCGCTTCTACGCCGGCAAGGGCTGGTCAGCGGGCCCGCACATCTTCACCGGGCCCGACGGGATCTGGCTCGCCACACCGATGTCGCGCGTTGGCATCCACGCCGGCACCGGCAATGGCTCGCTGGCCCAGGGCTGGTACTCGATCGGCCTGGAGGTGGTGGGCTATTTCGATGCCCAGCCACCCACGGGCGCCGTCTGGCAGTATTCCCTCGCGGTGATGGGCGAGCTGTCACGGCGGCTCCGCATCCCGCCCCGCCAGCTGATCTCGTTTCATCGCGACTATACCAACACCAAGAGTTGCCCTGGCTGGGCGGTCAGCAAGGAGTGGGTCTGGAGCCAGGTGGAGGCCTACCTCGCCGGGGTCGAACCGCCACCACCGCCGCCGCCGCCGCCGCCGACGGGCATCCTGCCGCCCGATGAGCGGCTGCTCGAGGCGCTGCTCGAACAGAGCTACAGCCGCAAGGCCGGGGCCCAGGGCTACAACCCCGACTGGGCCTTCCACCAGTACGCGGTGGAGCACGGGCTGGGCATGCCTATGGGGCCGAGCACCACCACAACGATCGAGGGCCGGTTGATCAACTACCAGCCCTTCGCCCGCGATACGCTCTTTGCCGAAGTACCAGACTGGGGCAACGTTCAGACGCTCTCGGCGCTGCTCGCCGGCAGCATTCCCCCCGCGGGCCTCGGACGCAGCCTGCTCGAGCTGACCTACCGGGCAGGGGGCTCACCCTTCCGGCCTGACTGGGCCTTCCACCAGTTCGCGGTGATCAACCGCCTCGGCCCACCGGTCGGCACCAGCCAGCTGCTCACCGTCGATGGGCGCCAGTGGGCCTACCAGGCCTTCGCCGTCGATACGCTGTACAGCCCCACCACGGACTATGGCGATGTGCGCCTGCTCTCCCGCCTCGCCACCGCGGCCGATGGGCCGAGCCAGCGGCTGCGCGAAGCCCTGCTCAGCGAGACCTACCAGCAGGCCGGTACGAGCTACCGCCCCGACTGGGCCTTTCACCAGCTCGCCCGCACCTTCGCCATCGGCGCGCCGCTCTCCGGCTCGTACCAGCTCCAGGTCGAGCAGGCCACCTACGCGCTGCAGGTCTACGCCCTCGATACCCTGTTCAACCTGGTGCCACACTGGAGCCGGGTACGGCGCCTGCGCGACCTGGCGATCACCCAGGGCATGCCGGTGCTCGGCGTCGCGGCGGCAGCGACGCCAGAAGCGCCGGTGGTGGTACCCGCCGACTACCTGCCGCCGCTGACCGGGATCTTCCAGGTGGTACAGTTTTCACCCCAGTCACCGGCGCAGGCGGAGCGTGGCGGGCGGGCGATCGAACTGGTGGTGCTCCACGCGCTCCCGGGCGCGGCCAGCGAAGTCCTGGCAGGCATGACTGCGATTGGCGCACACTTCGCCACCCACTACTATGTCAGCACTGCCGGGGTGATCTACCAGCTGGTGGACGAGCGCCGGTCGGCCTGGCACGCCGGCATAGCCACAGCCGACGGGCTCTGGCTCAACCTCAACACGGTCAGCATCGGCGTGGCCCTGGAGCGCCCGGCGAGCTGGCCGGCGCAGCCGGCGGGCAGCACCGACGCACAGCTCCTCGCACTCCGCTGGCTGCTCCAACAGCTCAACCAGCGCTACCGCCTGCGCCCGGAGGCGCTGCTGCTCTGGAGCAGCCTGGCCGGCAGCGATGGGAGCACGCTCGACGGGCTGCCGCTGGCGGCCCTGTGTGAGGCCCTGGAGCATCGCTAGAGAAACGGATCTGGTTGGTTATGGGCGACAAAACCGCCCAGAACCAACCAGATCCGTTTCAGCAGGCGAACGCCCGCCGAACCCAACGGCGGTTGAAAAGAGTTGTTGCACTGGCGATGTTTCGAATCGCCGCAGTAGTACTAGAAGTCCATCCCGCCGCCCATGCCACCGGGCATCCCACCGGCGGCCGGGGCCTTCTCCTCGGGCAGGTCGGTGATCAGCGCCTCGGTGGTGAGGATCATACCCGCGATCGAGACCGCGTTCTGCACCGCGCTGCGGGTCACCTTCACCGGGTCGATGATCCCCTGCTCGATCATGCTGCCATACTCGCCGGTCAGCACGTTGTAGCCGAGGGTCTTGTCGCCCCTCTCCTCCTGCATCCGGCGGACGTTGGCGATGATCACCGAGCCGTCCTCGCCGGCGTTGCGGGCCAGGATGCGCAGCGGCTCCTCGAGCGCCCGGCGCAGGATCTGCAGGCCGACCTTCTCGTCATCGTGGGCGACCTTGACATTGTCGAGCGCGCTGATCGCATTGATCAGGCTGACGCCGCCGCCGGGCACAATGCCCTCCTCGACCGCCGCGCGGGTGGCCGAGAGGGCGTCCTCGACGCGGTGCTTCTTCTCCTTGAGCTCGGGTTCGGTGGCCGCGCCGACCTTGATCACCGCCACGCCACCGGCCAGCTTGGCCAGGCGCTCCTGCAGCTTCTCGCGGTCGAAGTCGCTGGTCGTCGTCTCGATCTGCGCGCGGATCTGCTCGATGCGGGCCCGGATAGCCGCCTCGTCGCCCTTGCCCTCGACGATGGTCGTATCGTCCTTGGTCGCCACCACCTTGCGGGCACGGCCCAGATCCTCGATCGTCGCGCTATCAAGCTTGCGCCCGATCTCCTCGCTGATCACCGTGCCGCCGGTGAGGATGGCGATATCCTGCAGCATCGCCTTGCGCCGGTCGCCGAAGCCAGGAGCCTTCACCGCCAGCGCGTTGATCGTGCCGCGCAGCTTGTTGACCACCAGGGTGGCCAGCGCCTCGCCGTCCACGTCCTCGGCGATGATCACGAAGTTCTTGGTGACCTGCAGGACCTTCTCGAGCACGGGGAGAATGTCCTGAATGCTGCTGATCTTCTTATCCGTGATCAGGATGTAGGGATCGTCGAGCTCCGCCTCCTGGCGCTCGACATTGGTGACCATGTAGCCCGAGATGTAGCCGCGGTCGAACTGCATGCCCTCGGTGTACTCCTTCTCGAAGGCAACACCCTTGGACTCCTCGACCGTGATCACGCCATCCTTGCCGACCTTCTCCATCACCTCGGCGATCAGGTCACCGATCTCAGTATCGGCGGCGGAGTTGGTGGCCACGTGGGCGATATCGGCGCGATCGCGCACCGGGGTGGCGCTGGCCTTGATGGTCGCGACCAGGGCCTCAGCGCCGCGATCGAGGCCGCGCTTGAGCAGCATAGCATTGGCGCCGGCAGCGACGACCTTGAGGCCCTCGTTGACAATCGACTGGGCCAGCACGGTAGCGGTGGTCGTGCCATCGCCGGCGACGTCGTTCGTCTTGGTGGCCGCCTCCTTGAGCAGCTGGGCGCCCATGTTCTCAAAGGGGTCCTTCAGCTCAATCTCCTTGGCGACGGTCACACCGTCGTGGGTAACCGTGGGCGAGCCGAACTTCTTGTCAATGGCAACGTTGCGCCCACGGGGGCCCAGCGTGGTCTTCACCGCGTCGGCGACCATATCGACGCCGCGCTTGAGGGCACGGCGGGCCTCCTCGTTGAAGTAGATCTGCTTCGGCATAGACCGGGTATCTCCTTAGGTAATGTTCAAGTGTGCGTCGTGCATGCACGCCTGGCTGGACCGTAGGCGAGCAGCAACATCGTTAAGCTCCTTACAGAGTTCAAGTGTGCGTCGTGCATGCACGCCTGGCTGGACAGGCGCTCAGTCCTGGACGATACCGAGGACGTCCTTCTCCGAGAGGATGAGGTACTCAACGTCATCGATCTTGAACTCGGTGCCGCTGTACTTGGCGAAGAGCACCTTGTCGCCGGGCTTGACGTTCATCGGGATAAGCTTCCCATTGTCATCGCGGCGGCCCTCGCCCACGGCGAGCACGGTGCCCTCCATGGGGCGCTCCTTGCTGGCGGTGTCGGGCAAGAAGATGC
This sequence comes from Chloroflexota bacterium, assembly GCA_013388805.1. Lineage (GTDB taxonomy): Bacteria > Chloroflexota > Chloroflexia > Chloroflexales > Chloroflexaceae > JACAEO01. Next base: position 19,474 of record JACAEO010000259.1, read on the forward strand.
CGCCCTTGGTCCTCTCCTCGCGCTCCATTGGCTTGACCACCACGCGGTCGCCAAGGGGCCGGATGCGGAAGTCGGCCATAGCTGCAATCCCTCCATCAACAGAAATGGTACGGCTGAACAGGAAAGCGGTTAGCACTCTCGATCGACGAGTGCTAGCCGCCGTGTATAGTACCCAACTGTGCTGGTTTTGTCAAGCCCCATGTTAGCACTCTTTTACCGGGAGTGCCAGCAGGGTGGTTCAGAATCGCCATGCCAGTTTGACCGTTGCTCCCCAGCTCCCCAGCTCCCCAGCTCTACAACTCCACAACTCCCCAGCTCCCCAGCTCCACCGCTCTACACAGCCGGTCTGGAGCACTGTGGAGCTGAAGGCTTGTCACGTACGTTTGAACTATGTCTCAACCGTCCTGTCGCTCGCCGAGGGCTGCCGCGATCCGTTCGGCGGCGGCCCAGCCACTGGCGATGGCCAGGTGCACGCGCCCCTGGCCCGCGACCATGTCCCCGGCGATGAACAGCCCGGCGATGCCCGCGCTGGCCGCCGGGGCGCACGGCGCGTCGGCCAGGGCATAGCGCCAGCGCTGCACGTCAACCCACAGTGGTGCGCCCGGGTCGGCGCCAAGCAACTCGCCGATGAGCCCGTGGACGGCGGTGAGCGCGGCGGGCAGCGGCGCGGCACCACCGTAGGTGCCCCTGGGCAAGGCCTCCCAGTGCTGCTCGCTCCAGGCCGGCGCCATCTGGGCCAGCAGGAGCCCGTGGCCAGCGGGCGCGCGATCCGGCTTGACGTGCTCGCAGGCCAGCCAGGCGATGGGATGGCGCCGGTCCAGATTGAGCAGCGCGTACCAGGGCGGCGCCGGGCGGCGCGTATAGGCGAAGGCCAGTGAGAGACAGGGGCGGTAGCGTGTCGGCGCGAGCGCATCGAGCAGCTGCGCCTGTACCGTCGGGTCGATGGCGCTCGCCGCCAGGATGGCAGCGCTCTGTGGAGCGGGCGGGGTGAGCAGCACCGCGGCGAACGGGCCGCTGCGCTGCCCGCTGGCGTCCACCAGCTCATAGCCCGTCTCGGTCTGGCGCAGCGCGGTGATGGTCACCTCCCGGTGGACCACGAGGCCGCGGGCCAGGTGGCGGGCCAGCGTATTGATGCCGCCAGGCCAGGTCCAGCTGGCTTCCGCAGCCTGTGCGGGGTCGCCCGGGCTGATCTGCCCATCGCTCGTAAAGGTCCAGACGGGCTGGGCAATGGTCCGGGCGCCGTCAATCTCGGCGACGAGGGCCTGGAACGGCGGGGCAGGCGCCTTAAAGACCTGGGCGCCGTGGTCGATCGCGAAGCCGGCGACACGCCGGGTGGCGACGCGCCCGCCCAGGCCGCGGCTCTTCTCAAACAGGCTGACGGGGTAGCCGTCACGGGTGAGCGCGCGGCCCGCGGCCAGACCGGCCACCCCGGCGCCGATGATTGCAACCGTGCCCATGGGGGTGCGCCTATGCAAAGCCCTGCGCAAGCAGCGCCTGCAGTTCGCGGCTATCCTCGCGCCCGTAGGGACCGATCACGGCGAGGTGCAGCGCGTCGCTGCGCAGCAGGCGACGGGCCACGCGTTGTACCTCGGCGGCGGTGACGGCCTCGACCTCGGCGACCACCTGCTCAACGGGCATGACGTGGCCATAGCGCAGCAGGTGGGCGCCGTTGCGCGAGGCCACCGACCAGGTATCCTCCAGCGAGAGCAGCAGGCCGCCCTTGACCTGCTCCTTGACCATCGCCAGTTCATCGGCGGTGACGCCGCTGACGGCCAGGTCGCGCAGGATCTCCAGGCAGAGGGCCACGGCATCACGCAGCGCCTCCGGATCGACGCTCCCGTAGATCACCCACATACCGGCGTCGGAGAGGTCGTTGTGATAGGAGCCGACGCTATAGGCCAGGCCGTGCTCTTCGCGGAGCAGCTGGAACAGGCGCGAGGACATACCGCCGCCCAGGATGGAGTCGAGCACCTGGAGCGAGCGCCGGTCGGGATCGCCGTAGGAGAGGCCGGGCAGACCGAGGCAGAAGTTGCCCTGCTCGGTATCGCGGGAGAGCAGCGTGAGGCGTGGCCCGGGATGCGGCACGGGCCGGGGCTGCGGCGGCGTGGCCTCGCCACCAGGCAGCCCGCGAAAGGCGGTGCTCACCACCTCCTGGGCGGCAGCCGCGCTGATGTTGCCGGCCACCGAGATCATGAGGTTGGCCCGGTTGTAGTGGCGCTGCCAGAAACGGGCCAGTTCACCCCGTCCGAGGGCAGCTACCGTCTCAACACTGCCGGCGATGTCGCGGCCGAGCGGGCTGCCCGCCCACATCGCCTGCTGGAGCAACTCGTGCACCCAGTCGCCGGGCGCATCCTGGAGGCCACGGATCTCCTCGATGATCACGCGGCGCTCCTTCTCCAGTTCCTGCAGATCGAAGCGCGGGCGCAGCACCATCTCGCCCAGCACATCGGCAGCGCGGTCCACGTGGATCGTGGCCACCTTGGCGTAATAGACGGTCGATTCGTAGGCGGTCGAGGCATTGAGCAGGCCACCCACCCCCTCGACCGCCTGGGAGACGAGCCGCGGGCTGGGGTAGCGCTCGGTGCCCTTGAAGAGCATATGCTCGATGAAGTGGGCGGCGCCACCGTGGGCGTCGGGCTCGTGGCGCGCGCCCGCGGCCACGAAGCAGCCAACCGACACCGAGTAGGTGTGGGGCAGTTCTTCGACCAGGATGCGGAGCCCGTCTGGGGTCATTATCAACTCTGGCATACCTTTGTAGGATACCACATCCACGATAGGTATAGGCGAATCACGAGACCCCGGTCAGGGCATGTGCAACGTCGCGGGGCTCCGCCCCGCACTCTGGTTTTTTTCGCTGGTTGCGGCGGCTTTGCCGCCG
>JACAEO010000315.1 GCA_013388805.1 Chloroflexota bacterium
CAACATACCCCCCTCTCCCAGGCTGGGAGAGGGGGGGAGGGGGGTGAGGGCAAGCAGCGCATCAGGACGCCATCCGCCAGAAACTCTACCCCTGAAAGCTGGGCGAGATAGAAGGGCGCGCCGGTCGGCCCGACATCCTTCTCCTCATAGCCGACCGAGATGATCTCGATCACCGCCGCAGGCTTCGCTGGAGCCCCTGCCTGGATCAGGAAAATCAGGCATAATAATAGCATGCCCGATGATCAAACGTAGCGAAAAGGAGTTCGCATAATGGCCCGTGCAATCTGGAACGGCGTGGTGATTGCCGAGAGCGACGCGACGGTGATGGTCGAGGGGAACCACTACTTCCCGCCCACGGCGGTGAAGCGCGAATATCTGCGCGACAGCGCGACCCACACGGTCTGCCCGTGGAAGGGCACGGCCAGCTACTACGACGTAGTCGTCGCGGGCGACGTCAACAAGGACGCGGCCTGGTACTACCCCGAGCCGAAGGAGGCGGCACAGCAGATCGCCGGCCATATCGCCTTCTGGCGCGGCGTGCGTGTTGAGGCGTAATCCTGCTGACCTTCCTGGTTGACATGGCCAGCGCCGCCCTGCGCCGCGTGATCCGCTAGCTGACAGGCATCAGCCTGGAGCGCCGCACGGTCACCCCATCACCCACGTATCCGGCTCCTCATACTCCTCGCGGCGCCAGCGCCAGCCCGGGTCGAGGATCGTCCCCGACTCCTGCACCGTATAGAGCGCCTGGAGCGCAATGTAGAGCACACAGAGCTGCTGGGCGCGGTTGCCCGGCTCGCCCAGCGGGTGGCCGAAGGGCCACTTGAGGTGCACCGCCCGCGGCGGGCGCACCCGCTCGGCGATCTCGCGTAACCCGATGACGCAGACGGTCGGGATCCCGGCGGCCTCAATCACCCGCGCGATCAGTCCCACGGACTGATTGCAGAGTCCTCAGGCCGGAGTGAGCAGCACCGCATCGATCTGCTCCTGCCGCAGCTGCACGGCCACCGCGGGGGCGGTCTGCTGCAGCAGGGTCGTGACGTGGGGCGGCTCGATGTGGCCCATGAAGCTGTAGCAGGTCCCGAGGCCGCCGATTGCGCCGCGGGCCGCCAGCTCACGCCCCAGTTCGAGGGGAAAGAGGATGTTCAGATCGCGCTCGGCGTCACTGTGGTCGTAGTAGTCGTGGGTGATCGTCAACGCTTCAGCGGGCGTATTAGCGGGAATGGCCCGGTAGCTCGGGTCACCCCGCGAGTCGTTCATATCGAAGGGCGGCTGGCTGCGCAGATGTACCCCTCCAGTGGTGATGAAGGCCAGCCGGCACTGGTGTAATGGCTTCGCCAGGCGGGCCAGCGGCACCGGCGCGCCCTCGATCGCATCGAACAGCTGCCCCCAGACCCGCGCCAGCTCCGGCAGTTGGGAGAAGAGCTGGCCCACGGCGCGCCCCATACGCTGGCGGAGCCGGTCATAATCACTCATGTGGATGAACCTCCAGTTCCAGGCCCGGTAGTCTGTGAACATCGTTCCCAGGCGCGTGTGTTATACCAAATCCAGTTGGCAGTTCCGCATTGTCGTTGCCGTCATCGCTCATCGTGACGCCATGTGCGGCAATCTGCAATCCAAAATCTGCAATCGGAAATGGTATTACCCCGCGTGTGAACATATACATTCTGGTATGCTACCCGCCCTGTCATGCTGAGCGCAGCGAAGCATCTTCCGCCCCCTGATGCGGTAGACCCCGCGCGGCGTGTCCCCTGCCCCTCGACAAGCTCGGGAGCCGCGTCGCCGAAGGGCTCGGGGTGACACAGAGCAGGCAACGTCGTTGAGCGACCACTACTCAGGCCCAGGACAGATAGCAGTGGTCGGGTTGGTTGTAGCATACCGCAGATACGGACGGGACGTCGGTATTTTACCGAATAACCTCACAGTGCCGATCATGCAGGTGCCCATCTGTCCGACGACCTGAGCGTCCAGATGGGCACCTTCGCGCTACTGCCACAGATCGTGCCGGTTCGCGCGACAGCGCCGCGCGAAGCCGCCGGCCCTACGGCACTCACCAACCTGTTCACAGGCCGGCCCGCCCGCGGCATCATGAACCGGATCATGCGCGAGCCTGGCCCGCTCCATCTCCCGTCCGCTGCCGCTGCAATCACCCCGCTGCACGCCGCAGCCGAACGCCACGGCGCCGGCGACTGCTCGCCACGCTGGGCCGGCCAGAGTGAAACTGGTATAACCCGTCGCCGGCCTGACCCGGGTGCTGGCGGCCAGCAGCTAGCACGATTGCAGATTGCGTCTGGCCCATCGAGACGCCAGCGGCGCGTGGGCCATGCCCAGGAAGGGCGCCTGGATCTGCCCTGGCACTGTTCAGTGAACCTGGTGCGGCGGAACACACCACCATCCGTGCACATTTGTGAAAGGTGCGACTGATACACTGCTCGTGATTGGCCAGGAATGCTGTCTCAGAAGGAGCAAACGAACCATGCACTGCACAACATGCGACACGCCCAACGTCACCGATGCCCGCTTCTGCACCGGCTGCGGCGCCACCCTCGCCCCTGCAGCGGGCGCCGCGACCGCGCCGCTCAGCCCGCCGCCCGCGCCCGCGCCGCTCGCAGCGGCGGCTGCCCCATCCGCCGTTCCCCCGGCAATGCCAGCGAATCCCGCATTCAACCAGACGATCAACGTCAACGTGCAGGCGGCCACCCCGACCCCGGTCGTCGTCATGGCCCCGACCGTCGCCGGGCCGGGCTGCCTGGTGCGCACCTTCTACTTCCTGTTCATCGGCCTCTGGCTCGGCGCGATCTGGACCGGGGTGGCCTGGGCCTTGCTGGTCAGCGTCATCGGCCTGCCCCTGGGCCTGCTGATGCTCAACCGCCTGCCCCAGGTCATGACCCTCAAGCCCATGCGCAGCGAGATGCGGGTGGTCAACCAGGGCGGGGTCGTGCTGATCGGCCAGGGGCAGCTTGCGCAGCGACCCTTCTGGCTGCGGGCGCTGTACTTCGTGCTGGTGGGCTGGTGGCTGAGCGGCCTCTGGCTCGGCACCGCCTGGGGCCTGATCGGCGTCACCTTCGGCCTGGGGTTGCCACTGGCCTTCTGGATGTTCGACCAGACCCCGGCGATCGTCAGCCTGGCGCGGCAGTAGATCGCGATGTAAAGGTGTGGAGGTGTGGAGGTGTGGGGCGAGCGGGGCTGCGTCGCCGCCTCCACACCCTGTTGGTACGTGTTCACACCTGGGAACATACACGAACCTGGAACTACAGGTGGCCCGCCCTCGTCGCGTCTACGAAGGCAAGATGCGCTCGTTCCCAGGAGGAATGAGAACCCATACCGGTGTGAGTGATGGTAATCGTTTTGTGACAGTTGAAAAGTATTATAGTACCGTTCATGGATCGAGATCTTGCCCGAGGTTTGGGAGGACACCGCGCAGCAACAGAGAGGACCGGCGATGGCAGGTGAGGGTCCGCTGGCGTTTCCACCGCTTTCGGTACTGCGCGCCCGGGTGACCTACCGCCTCCTCCAGGCGACGACCCTGCTCGCGTACAAGGGCGCGCTGCTGCGCGGCGGCTTCGGCTACGCCTTCCAGCGGGCCTCGTGCGCGCAGAGCTGCTGGGGCCACGCCGAGCGGTGTGATGCGGCGATGCTCTGCCCGTACCGCCGGGTCTTCGAGACCCCGCACCCCGAGGGGGTGGCACACCTCCACGACCTGCAGGACGTACCGCGCCCGTTCGTGATCGAGCCGCCGCTCGACCAGAAGCGGCAGTACGCCGCGGGTGACGCCCTCGAGTTCGGATTGATTCTGATTGGAAAAGGCATTGATTTTCTGTCATACTTTCTGGTTGGCTTCGTGGGGCTCGGCGAGGCCGGCCTGGGGCGCGCGCGGGCGACGGCGCGCCTGGAGCGGGTCGAGGCCCTGGAGCCTTTTCAGCCTGTAGGCACGCCGATCTACCAGGACGGGCAGGTGTATGAGCCGCCGGACCTGCCGCTGCTGAACGTCGCCGAGCTGCCGGCGCGGGCCGCGGCGCTCCCCGCCGACCTGCGCCTGGAGTTGCGCACGCCGCTGCGGGTCAAGGCCCGCGGCGCCTTCATCGAGCACCTGGACCTGGCGGCGATCGTGCAGGCGGCCTGCTGGCGCATCGCCGCGCTGGCGGTCTTTCACGGGCCAGGCCCGTGGAACGCCGATTACCGTCCGCTGGTCGCGGCGGCAGGCGCGGTGCGCGTCGAGCGCGCCGAGGTGCGCTGGGCCGACTGGGAGCGCACCAGCACGCGCGGCGGCGGCCAGCGCCAGATGAAGCTCGGCGGCCTCGTGGGCAGCGCCGCCCTGCGCGCAGTGCCCGCCCACGTG
>JACAEO010000366.1 GCA_013388805.1 Chloroflexota bacterium
CAACATACCCCCCCTCTCCCAGGCTGGGAGAGTTAAAAGGGAGGGGGAAAGGGGCGCTGGCGCGCACGGTGATGCGGCATTCTTCTGACGCAGTTGTTTGCGGCATCACAACGCCAAGAAACGCCTCTCATACCCCCCCTTTCAAGGCTGGGAGAGGGGGGGAGGGGGGGGGCACGCAGCTCATCAGGACGCCATCCGCCAGAAACGCTACCCCTGAAAGGGGGTATGCTGCAGGGCGGGTGGCGGGCAGGGTGGGCGGCGCTGCCGTGCCCAGGCATCAAGCCGCACGGCCAGCGCGCTGGCCCGGCGCAGCGCCTCGGCCGCGTCCCGGGCCTGGCCCTGGAGCGCGTAGCCGTTCGCCAGGCGCAGGGTCCAGCGACCGTTGCTGATTGCGATCTGGTACATCGTGAGTGCTCCTGAAGCGCGTACGCGACATGCATGATCGTCGCTACAGGAGCAAACGCAGCGCGCGGCCCGTTTTGGGGCGCGAGGAGGCGAGCGCCATCGGCTATCGGCTATTCCTCGCGGACCTCCGCTTGCCCGGCCTCGTCCACCAGCCGGCGGCGGCCAAGCGGCAGGGTGAAGACGAAGCGCGAACCCTTGCCGACCTGGCTCTCCACCCAGATCCGCCCGCCGTGGGCCTCGACGATCGCCCGGGTCAGGAAGAGACCCAGGCCACTCCCCTGCGTCTCACGCGAGAGGCGATTGTCCACGCGGTAGAAGCGACGGAAGATCGCCGCCTGCTCCTCGGGCGGGATGCCGACGCCCTGATCGGCAACATAGCAGACCGCGAAGTCGCCCTCGGCCCAGCCGCCCAGGCGGATCACACCGCCCTCGGGGCTGTACTTCACCGCATTGGAGACCAGGTTGCTTAGCACCTGGCGCACGCGCTCATAGTCGGCGTGGACCGGCGGCATATCGTCGGGAAAGCGCAGTTCGAACTTGTAATGCTCACCCGCGGTGGCGGCGAAGCCGCGCACCACATCGGCGGCCAGCATAGCCAGCGCGAAGTCAGTCTGTTCAAGGCGCAGGCCACCGGCGGTCAGCCGCGAGACATCGAGCAGATCCTGGATGTGGCGCGCCAGGCGGTCAGCCTCATCCTCGATCACGGCCAGGCCCTCGCGATACTGCTCGGGGGTGAAGCTGACGTCATCGCGGCGGAGCGTGCCGGCGTAGCCCTTGATGATACTGACCGGCGTCTTCAGTTCGTGGGAGATCACCGAGATGAAGGTATTCTGCAGCTGCTCCTCCTGCTTCTGGGTGGTGATGTCGCGCACATTGGCGATCGCGCCGAGGAACTGGCCCTGGGGCCCGCGCTGCGGCGCATAGCGGCTCTGCACAAAGAGCTCGCGCCCATCACGGGTGGCAATGCGGCCCTCAACCACTGGATTCGGCGTGTAGGGCAGGCGGTTGAGCGGGCAGTCGACCAGGCAGATATTGGTACCCTGGGGACTCTGGATGGCAAGCACCTCGGCGCAGGGGCGGCCAATCGCCTCCTCACGCGACCAGCCGGTGAGTTGCTCCATCGCCTTGTTGAAGGTCACGATCCGCCAGCGGCTATCGATGATCATGACCCCATCGGCCGATTGCTCGATGCTAGCATCGAGGCGCTGCTTCTCACGCAGCACGCTCTGGTAGAGCCGGGCATTGGAGACCGCGATCGCCGCCTGGTCGGCGAAATCCTGCAGCACCTGCCGGTCATCGGCAGAGAAGGCCACATTCAGCGCAGCACGAAAGACGTAGATCACGCCAACCGGAGTGTCGCGCAGCACCAGGGGCAGCGCGATCATCTGGCGCAGGGTCAGCCCGGTATCGGCGGCGATCTCGCGCAGCACTGCCTCCCCGCGGCGGGGCAACTCGCTGATCGGCAGGGTGAGCAGACGGGCGAAGGCCGGCCAGTCCTGGCGGGTCAGGTGCGCTGAGGCGCGGATGCGCAACTCGTCGTTGCCATCTTCATCATAGAGCGCGATCAGGCCCGAGGTGCCGGCAGTCATCTCGACGGCATAGCTGATCACCAGCGAGAGCACGCTGATCAGGTCGAGCTGCGCGGTCATCGCGCGGCTGATCTGGAGCAGGTATTCCCGCTGCCGCAGGCGCTGGTCGCCAGATTCGATCATGAGGCCTCCGCCGGCCCATTGTACCATAGCGCCCGGCGCTCCACGATCTGTCTGACAAGGCTTTACAACGCTCTGGATGCTCACCGCACAGGCATGTTAAACATTATCATGAGAGCAACCCCGGTCGTTCGGCCTGGGCGCCCCGCCTCCTGCACGCACAGGTGTTTGCGATTAGATGCCGTAACAGCTATGTTATCCACATTGCCGGCGCCTGGCGCAGGGCCCATGAATACTGTTTACAAACCAGACTCGACAGCATGCTTTCCACATGATATGATAATAAATACTTACACTTAGCTCGTGGTGGGGATGGGTGACGGTGCAGGCTGGCGCATGGGGAGCGGGTTTGGCAAGGAGCGGGACATGCAGCTTGATCTTTCCAGTAAACGGGCCAGAAAGCTCATCCGTGAGCACGGACTGACCGAGGACGAGATTCAGCAGATTGTCGCCTCTGCCCGGATCAACCTGGCCACCTTCGACCCGGAGTACCGCACCAATGTCACCCAGATCGCCGAGGACCTGCAGAAAAGCCGCCCGACAATCTACGGCTGGGCCGATCGGGCGATTGCCGCGACCATCCACTCGCTGCGCAATATCCGGACCGGGCGCCCGCCCAAGGAGCGTGAGCGCAGCAATGGCGCCGATGGGTAGGCGACCGCCTCCCAGGCGCGCGGCCCACCCACCATCCATCCACCGCGATCGATGCAGCAGGCCTGGGTGTACGGGTGGTCGCAGTACGGTTAGCGCCCCGTGTATAATGACGATGCTCGTCGCCCCGCTGGTGGCGGGGCGCGCTGCAAGGGGAGACAGAGATGAGCGCCAGGCTACAGCAACTGTTGGACCGCTTTCGCGCCGCCAACAGCGTCGAACTGGCCGCGGTGGTCGCCACCGACGGGCTGCTGATCGAGAGTGCCGCCGGCCCCGATGTTGACGTGGACGCGGTCTGCGCGGTGGCCTCGAATGGTCTGGCGATGGCCGAGGCCCTTGGCCGTGAGATCGCCAGGGGCGGCACGGTGCAGACCCTGCTGGAGTATGAGCAGGGCATCGTGCTGATCGAGCCGATCAGCGGCGATGCGATGCTGCTGGTGCTCGCCGATGCGCGCGAGGATCTGGGCTACGTCCGGTTTCTGGTCGCCAAACACCGTGACGACCTGCTGGAGGCGCTCAGCGCGATCTGACATAAGTTATTGCCGGCGCTGTGCTATAATTTTCCGGGGAGTGCACACCCGACCGTACTCCGACTAGCTTGCGATAAGGTAGGCCGCGATGGACCCACAGCTGACAAGTATCATTGTCCCCACTGAGGAACTCGGGCAGATCGAGGAATGCCTCGGCCGTCTGGTTGAGGATACCGGCAGCGATTACGCCCTGCTCCTTGACAAGAGCGGCCAGGTGATCTCCTCCAAGGGTGACGGTGATCGCCAGGATATTACCGCCCTGGGCGCGCTGATCGCCGGCGTCTTCGCCTCCTCGCGCGAGGTGGCCAAGCTGCTGCGCGAGCGTGACTTTCGGGCCTCCTTCCAGCAAGGGGTACGCGAGAATATCTTCATCGCCCTTATCGAAGAGCAGTGGATCCTGTGTATCATCTTCAACAAAGGCACCCATATCGGCCTGGTAAAGGTCTTGACCAAAAAGGCCACCGACGAACTGGCCTCGGTGCTCGAGCGGGTTCGGCAGCAGCACAAGGCGCGTGATGAGGTGCTCGGCTCCTCGTTCCGCACCTCGATGGAAGATACCATCGACCTGCTCTTCCGCGACTAGCTCCCGGCGGGCAATGGCCGCCCCGCGACGAGGCACGCCGCCCCCATCCCATTGAACAGGCATGCGAGCGAATCTATGGCGCTGATTAATGTTGCGGCACGCGAAATACACTGCAAGATCGTCTACTATGGCCCCGGCATGGGCGGGAAGACGACGAATCTGCAGTACATCCATAGCCAGGTGCCGAAAGATGTAAAGGGTGACCTGCTCTCGATCGCGACGGAAACCGAACGCACCCTGTTCTTCGATTTCCTCCCGCTCGATCTTGGCAAGGTCCGCGGTTTCCAGACTCGCTTCCATCTCTACACCGTCCCCGGACAGGTGCTCTACGAACGCACCCGGGTTGCGGTGCTGAACGGCGCCGATGGCGTGGTCTTCGTCGCCGATTCGAGCAAGCAAAAGATGCAGGAGAATGTCAATAGCCTGCGTGAGCTTGCTCAGAATGTGACCCGGCAAAACAAGCGCTTCGCCGAGTTTCCAATTGTGCTACAGTATAACAAGCGCGATCTTCCCGCGGAGGTCATCGCCTCGGTGCAGACGATGGACCACTTCCTCGGGGTCAACCGGATGAACTGGCCACGCATCGAGGCGGTGGCCACGACGGGCGCAGGCGTCTTTGAGACGCTGCGCGCCATCAGCCGGGCGGTGATCAGCAAGCTTTAGCGACGTGCTGCGGAGCTCGCTCGTCCGGGCCGGATATCCGGGGGGCGCGCTGGCGGCACGCCGAGCAGGCAAGCGCTCCCTGGCATTCGTTGCGCGGCCCTCTGCGGTGAAGCCATGGCCCTTTCTGGCGATCTGAGCGAATTTCCACTCACCGATATTATTCAGCTCGTCGATCTGAGCAAGAAGACCGGCGGCGTTCATATCCGTGGGCAACGCGCCGGCCAGACCTATGAGGGCTGGCTGTACTTTCGCGACGGTAAAATTATTGGCGCGAGCATCCCCGGGATGCGGCCGCTTGAGGCCGTCTATACGTTTTTTACGCTCGGCGCAGGTCCGTTCCGCTTCTATGACGATCGGCGCCTCGAGACCCCGACGATCACCCGCTCCAATGAGGCGATTATTATGGAAGGGGTGATGCGCCAGGATGCCTGGGCCGCTATTCAACAGCACGTGCCCTCGCTCGCGCTCGTGCCGCGCCTCGTGCCCAACCCGGCGAGCGATGCCGGTGAGATCAATGTCGAGGCCGAAGAGTGGCGCGTGCTGACCATGATCAACGGCAAGAATACGGTCGCCCAGATCGCCCAGCGCAGCGGCCTGGGCGATTTCCGCACCTGCGAGATCATTGCCCAGCTGCTGCAGAGCGGGCTGATCGAGATGCGTGAGCCGAGCCTGGGCGAAACCCTGGCCCCCGAATTCGAGCGCATCGCGGTCGGCCTCGTTGGCGCTGGCGCCGCCGCACTGCTCGAGGCGGCCTACCGTCAGGCGGGCATCAGCGACCCGAGCCGGGCCAGCGGCGCCCAGATGCTCCTGGCGGTGGACCATTTTGAGCAGGGCGCCGCCCGGGTGGTTGGCCCCGAACGCGCGCGGACCGCCGCGCGGGCC
>JACAEO010000218.1 GCA_013388805.1 Chloroflexota bacterium
AGGGCTTCGCCATCCCAGCTTGGATGGGGCCGACCCAACCATTTAGATAGGTTCGTCAGCCGGCACTCACCGCGCTCTGCGGCGTTCCCGCCTTACCCCGGATTATTGAGCAGCTACTTGGTAGACTTGATGATCGTGTCGTAGTCGCGGCCCACGGCGACGCAGTGCTCGCGCAGGACGGCGCACTTATGCCGGATTTCAGCAGGACTGCCGCTGAAGTTGGAAGCATTGCCATACTGGGCCACCAGCTTGAGCGTCACCTGCTCGCCGCCGCCGCCGATCCAGAGCGAGGGGTAGGGCTGCTGCACCCCCTTCGGCTCGTTGATCGGGCCACGGATGTGGAAGTACTCCCCCGCAAACGTCGGGGTCTCTTCCGTCCACATTTTGACCATAATCTGGGTCGCCTCGCGAAAGGCGCGCATGCGGTCGCGCGTCTCGGGGAAGCCATAGCCGTAGGCGCGCCACTCGTGCTCGTACCAGCCGGCGCCGATGCCGCAGTAGAGCCGCCCGTGGCTAAGCACATCCACCGTCGAGGCGATCTTGGCGGCCAGGGCCGGGTTGCGGTAGCCAATGCAGGTAACCATCTGGCCCACCTTCACCCGCCGCGTATCGCGGGCCAGCGCGGCGGTGATCGTCCAGGCCTCGAAGACGGCCTCGCGCTCGATGCGCGGCACGGTATGGAAGTGGTCGTAGACCCAGATCGAGTCATAGACATCGATCGCGTCGACCGTCCGGGCAACGGCGGTCATCGCCTCATACTTGGTGATCGGGTCGGCGATTTCGATCAGATCCAGCCGCCAGCCCTGGGGCACAAAGGTGCCGAATTGGATCGTCATGGGGGCTCCTCATTCCAGGTCGCGTCGCCAGCGTGCCTCTACGCGCTGACGTCCAATCGTATCATACGATACCTTGTGTCGCACCCGGCTGCGCAAATGCAACAAACAGCCCCACGTAGGGCTGTTCGTTGCGCGCCGCTGATCCGTCGGATGGGCGGCTATTCGGCCGTCGCGGGCCGGATCGTCGCCGAGAACGCCGGACCAGGAACCGTTGCCCGTGCGGACGCTGGCGCACCACCGGGCACCTGAGCGGGTGAGCTCTTTGCCCAATGCTGGTCAGGGCGTTCGCCAAGGGCGTGGGCAGCCAGCGGTGCTTCTGGCGCCGGCCGGGCCTGTTGCTCCGGCAACCCGGCCAGGATCTGCTCGAGACAGTGGTTTGGCACCAGTTCCTGCACAACCGTCAGGATGCCGTCCCGGTCGCCGTGGAGGGTGGCGTACTCAAGTTCCGCGATCTGCTGATCGAGATTCACCGGCACCAGTGAACTGGCGTTGGACGCGATGAAGATCTTGGTGTGGCTGGTCCGGCGATACTCTTCACCGGGCACGAACAGCTCCTCATAGAGCTTCTCGCCGGGGCGCAAGCCCGAGTAGACAATCTCGATATCCTCACCAACCTGCAGGCCCGAGAGCTCGATCATATCGCGCGCCAGATCGACGATCTTGATCGGCTCACCCATATCGAGCGTGAACACCTCACCACCGTGGCCGAGCACGGCCGCCTGCAAGACCAGTTGCACGGCCTCGGGGATGGTCATAAAGAAGCGGCGCATCTCCGGGTGGGTAACCGTGATCGGGCCACCCGCCGCGATCTGCCGCTTAAAGGTCAGCAGCACCGAACCACGACTGCCGAGCACGTTGCCGAAGCGCACCGCCACGTAGGGACGACCACTCCGTTTCGCCGTCTGGTGGACCAGCAACTCGGCCACTCGCTTGCTGACCCCCATGATGCTGGTTGGATTGACCGCCTTGTCCGTCGAGATCATCACCAGCCGTTCGACGCCGTGGCGCTCAGCGGCGGCCAGCAGGTTGCGCGTCCCCAGGACGTTATTGGTAAACGCCTCGCGCAGATTGCGCTCCATCAGCGGAACGTGCTTGTGGGCAGCGGCGTGGAAGACCACCTCGGGCCGGAGCTCCGCAAAGACCTCGTCGAGCCGGTCCGGCTCCCGGATGTCGGCAATGACCGGATGGATCACCGTCTTCACGCCTGCGTCAGTCTGGGCAGCCACGCGGCGCAGCAGCTCGTGGTAGATCTCGAAGACACTGTTCTCGCCGTGGCCCAGCACGATCAGCTCAGCCGGCGCGCAGTCGAGGATCTGGCGGCAGAGCTCACTGCCAATCGAGCCACCGCCGCCAGTGACCAGCACCCGCCGGCCGTGGAGCAGCTGGCGCACCGCCGAGATATCCGTGGCGACCGGCTCGCGGCGCAGCAGGTCTTCGATCTGCACATCGCGGATCTGGGTGAAACTCACCCGCGAATCGAGCAGGTCGTGGAGGCCGGGAACGATCTTGGTGCGCAGGCCAACCGTCTCGCACAGGGTGACGATCCGGCGCACCTTCCGGCCTGACAGACCCGAGATCGCGATGATCAGCGCACTGGCGTGGCTCGCGCGCGCCACCTCCGGGATGGCCTCGAAGGTCCCAAGTACCGGAACGCCGTGGATGTGCATCCCATGCTTGAGCGGGTCATCATCGAGCAGACCAACCACCTGCATGCCGAACTCAGGGTGATCGCGAAGCTGCTGCACGAGATGGGCGCCAACACCCCCGGCGCCCATGACCAGCACCCGCTGCAGCGTACTGGGGGCGGCCTTGCGCCGTGACTTGAAGGCGGGGAGCAGACCCAGCGCAAGGCGCGGCATGGCAATGGCCACGCTGGCCAGCAGCAGGAAGATGAACGGGATCGACAGCGGCACAAGGACCACCCCGCTAACACTGCGATGAACAAGCAGGCCAGCACCGGCAAGCACCGTGCCACCAGTAAGCGCAGCGTAGAGCGTGAGCAGATCGTAGACTGAAGCATAGCGCCAGTAGCGCGTGTAGTTCCCGGTTGCCCAGAAGAGCGCCATCACGCACAGCACAGCAAGGGCGGTGAAGAGCGCGAAGCCTGGCCAGAACTCGCCCAGGTGCAGGCGCTCGAGGCGGAGGACGAAGCTGCCGAAAGCCGCGATGGGCAGCAGCACGAGATCGCTGAGGAGCAAATGGCGGTTACGAATGGGCTTGAACATCGATTGACTCCCCAAAAGCGTCATGGCGCAGTACTACCTCCAGCTATGAACTGGCGACAGAGCGTGGCCCATCCTCACGGCGATCGCACGACAAGACCTGTGCGAAAAAGCCGGCTCCAGGATGGAACGATGGACAGAATACGTGGGTGATCGCCCTTGTGGCAGAGGTTAACGTGAGGTATAATCGGGGCGACCACGACGAGCTTCTCCCTTGCTGCCCGGCAATGGAAGGAAAGACGTGGTGGTTAGCGGCGGAACGTGTTGGCGCACGTTCCGCTGTCGCTTATCTCGTCAGTCTGACGAATGGCAACTCCTTCTCATCAGCAATCGTTTGTTGGTGGCTTAACGATCGGGATAATTTCCGCAACTGGCTCTACTATTTGCGTGTATTATCCAGGAACCAGTATAGCAAGCGGCTACCGCGTCTGCAAGCAAAAAAGTGTAAGCTACCTCGCCAACACGCGCCCTGCCCCGCACAACGAGTGCCGGCGCGCACCGCTCGAACAGGGCTTTCCTAAGGGATCTAACGCTCCATGGCCGACATATGATGCGGCGCGGTGAATGATGACCAAATAGTTATCCGTAGGCCTTCTGGCATGACCGGTGGCAGTTGCTCCCCCTATGGCCTGCCTTCAAGCCGTTCCATCAACGTAGGCACATCAGCGGCTACCTCGAACAGGCCCAGATGATCCGGACGGATAAAGCCCGCCGCCAGGGCGTGATCGAAGAACTGGAGCAGCGGCTGGAAGAAGCCGGCTGTGTCGAGAAAATAGATAGGCTTGTTGTGGTAGCGCAACTGGCGCAAGGTCAGCGTCTCGACGACTTCCTCGAGGGTGCCGAAGCCACCGGGCAGGGCCACAAAGGCGTCGCTGCGCTCGAACATGAGCCCCTTGCGTTCACGCAGCGTCTCGGTGATGATCAGCTCGCTCACCTCGGCAAGGCCCTGCTCCCGCTCCAGCAGTGCGCGCGGGATAATGCCGATCACTTCACCACCAGCACCCAGCGCGGCCCGTGCAGCAATCCCCATCAGACCCACATCGCCACCACCGTAGATCAGCCGCCACCCGCGCGCGGCAACCGCACGCCCAAACGCCGCCGCGTCCGCCATGAAGGCTGGATTGGTGCCAGGACGCGAGCCACAGTACAGACAGATCGAGCGCTTCATACCTCTCCTCCAGCCCGGGCTAAGCCAGACGTGCCAGCGGTTGCTGATCGCCTGCGAGCGATAACCTCAATTTCCTCTGTCATTGTACACACAGGACGTGAACCTCAGGGCTTGTGCACCGTCCGCCTCGCGCGGTGGGGTACGGAGCGGCTCACCGCCCCAAAGGCGTTGCAAGATCCTGCTGGCAAACCTGGGTACGCGGGCCTCCGGCCCGCATGCGGGCGGGACGCC
>JACAEO010000104.1 GCA_013388805.1 Chloroflexota bacterium
AGCTAACCCGTTCCGTGAATGGGAGGCAGCGGCCGAGGGCAGGGGTCGCGACTGGGACGAAGTCGTAACAAGGTATCCGTAGCGGAAGCTGCGGATGGATCACCTCCTTTCTAGGGAGCCTGCCCCAAGCGGGCAGTGCCGATGGGCACGATCCCATCACGAGACCACACTCGCCTGGCAAGGTGCCTGCCACCCCCCGAACGTATGCGTTCGGGGGGTGTGTTGTTTGGGCCGCCCCTATGTTTCGATCTCTTTGCGTAGCCGCCCGAGCGCGGTGTCCAGCTCGGCGAAGCGTTGCTGCAGCTCGCTGAGCTGGCCACGCTGGGCACGCACGAACCGCGTGAAGGGGGCGTTGCGCTCGCGGATCTGGCCGATCGCACGATCCACCTCACGCTGAAATTGCTGCTCGACCCCTTCGCGGAGCTGGCGCTGCAGCGTGTCCACCCGCGCGCGGAGCGCCTTCCTGGCCTGGCGCTTCTTGGCGGGTAAGAGCGCGAAGCCGCCCAGGGCCAGCGCCGTGGCCGCCAGAATGCCGGTGAAATCGAGCCAGACGGCGTGAGCCAGCGCCACCACGATCGCGCCAAGGCCCACCGCGCCCACTTCGGTGATCGCCGTCGCCGCGATCGAGGAGCGCACCTCGTCGGCGAGCTCTGCGGAGGCGGCTTGCTTGTCGTAGCTGGCCATCACGTCGGTGGCCGCCCGGCCCACCGAGTCGAGCAGGGCACGACGGTTGTACTCGAAGCTGCCGCCGACGTTGCCGATGAGCTTCTCGGAATGCTGGCTGGCCCGCCGCTTGATGTACTCGTCCACGCTCTGCTGCAGGCGCAGGTTCTTCTCCACCATCCAGTCGACGATCGCGCCGACCTTCTGATCGATCTGCTGATCAACGTCGCCGACCACCTCTGCCTCGAACAGACCACGAAACTTGTCGCCGTTCAGCAGGTCGGGCAGCCGGCTCAGGCGAATGTGCGCATCGAAGAAGCTGTCGCCACGCGCCACCAGATCCTGGAGGATCTGATCGATCTCGCCGAGGTAGTATTTGAGATCGTTCTGCAGGTCCAGCTTGAACAGGTCCAGCTGCTGCTCGACATTGTCCATGGTGGCCAGGTCTTCGCGCAGGGTCTCCAGCCGGCTCTCGGTGACGCCGAGGTATTTGCCGCTCAGCTTCTGGGCAACGCCGAGCGGTGAGAGGAGCTTGAGCCGGACCCGGGTCTCCTCGTCGAGCGTGTCGATCACGTAGCGTTCCATCTCGCCGAAGCGGCTGCTGGCCCAGAGCTGCGCGCGCTCCTCGCCCGCGCGCTGACGGGCGCTGATGGCCTGGCGGGCGGAGACCGGGAAGATCTCGGGGGTGACGCCGAGCAGCGAACGGGCGTTCTCACGGATAAAACTGAGCACCTGTTCGAGCTCCGCGGCATTAAGAATATCGATCTTGTTCAGCACAATGACGATCTTCTTGCCCCACTCCTTGATCAACTCGAGAAAGCCCCGCTCACTCTCCGTAAAAGGGCGGTCGGCGGAGGTGGTGAAGAGCACCAGGTCGGCGCGGGGGATGAACTGGCGGGTCAGTTGCTCGTGGTGGCGGATCACCGCATTGGTGCCGGGCGTATCCACGATGGTGAGCTGGCGCAGCACGGCGGCGGGGTAGGTGGTGACGCGCAGGCCGTCCGCGTGGAGCGCGCTGCTGATCTCGTCGCCATACTGGAGCAGGGTGATCGTATCGGTGGTTGGCGTGACCCCCTCGGGGAGCAACTGCTCGCCCAGCAGCGCATTGAGGAAGCTCGACTTGCCGGCATTGAACTCGCCGGCGACAACGATCAGGAAGAGCTCCTCGAGGTGCGCGAGCGTCTCGTGCAAGATGCGCTGGTCGGCCGGGTCGATATCGCTGCCGAAGCGCTGGAAGGCCGCATCGAGCTGCTGCAGCACCGCGCGGAGTTCGCCGAGCAGGGCATCCTGGCGTTCAGTGATCAGCCGCCTGCGCTGAAGCAGGCCATCCATGAAGGACATCGTATTAAGCCTTGTTGCAAAACGTTAAGCTTCTGTTATGGTTTTTGTAATCTGGAACACACACAGCGCGTCGTACACCTGCTATACTCTCTGTATCTCCTTCTCCTCTCTCCCCGGGGGTGGCGCCGCAAGGCTCCACCCCTGAGGATTCCTGGCGCCCTGCGCCGCGGTATTACGACCAGAGCGACGGCTGCAGGGCGCGGATGGTCACAGCCAGTGCGGCAAGCACGAGCGCCAGGCCGCCCAGCGCATAGACCAGGATGGGCGCCAGTTCGTCCCAGGTGCGCGGGCGGAAACGCCGGGGCGGCCCGCTGGTCTCGATGCGCTGGCCGCGCCAGTAGGTGACACGCCGGGCGGTGCTGCTGCCCCACCCCCCGCTGGCCCCCAGAGCCCGCCAGGCAAGGGCCAGCAGGTAGCCGCCCATGCCACCCAGGGCCAGGGCTGTGACGAACCAGGGGAGTGAGCGGGCATTTGCGAGGATGGCGATCAGGCCGATCAGCAAGAGCCAGCGCCAGTCAAAGCGAAACCGGTGCATGGTGCCATCTCCAACGGTTTGTTCCCATCATACCACAGCGCACCGGCCAGGCGGCGCGCGGGTCGTGGCTACTTGCCGTGGACGATGCCAGAGGCGCTGATCGTGGCGAGGGAGGGACCGGAGGCGAGGCGGGGCGGCATGCCGGCGAGCGCGCCGGTCACGACCGGCAGCAGATCGTGCAGGTCAACCGGTTTGGCCACATAGGCGCTCACGCCCAGCTCGCGCATTTTGGCGCGCAGGCCGGGCGTATCGTAGGCGGTGAGCACCAGCACCGGGATGCTCGGGCGAAAAGTCCGTACCGCGCGCACCAGTGAGATGACGCCACCCACGTGGGGGCTTGGGTCGACGATCAACAGATCGACGCGGTCATCGGCGCAGGCCAGCCAGGCCGCATTGGGCGACGACGCGACCGAGACGGTGAAGCGATCGCCGAGCATCGTCTGCAAGCCGCGCTGGGTGATCATAGCGGCGACAGGGTCATTATCAACGATGTGGATCTGCCTGGGGGGCATGGTCTGCTCACTCCTCCGGCGGCCAGGCTGCAACGGTGACACTGCCGGTACACTGCCACTATCCTAGCAGTCTCACCGGAGCCTGTGACGGAGCGAGGCGACAACTGCCAGTGGCGAACCAACAACTTGTGAGAGTATACACAATCATCGCTGGATGGCTCCGTAATGCGTAATAATCCGCATAGATAAACGTGACCGCGCACCATATTCGGTGCGCGGTCGCGTCTCGGGGGAGCCTGCGCGGCTCAGCTCTGCTGATCCTGCACGTCGCTGTTGACGGGGAGGAGGATGGTGAAGGTCGTGCCCTGGCCGATCTCACTCTCGACCGTGATCCGCCCGCCGTGCTGAGTGATGATATGGGCGCTGATGGCCAGGCCGAGGCCGGTTCCCTGGGGCTTGGTGGTATAGAAGGGCTCGAAGAGGTGCGGGCGGTGCTCCGGGGCAATCCCCACGCCGGTGTCGCTGATGATCACGCCAATCGTGGCAGGCGCCTCAGGGCGGGCCTGCAGCAACTGGGTCGTGACGCGCAGTTCGCCGCCCCGCGGCATGGCATCGCAGGCGTTGAGGATGATATTGAGGAACACCTGGCGCAACTGATCGGCGTGGGCGATGGTGGGTGGCAGGTCCGCATCAAGGCTGGCGGTGGTGTGGATACGGCCGTGACGCAGATGGGTCTGCACCAGTTCGAGGGTCTCACGGAGAATGCTGTTGATGCTGGTGCTGGCCAGTTCGGATTTGGAGGGCCGGTAGAAGTCGCGCATGCGGGTAATAATCCGGGCGATGCGGCCAAGTTCCTGCTGGGCGATACTGAGAAAGGCCCGTTGCGGTGCATCGGGGGGGAGATCCTGCTCGACCAGGTAGAGGCTATTGCGGGCGGCGTAGAGCGGGTTGTTGATCTCGTGGGCCACCGAGGCGGAGAGCTCGCCCACGGCGGCCAGCTTGGCGCTCTGCAGCAACTGGGCCTGGGCGGTATTGAGGCGCGCCTGGGCCTCAGCGTGGAGCGACTGGGTGATCGCCAGGTCGCGCTGCAGGGCGGCGGCGCGCGCGCGCTGGGTCAACTCATCGACAGCGACCGCGGTGAGGTCGCCGAGCGCCTGGATGAAGGGGAGGTCGCGCGGATGGTAGAGATGGGCATTGGTGCCACCGTAGAGCACGAGTGCGCCGAGCCGCTGGGCATCGACGCGCAGCGGGCTGATCAGGGCGCTCGATGGCGGCCAGAGCGGCAGCGCCGCACGCAGGGCCTCGCGGTCGTAGGGGTCCAGTTGCTCAAGGGCCAGCTCCAACTCCGGGCCAACCAGGAGCATGGCACGCGGCGCGATGCTCGCCATCCGCGCCAGGCCGAGCGAGTCGCGGCGCTCGACGGCGCCGGCCGCGGCGCGGAGCACCAGACACTCCGTCTCAGGTTCGGTGAGGAAGAGATGCGCGGCGCAGGTGCCCGGGAAGAGCCCGATCGCCTCGTTGACCACCAGTTGCACGATCGCGTCGACATCGCGGCTGATCAGCAAGGCGGCGGAGATGGAGAGCAGGGTGTTCAGGCGCGCGCCGAGATGGGTGGCGCGCCCGTGCTGCAACTCGGCCTCGTGTTCGAATTGCACCGCCCGCGCCTCGGCAGCCTGCAAGCTGGCCTCCAACGCTTCGACCTGCGCGCGTAGCGTCTCCAACTCGCCCATACGCATTATCTCCGCATCGACCCGGCTGCCTTGCGGGCGGCAGAACGCGACGAACGCCGCGCGTTGACACCCCAAAGCGTAGCACGCTATAATGCCCATATCGCTTGCCGTCCCAACTATAGTGCTTTTCGGCACGGAGCGCAAACAGCATGATCCAGCCTGCCCAGGTTCTTGTCGTTGACGATGAGCAGAACATCCGCCTGACCCTGAGCGCCCTCTTGAGCCGCGCCGGCCACGGGGTGACGGTCGCGGCAACCGGTGAGGAGGCTGTGGCCCTGTTTGAGCACCAGCCATTCGACCTGATGCTGGTCGACCTGCAGATGCCGGGGATCAATGGCATCCAGGTGGTCGAGGCGCTCCGGCAACGCAACCTGGACACGGTGGTGATCGTGCTGACCGGCCACGGCTCGCTTGAGACGGCGATCGAGGGCATGCACCAGGGCATCTTTGACTATATGCTGAAGACGAGCGACCCGGAGCAGATCCTGGAGCGGGTTGCCGCCGGCCTGGAGGAGCGGGCCAGGCGCCAGCGACAGCATGCGCTAATCAGTGCGATCGGCGCGGCGGCCCAGGCGCTGGCCAGCGGCGGCACCAGCCCTCAGCCGCTCGAAGAGTTGGTCGGCATCGCCACCAACGCCAGTGCCGCCCCACCGGCCGCCCCGCCACCGCCCGGCGCCACGCCGCCCATCAACGAGCGCCAGCTGACGATCGGCCAGCTCCAGCTCGACACCTGGCACCAGACGGCCACGCTCGGCGGGCGTTCATTGAACCTGACGCCGACCGAGTTTCGCCTGCTGCTCTGCCTTGCCGAGCACGCCGGCCAGATGCTCTCCTATACCCAGCTGGTACGCTGCGCCCAGGGCTATGAGGCCAGCGACATGGAGGCCGGCGAGCTGATCAAGCCCCACATCCATCATCTGCGCCAGAAGATCGAGCCCGACCCAAGCACCCCGCGCTATCTGCTCAATGTGCGTGGCAAGGGCTATATCCTGCAGATTGAGTAGCGATGGCTGAGCACGAAGCGATCCCGCCACGGCTGCGGGCGATTGTCGACGAGTTCAAAGCCAGCGACCGCAACGAGAAGCTGGAGTTGATGCTCGAGTATGCCGACCGGCTTCCGCCCCTGCCCGAACACCTGCGCGCGCACGCCGGCATGGAGCAGGTGCACGAGTGCGCCAGCCCGGTCTTTTTGCATACCGAGCAGCATGGTGACGGGCTCGTTTTTTATTTCGACGTGCCCGCCGAGGCGCCTACCACGCGTGGTTATGCCGCATTGCTTGCCGAGGGTCTGCACGGGGCCACGCCACGTGAGGTGCTTGCCCTGCCCGGCGACTTCTTCCTCGAGATGGGCTTGCAGCAGGTGCTCAGCCCCCAGCGGCTCAACGGGATCAGCGCGATCCTGGCCTATATGAAACGCCAGGCGTTGCGATTTGTGCCGGCGCCGGCGCCGTAGGGCCGCTCGGCCCTACGGCGTTACACGGGCCTGGAGCAGTGAGCGTGCCACGGCATCGAGCACCGCGGCGGGCCGCCCGTCACTGGCGAGCCCGATGCGGCGGATGAGCGCGCGGCGGTAGACATGCAGTGAGCAGGGGGCAAAGCTGCAGCGACGCCGATGGGCGGCGAGACGCTGCGGCTGGGGGAAGAGCTGGACGATCATAGGCGGCTCGCTATGTTCGTGGCGTTTATCACAAGCTTCATCATAGCCCCTACGCCGCACTGCGTCAAGCACCTGTTGCAGCGCATTTGCTGTGCATTATATTGCAGCGACGCTATGAGAAGCCGTTGCCGACCTGCCGCCAGTGTACTGCGTCCGGCCGGCCGCCCCGGGGAAATAAGCCGCAACACGGGGGAAAGGAACGACTACCCGGGTCCGGTGCTGGAGAGCAAGCTGGTTGCCAGGGTGATGATCTCGGCGACCCCGATGCCCAGCATGCACTCCGGCCCGGCCGTGCCGCGCGGGCAGTGGGTCAGAACATGACATGGGCTGCAGAAGAGGCCGGCACGCGCCACCAGGTGGCGGGCCGGGTCGCCCCATGGTCCGAAGCGGGCGTGGTCGGTGGGGCCAAACAGGTGCAGGCTCGGCGCGCCCTGGCTTACGGCTAGATGCAGCGGCCCGCTGTCCACGCCGATGACCAGCGCGGCGTGGCCGAGCAGGGCCGCCAGTTCGCCGATACTGGTCGCGCCCGCAAGGTTGAGCGGCGGGCACTGCAGCAGGTTGGCCACCCGGGCGACGAGCGCCGCCTCGTCCGGCCCGCCGGTGAGCAGCAGGCGCGTGGCGGGGAGGGCAGCCAGCGCGTCGCCCACCGCTGCCCAGCGCTCGGCGGGCCACTGTTTGCTGATGCCCGCCGTCCCGGGGTGGATGATCAGCAGGCGCTCGCCGGGGGCGAGGTGGGCGGCCAGCCAGGCGCGCGCCCGGGCCCGCTCGGCTGCGCTGGGGACAAAGCGCAGCGGCGGCGTACCGGGGGCGACCGGCACAGCTCTGCCGGTGAGGCCCGCTACCACGGCGAGGGCCTGCCGGGTCACGTGGCTGCGTACATCGTAGGGCAGGGCCACGCTGAGCAGCGGCGCGCAGAGCGGGTGGGCGTGACCAACCCGCAGGGGGATGCCGGCCAGCAGCGCCAGGGCCGCACCCCACCAGTGATCGTCGCGCAGGAGCAGCGCCGCGTCGTAGCGCGCGCGTCGCAGCAGCAGCCCATAGCGCAGCAGGGTCAGATACGGCGCGAGCGGCTGCCGCCGGCCCGCGTGGGCACGCTCAAAGCCCGGGAAGGGCACCTCAACCAGGCGGTAGAGCTCCGGCAGCCCCTGCCACATGCGCCGGGCCCAGGGGCCAACCAGGGCGGTGACCTGGGCGGCGGGCAGGCCCTGGCGCAGGGCCTGCAGCGCGGGGGTGGCCAGCAGCAGATCGCCCAGGTGGTCGGGCTTGAGCACCAGGACGCGCCGGGGCAGCCCGGGCGGCGCCCGCCGGACGAAGGGCCGGGCGAGCAGCGCGAACGCCTGGATCACCCGGTGCTTCATCTAAAAGAGCATGGCCCCCGCCTCGCGGGCCAGCTGCCGGAGCCGTTCAGCGGTCTCGGTGTTGATGCGCGCCTGCTCCTGGTCGGCAAGCTGGTTGAGCTGCGCGACCAGGTCGGGCGTGATCTTCGCCACGTTCTTGCGCAGCAGCGCGGTCGCCTCGCGCGGCGTCTCGGCCAGCAGCAGCTCATTGATGAAGCGCTCCTCGGGCGAGAGCCGGCTCTGGATGATCTCAAGCGCTACGTTGGCCAGCTGCTCCAGCTGCTGGACCACATCGTCGCGCCCGGCGCGCTGGGCGGCCCCGGCGTTGGCCGAGAGGGCGATCATGAAGGCCTCATCGACCTGATCGGCACGCTGCTGGAGCGCGGCGATCGGGTCGGGCGCTGCCAGGATCTCGGCCAGGACCGCACTCCCGGCCTCGAACATCGCCTGGGCCTGCTGATCGAGATCCTCAACCATTGCCAGGATGCGCGCGCGACGGTCGAACAGGCGGGCGGCCTCATCGGCGTGGCCACCGGCCATGGCGGCATCGATCCGCTCGGTCCAGGCCTGGAAGAAGCCATAATCGATCAGGGGGCGCAACTCGGCCACGGCATACTCCAACTCCTCATCGGGGACGGCGCTGAGCCGTTCGATGGCCGCGGCGATCTCCTGGTCGCTGGCCTCGAGCGAGGGCTCACCGACCAGCTCGGCGAGGCGCTCGCGCACCTGGATCAGCAACGCGCGCGATTCGGCCTGCTCGTCCGGGGTAGCCTGGATGAAGGCCTCGAGGGTGGCGAAGAACTCGGGGCCGAACTCGTCGCGGCGCTGTTCGACCAGGGCATTGAAATCGTCATCACTGCCGAGTAACGAGGCCAGGTCGCTGATCAGCTCGACGTAGGCCCGCTGGCGGTCGAGGGTCTCGCGGCTGATGCCGTCGGCCTCGAGGATGGCATCGAGCAGCGAGGGCAGGGTCAGAAAGCGCCGCGGCGCCAGCAGGTAGCCGCGCGGCGCCTCGGGCGGCAGCGAACGGATGATGAAGCTGGTCACCTCGCCAATGAAGCGCTCCTGCTCCTCGGGGCGGGCGTTCAGCTCCTGGGGAAAGTAGACCAGGCAGAGTTGCTTGCGGGCGTCGTGGTAGATGAGCGGCGCGCCGAGCATACTGGCGGTCCGGCAGCTGGGGCAGACGGCCACATTGAGCTGGCCGCTGAGCAGGGCCGGCTTGAGCTCAGGCTGCTCGCTTACGTCAACGAGCGTATAGATGCTGGCGCGAAAGGGCGTGCCACAGGCAGGGCAGGTGAGCTGCACGGACTGAGGGGCAACAGCAGGCATGGTCTCGCTCCATGAGGTGGAGGGCAGTAGGCAGACCATTCCGCTCACTGGCCCCGCATGAGAAGCATCGGGTTCAGTACCGATTATACCAGAGATACGGCAGCCGGGCGGGTCTTGCCGGTCAGATGGCCCAGGGCGCCGTGCCAAATGCTTCCAGGCTGTACCGGCGGTACCGGCGCTCACCCCCGCCGCTGGTGCGGCTCTCCCGCTTCGCCTCCGCCCTGCGGCTCAGCCCGCAGGGACAGGCTCAGCACAGGCTCTCCCGCGCGCGTGTCAGCATGAACAGAGCATCCGAGCCAGGGTCAACTGGTGATGGTGCGCTCCGCGGGGGCAGCTTCGACGGCCCAGGATTGCACGCCGTGGGCCACGAAGGAGAAGGGGCGCACAATCACCCCCGCGGCGGTCAGGGCCCGCTCCAGTTCCAGCCGGCGGTCGAAGGGGCAGGCGAAGACCATAAAGCCACCGCCGCCAGCGCCGGTAATCTTGCCACCCCAGGCGCCGTGGCGCATGGCCAGGGCGTAGACCTCGTCGACAACGGGCGGGGCGATATGGGGCGAAAAGGCCTTCTTCACCTCCCAGGCGTCGTGGAGCAGGCGCCCGAAGTCGGCAATGCGCAACTCGCGCAGGTAGCGGGTCGCCTGGTCGACGAAGGCTTTGGTCTCGTCGTGGTAGCGCAGCGTATCACCTTTGAGCAGGCGTTGCACCTGGTCGGCCATGAGGTGGCGGCGCAGCAGTTGCCGGTCGCCGATATAGCCGATGATCAGGCAACTCTCCAGTTCGAGCAGGGCGGTAGGATCGGTGAGCACCGGCTCGACGATCACCCGCCCGGGACCAAAGTGGTAGACGCACATGCCGCCAAAGACGGCGGCGTACTGGTCCTGGCGCCCGCCGGGGATGCCGAGATCCTGGCGTTCGATGCGGTAGGCCAGTTCGGCCAATTCGTGCGGGTCGTAGCGCTCGCCAGCGACGTTGTAGAGCAGGTGGAGCATGCTCACGACCAGGGCGGAGGAGGAGCCCAGGCCGCTGCCGGGGGGCGCATCGCTGAACATGGTCAGCTTATAGCCGGGTCGCTCGGGGGTATAGGCCGGACGCAGGTGGGGAATGGCGTCGAGCACCGCCTGGGGCAGAGCCAGCCGCCCGTCCCATTCGCGCCCGCTCACCTGGCGGCTGACCTCCTGCAGGTCGAGCGAGCGGATGGTGAGGCCAGGCTGGACGCTCGCACTGAGCATACAGCGCACATAAAGATTGATCGTGCAGTTGAGCACCTTGCCACCGTGCTCCTCGGCGTAGGGGCTGACGTCGGTGCCACCGCCGAAGAAGCCGATGCGCATGGGGGCGCGGGCTTTGTAGATTTTCACGGCCATCCCTCTCCGCTCTGGTCGGGTCGCGAAGCGGGGCCAGTATAGCAAGGAGGGGCCGAAATGGCAAAGGCATAGTTCAGGCTGACGGAACGAGGCGCCGTGCAAGACGGTACGTCGACATCGTCCGCCCGGCGACTGAAGCCGCGGCCTAGCCGATGCGAAGCCCGCCGGCGCGGGCTCGACAGGCCACGCAGGTGGCCTTCGCACCAGGAGCCGAGGCGTTTACGCCCACGGCGCGGACGATCAACCGGACGTTGACGGAGCCCTGACGGTCGAAAGGTCAGGTATTCGATCCTGCTATGGTCTGTGCTATACTGCGAGAACGTTCAACCCCAGGGGCACCGTACCATTTTAGATTGCGGATTGCGGATTGTCGATTGCCGCTCAATGCAACAGGAAGCGCTCCAGCGCTCACGAGCTTGCGGCGTCTTTAGGACGCTTTGGTATAGCCCTACAGTTGTCGTTCGTATGCCAGCGCCCCTGTCATTCCGAGTTTCTGGTGGCCGGCGGCGGGCTAATGGCGCCGGGAGAAACCGATGGCATGTCACCCCGAGCCCTTCGGCTC